>DAISKI010000052.1:0-4680 GCA_036821065.1 Polynucleobacter sp. | reverse complement strand
TAGACTTCAAGCGGCGGATGCGTTTTTTCATAACGCGCCGCCGTTTTTCTGAAGAGGTAAAGTAAGAGGCAAGCTGCCAATCCCAGGCTCATACTGTTGGCAGCCCAAAAACCATTGGCACCTTGTAAGAAGTTTGGTGTATTGCCCAAGATGTTAAAGCCCATCAGATAGCCTCCACCTAATCCCACGCCCCATAGTGATCCGGCATAAATCAGCATCGGCCAAAAAGCAATTCGGTAGGCGCGCAGAATAAATGCTGCAGTCACTTGCAAAGCATCAAACATCTGATAGAAGGCAATAAATAAAAATAGTGGGATTGAGAAGACCTTCACTGCTTCAGGCGGGTTGTATAAATCCAGCAACTCGAGTCGGAAAGCCCAGACTGCAATACCAATGGTGATGCAAAGGGCACTGGTAAAAAAGACGGACGACCAACCAATTTCTTCAGCACGCTCTTGCCGATTGGCGCCAATCGATTGAGAGACCAAAGTCATAGTGGCAATCGAGAGTGAGAGGGGTACCATATATATTACGGTGCCCATATTGGCGACGATCTGGTGACCAGCTAATGCAGTGGTACCTAGGCGCGCAATAAATAATGACATAAAGGTAAATGAAGTCACTTCAATGAGGTAACTAAAACCAATGGGGGCGCCTAATTTCAGGAGAGTCCAGATCCGATGTAAATCGGGTTTGCTAAATCGACTAAAGATTTCAAAGGGATGATAAAAGCGGTTGAATAAGACATAAGCCAGGGTAATTAATACCCAAAACCAATTGATGATGACAGTAGCTACGGCGCAGCCTGGACCGCCCATCGCAGCAATACCCAAGCCGCCGTAGATGAAGAGTAAGTTAAGTGGTAGTTTGAGTCCCAAACCAATAATCTGAATCACGGTAATCACAGTAGGTCGAGAGATCGCATTATGCAAAGCCATCAAGACGCGCATTCCCATGCTCGCAGGCAAGCCCAGTGCCAGTATGCTGAGATAGAGGCGGGCCTTATCTTCGATCTCAGGGCTGATATGTGAGATGCTGAGTAAGGCATCGGCATTAGTCAAAACAAGACAACCCACAATCGACAGTGCAATGGCGAGCCAGCTTGCCTGACGCACTTCCTCACCAATTTCATCGAATCGTTTGGCGCCAAAGAGTTGTCCAGCAATTGGGGCTAGTGCAGAAACCACACCAGTTAAACCAACATAGAGGCTGATAAAAATGGCTGAAGCCATGGCTAATGCAGCGAGGTCAGCAGCAGAGTAGCGTGCTGTCATCGCAGTATCTAAAACACCAAAGGCAATGACTGCTAACTGTCCCAACAAAATAGGGCCAGCAAGTTTGAGTAGGGCGGGAATATCCTCGCGCAAGCGCGATAACTTAAAGTGAATCACAGATTATTTCGGTAAAACTTCGTAGAGGCGCAGACGCTCATCTCGGTCGGCAGCGCGACGGTCTTCCCACATCAAAATTAGCTTCTTATCATTCAGGCTGCCAAAAGCCTGAGCCTCAGACTGACTGTGAGTCAGCATCCAAGGGCAGTTAGGATCATCACGTAAATCAAGTCTTGTGAAGTAATCAAACGAGGCTAATTGAGATAGACCTAGACTGCTAGTATTGACGCATCCCGTATGAGTAGCAATCACCTGAGATAAACGGGCAGCCACATAACGATAGGTTTTGGCGTAATTAATGGTGGGCAACCAAAGCGTCATTAATAAAACCCACATCAAGGTTGTGCCCGATGCCGAGATGATGAGGCAGCGCCAGATTTCTTTGGGGGCGCGTGAAGTTCTCCAGCGTACGATCGCTAACCACACGCCAGTAATTGCAAGCGCAATCACGAAAGCCAGCCAATTGAACTGCGCCTGAAAGCCTGGCAATAAACGCGCGAAATTGGCAGCAGTACCTTCGGGGTAGCCGGTGATCTTAGCAAACCAAATCACCCAAACCGCAATCGCAATCACTGTAAAACTGAGCATTGCAAACCAATCAATGAAGCTAATCAGATTACGTTTGAGTATTGGCAAGCTAAAAGCCCCAATGATGGCTAAACTCGGAATCAGAATCATCAAATCATGTTCGTTGGCTTCGACTCTAAACAAAACATAAATCAGTGAACCAATAAACAAACTCAGTGGAATAGCAAGGTGAGGCGCTCGCCAAGCCCCTGCTGACTTATTCGTGCCCCAGTGAGCCAGAGAGATTGCTGCCAGAGGCCACACCGGCCAAGCGTAAACCCAGAAGTTCACGCTCAAGAAAGCAATCGAATCAAGTGAGACAGTAGAGCGCATGACGGGCATATTGCGCCAACCGACCTCAGCGACATGGCGCATCTCGGGAGAGAGATTAAATCCGTACCAAAGTGCTGGCCAGATCGCAAATCCAATTAAACCCAGTACGGTACTAGTTAAAGTCCAGCGTAAACGTAACTTGGCATTACTAGCCAAGACCGCGATGATAGTAGAGCTGACCATGATTAAGCTGAGCGTGAGATTGCTCGACAAAATCACAATCATTAAGCCAAGACCAGTCCACAAGCCGCCTTGCCAGGGTTTATCTAAACCCCGTACGGTGCCGTAAAGTATGAAGCCAATTCCCATAACCTGCGCCATCATCGGCGTCGTTTCATGGGCGTTTTGTGCCAGACCAATACAAGCTAAGAAGATGAGCAGCGCGCCATCCGCTAAGGTCATTCCATAACTCTTGCGATCGGGTTGGCCACCAACGGCGAGAGCCATCGGCTGCACTTCAGGGCGACGACCTAAAAGATAGGTGGCATACCAAATCGCTACTGCAGTTGCAAAGAAGCAAATCGCGGAATACAAGCGGGCTGCATTAGCAGCACCAATCCAAGATCCAAACAAGTGAATGAGTGAGCCACCTAACCAATACGGAAATGGCGCGCCTAAAGAAAGTTCGCGGCCTGCTAAGTGGGGAACAATCCAGTCAAAGGTATTGCCTCTGAATAAAGTCCACATGCCACCAAAGCCGATCGCATCCTCATTCTTCCAAGGATCCCGAAAGAATAAGCCAGCAAAACCATAGACCAAGGTCAACGCAAAAATGATGATGCGCGGAATGGAGCGGGTGGCGGCGGCGGTGAGTTTAACCATGCGTTAGTGAATCAAATGCAAATACACAAACTAGCAATAAAAAAGGCAGCAAACGCTGCCTTGATTATCTCGCAAGTATTGAGTACCTGAAAAAATTAAGCCTTCTTAGCAGCAGGCTTCTTCGCTGGCTTTTCAGCAGCTTTCGCTTCTGCAGCAGCCGCTTTTTTCTCGGCAGTCTTAGCAGCGCCATCACCAGATGCTTTAGCAACGGCTTTAGTGCCAAACTTCTGACGGAATTTCTCAACGCGACCTGCGGTATCCATAATCTTCTGGGTACCAGTGTAGAAAGGGTGTGACTCAGATGAAGTCTCGATCTTGGCTAAAGGATATTCCTTGCCATCTTCCCACTTGATTGTCTCTTTAGTGGACATAGTGGAGCGAGTCTTAAAGCTGAAGTTGTTGGAAACGTCAACAAAGACGATTTCACGATATTCTGGGTGGATGCCTGGTTTCATAATGATTCCTATTAGCGGGTAGCCGTTTAGGTTAAACAACCCAAATACTTGCCCAAGTTAAAAGCGCTTCTTACAGCAGCAAAGGCAAAATTATGCCATGAAATCAATAAGAAAGCGCTGTTCCTGAGGTGGAAAAAGTCTAAAACAAGCCCTTTTTAGCCACCACGACGCATTAAATCGAAGAATTCACCGTTGTTTTTAGTCGATTTGAGCTTATCGACGATGAAGTTCATCGCCTCAATATCGTCCATATCGGCCAACAATTTACGCAATACCCAGATCTTCTGAAGGTTCTCAGCCTTGACCAAGAGCTCTTCACGACGGGTACCAGACTTATTGAGGTTGATCGCTGGGTAAACACGGCGCTCAGCCAAACGACGCTCAAGGTGGACTTCCATATTGCCCGTACCTTTGAACTCTTCATAGATCAAATCATCCATACGGCTACCTGTTTCAATCAGAGCAGTAGCGATGATGGTGAGTGAGCCACCTTCTTCAATATTACGAGCCGCACCAAAGAAACGTTTTGGACGTTGCAAAGCATTGGCATCCACACCACCGGAGAGTACCTTGCCTGAGGAAGGTACGACGGTGTTGTAAGCACGTGCTAAACGAGTTATCGAGTCAAGTAAGATGATCACATCTTTACCCATCTCAACCAAACGCTTGGCTTTTTCAATCACCATCTCGGCAACTTGAACGTGACGCACTGCAGGCTCATCAAAAGTAGATGCCACAACTTCACCGCGCACGGAGCGTTGCATTTCAGTAACCTCTTCAGGACGCTCATCCACGAGAAGAACGATCAAGATTGCATCGGGATTGTTAGCAGAGATTGCATGCGCAATGTGCTGCATCATTACTGTCTTACCAGACTTAGGTGATGCAACTAAAAGGCCACGCTGACCGTAACCAATGGGCGAGATCATATCGATGATGCGGCCAGTGAGGTTTTCTTCTGCCTTGATATCGCGCTCTAAAGAGATCACACGATTGGGGTGAAGTGGTGTGAGGTTCTCGAACATGATGCGGTTCTTAAGAGCCTCTGGTGCTAGACCATTGATCTTGTCGACTTTGACTAAAGCAAAGTAACGCTCACCATCTTTAGGGGT
>DAISKI010000051.1:5382-7187 GCA_036821065.1 Polynucleobacter sp. | reverse complement strand
TTGATGTATCTCATGGCCTTTGCCCAATTTCTCCTCTTGGGACGTTTGCGGATTCGCTCTCCTCAATACCAAGCTTTGGGGTGGTCTTATAAAGAATTAGAAGATTTACTGTTCGCTGGCGTGCTCGGCGTGGTTCTGGGTGGTCGCTTAGGCTATACCCTGTTTTATCAGCCCGACTTTTATCTCACGCATCCTTTGAATATCCTCAAACTATGGGAAGGTGGTATGTCTTTTCATGGCGGTCTTTTAGGGGTGATTCTGGCAATGCTCTGGTTTGCACACCGTCATAAAACCACTTTTTTTGTTGTGAGTGATTTAGTTGCGCCACTCGTACCTTTTGGTCTTGCCTTTGGTCGTCTCGGGAACTTCATTAATGGGGAGCTTTGGGGTCGACCCACTGATCTCCCATGGGCTATGATTTTTCCGCAAGTCGATAGCCTGCCACGCCATCCTTCACAGATCTATCAGTTCTTGGGCGAGGGCATTTTGCTCGGAATCATTTTGTGGATTTTTTCCAGCAAGCCTCGTCCCCTCGGACAAGTCTCAGGTTTATTCCTACTTGGATATGGGGTTTGTCGTTTCTTGGCAGAGTTCGCACGTGAGCCTGATGCCTTTCTGGGCTTGCTGGGACTGGGTTTGTCGATGGGGCAGTGGCTCTCACTTCCCATGATTTTTTTTGGTTTTTACCTTATAGTGAGACCAAATACCAAGAAAGTTGGCTAAAAGCCGCTAAAACCCCAAAGTTTTACTGAGACTGTCGCTGATTTCTGGATTGATATGTTGTAACCATTTATTTATCGAATTAGAGAGACAGACATGCTGGAAAAGATCGCCAAAGCCCGTAATTTATCGCGTGTTAATAACGCGGTAAAGCGCATGATCTCTGGGCGTGGTGAATCCAATGCCGTCAGCATGGCAGACGATGTTGTAAATGGTTATCGCAAGCTGAGTAAAGATCAACACGTTGCCTTCTTCACTTTTTTATTTGAGAAGTTAAATCCCGATACTGATTTGGTGATGACGGCTGCGCAAAATTTTGCGGCGGACTCCAATGCGCGTAATTACATTCGTTTGCAACGCGTTGTCGAGTCTCCTCGCCAAGAATTATTTCGTCGCTTAAATCGCGCTAGCGAAGGAACTGCTGCAGTAGTCCAGATGCGCCGCGATCTTCTCCAAGTTTTAGATAAGAAGCCTGAGTTGACTGCGGTTGACTTTGATATGCGGCACTTGCTGTCCTCTTGGTTTAATCCGGGATTTTTAAAGATGCACCGCGTGGATTGGAAGTCTCCTGCAGAAGTGCTAGAAAAACTGATTCAACACGAAGCGGTTCATGCGATCGATGGTTGGGATGATTTGCGTCGTCGCTTACAGCCGGATCGTCGTTGTTTTGCATTCTTTCATCCACAACTTCCTAATGAACCCCTGATCTTCGTCGAGGTTGCATTGCTCCCTGAAGTTCCAGCAGTGATTGCGCCCTTGGTTGATAAAAAGGCGGAGACTAATGATCAAGTCTCTCAATTTAAGGTAGCTGCTTTTTATTCCATCAGTAACTGTGAGCCCGGTTTGCGTGGCGTATCGATGGGTAACTTTTTGATCAAACGCGTGGCTGAACAATTGCACGCCGAGTTCCCGGGCTTAAAAACCTTTGTGACCTTATCTCCGATTCCGGGCTTCATGGATTGGGTAGTAGCAGGGGCCAATCTTGGGCAGGGTGTTCCTGAGGATCGCCTAAAGCCTGCTATCAAAGCAACACGAGATCAAGCTTTAGCAACGCTGAAGTTAGATAGTCAATCCTGGGCTGAGCG
>DAISKI010000051.1:2812-5282 GCA_036821065.1 Polynucleobacter sp. | reverse complement strand
AAGCAAAGACCCACAGGAGAACAAGATGACAGATTCAAAAGAAATTAGTCAGTTACGCCGCCAAATTCTATTGGGCGCTGCTGGTGCTTCATTGGCAGGATATAACTTGCCTATTTGGGCCCAGGGCGCTTCACAGACCCTCAAAATTTCACATCAATTTCCAAGTGGCACGGATTTCCGTGATCGCCTCTGCAAAAAGTTTGCAGATGAAGTGACCAAGAGAACTAAGGGTGCTTTGAAGTTTGATGTTTATCCTCAATCGTCTTTGATGAAAACCAACGCGCAATTTAGTGCGCTTCGCAAAGGCGCCTTAGATTTTAGTTTTTATCCATTGCCCTATGCTGGCGGTGAAGTAGTTGAAGCCAATATTGGTTTAATGCCAGGCTTGGTGACTAGCTATGAGCAGGGTGCTAAGTGGAAGACTGCCGAAGTCGGCAAGATTTTGAATAAGGTGATGGAGTCTAAGGGCATCGTCATTGTGAGTTGGGTTTGGCAGGCTGGTGGCGTTGCTACTCGTTCCGGCCCCATCATTGTTCCTGAAGATATCAAGGGCGTTAAGGTCCGCGGCGGTAGTCGAGAGTTTGATGCCATGTTGAAGGCAGCTGGCGGATCGGTGATGACCTCTATTCCTTCCAATGAAGTGTATCAAGCAATGCAAACTGGATCACTAGACGCAGCTTACACATCTTCTGCAAGTCTGATGTCATTCAAGTTGGCCGAGCTCTCTAAGAACTTTACGAGCGCAAAGAATAAGTCGTATTGGTACATGTTAGAGCCACTCATGATGTCTAAAATGGTTTTTGATGCTTTACCAGCTAATCAACGCGAGATCATTATGTCGGTTGGCGCTGATATGGAAAAGTTTGGCACTGAGCAAGCCAAGCTGGACGATATTGACGCTTCGATTGCCTTTGCTAAAGCGGGTAATAAAGTATTCGAACTGGATGCCTCAGTAGTGGAGAAATGGAAAGCGGTTGCCAAGCCATCAGCTTGGAAAGAATTCTCCGAACGCAATGAAACTTGCGCGGCGATGATGGCCTCCGCAGTCAAAATTAGCGGATGATGTTTAAGCTCCTCGAAATGGCTGACAAAGGCATGTCAGCGCTCAATAAATGCCTAGTCCTGTTGGGATCGATTGCCTTAATGGCAGCCGCTCTGATTTTGACCTATAGCGTAGTCTCGCGCGGCTTGTTTCATTTGGCTAATGATTGGCAAGATGAGGCAGCTCTATTTTGTTTGGTGGGCGTTACCTTTATGTGTAGCTCTTACGTGCAAGAAAAGCGTGGACATATTGGGATCTCCGCCATTGAGGGGCTTCTACCCCATAAAGTGAATCAGGTTCGCGCTACGGTAATTGATATTATTTCCTGCCTGTTCTTTGCCTTCTTCTCAGTCAAGACTTGGGATTTGCTGGTTGAAGCTTGGGTGGATGGTCAAGTCACCAATTCCACTTGGGCTCCTTCTTTATGGATTCCTTACTCAATGATGTTTGCTGGCATGGTTTTACTCAGCTTCCAGTTATTTTTACAAATCTTTGTCAGAAAGCATGTGGCTACTGATGTTCTAAGTAGAGGTCACTAAACATGTCTATTCTGACAATCGGCTTGATCTTTGGCTTAGTTACCCTATTGATCATGTTCTCAGGTATTTCCATTGCATTTGCATTGGGAATCGTTGCGATCATCTTCATGTATTTCTTTATGCCAGCCTCTTCCTTGGATACGGTAGCGCAAAACGTCTATGAAGAAATGTCCAGTATTACCTTGATGTCAATTCCACTCTTCATCTTGAAGGGGGCGGCAATTGGCCGTTCAAGGGCTGGTAAGGATCTCTATGATGCATTGCATGTATGGATGGGTAAAGTCCCAGGCGGTTTAGGTGTTGCAAACGTCTTTGCATGTGCCTT
Organism: Polynucleobacter sp.; assembly: GCA_036821065.1. GTDB lineage: Bacteria > Pseudomonadota > Gammaproteobacteria > Burkholderiales > Burkholderiaceae > Polynucleobacter. The sequence goes on along the minus strand of DAISKI010000051.1, from coordinate 3,376 downwards.
GTTTGCTGCGATGGCTGGTTCTAGTCCTGCAACCTGCTCAGCGATTGGCAGTGCTGGTATCCCAGAAATGCGCAAGCGTGGTTACTCCCCTGGATTTGCGGCAGGCATTATTGCTGCCGGAGGAACCTTGGGTATTTTGTTACCTCCATCGATCACCATGATTTTGTATTCAGTAGCTTCAGAACAATCGCTTGGCCGTTTATTCTTAGCGGCAATTGGTCCTGGCGTAATGTTGGTGATCTTCTTCTCGATCTACACCATCATGCGTTTCCGTAAGGAGTACGCGAAAGCCTATGAAGCTTATAGCTTGAACTCAGCTGCAACTTCACCGATTCTGGATCGTCATACCTACACGATGCAGCAAAAGATTAGCGCCTTACCCCGAGTACTACCATTTTTGGTGCTCTTGATTGGTGTGATGGTTGCCCTTTACGGTGGCTATGCGACTCCAGCCGAGACTGCTGGTCTAGGCGCGGTGTTCGCCTTTGTCTTGATTGCCTTGATTTATGGCATGTGGCGTTTCAAAGATTTATATCCATTGCTCGATGTCACCATTCGTGAATC
>DAISKI010000051.1:0-2712 GCA_036821065.1 Polynucleobacter sp. | reverse complement strand
ATCATGATTTTCTCAGTAGTTTTACTGTGCTTCTTCCCAGAAATCGCTACCGGTCTGTCTGATTGGGTAATGGGGCCGCCACTGCCGTAACTCCGATTTAAATCCTCAAGGAATTTTCATGAATTTGTATTCGTTGTTAGAAAAAGGCTTCCCGAAAGATAAGAAAGCCTGCGCCATAGAAACGCACGATGGCCTCTACTACTCATGGAGTGATGTAGAGCGCTCCACAGCCATGCTCGCGAATCTGTTGAAGAGTCTCAAGCTGCCCAAGGGTTCACGGGTTGCTGTGCAAGTAGAAAAATCTCCTGAAGCACTTTTTCTGTACCTTGCTACGATTCGTGCGGGTTATGTCTACTTGCCGCTCAATACCGCATATCAGGCTGCTGAAATGCAGTACTTCATTGAGAATGCAGAACCAGCTTTAGTGGTTTGCAGCAGCAAGAACTTTGCCTGGGTGTCTAAGGTAGCTTTCAAAGCCGGTACTAAGCATGTTTTAACCTTAGATGACAACCGGACAGGTACTTTGCTCGAAAGAGCGGCAGTACAAAGCGATACATTCAAAACCGTTACCGTCAAAGACGATGACCTTGCCGCAATTCTGTACACATCTGGTACAACGGGTCGTAGTAAAGGTGCGATGTTGACCCATAAAAACTTGGGTAGCAATGCAGCGGTTCTGCAAAAATTTTGGGCCTGGAAAAAGGGCGATGTTCTTTTGCATGCTTTGCCGATTTTCCATGTTCATGGACTATTTGTTGCAGCCCATGGCGCTTTGATTAATGGTAGCAAGATGATTTGGTTACCTCGTCTAGACGTAGCTCAATTGATTCATCACATGCCACAGTCCACCGTCATGATGGGCGTGCCGACTTTCTATGTTCGCCTATTGGCAGACAAAGGTTTTAATAAACACGTTGCCCGTAATATGCGTTTGTTTGTTTCCGGTTCAGCCCCTTTGCTTACTGAGACATTTAACAGCTTCCATGAACTCATTGGTCAACCGATTCTGGAACGTTATGGCATGAGTGAGACCGTGATGCTGGTGTCTAACCCCTATCAAGGTAAGCGCGTTGGAGGCTCCGTTGGATTGCCTCTACCTGGCGTCAAGGTCCGGGTTGTGAATGAAAATAATAAGCCATGTGCTGTTAATGAAATTGGCAGCATTCAGGTAAAGGGCCCCAATATTTTTGCAGGTTACTGGCGGATGCCGGAAAAGACTGCAGAAGAGTTCACAAAAGATGGTTGGTTTAAGACGGGTGACGTTGGTCGTTGGGGTGGATCGGCTAATGGCGGGAATGCTCCTGATGACTATCTGTGCATCGTTGGCCGAAGTAAAGATTTAATTATTTCTGGCGGCTATAACGTGTATCCAAAAGAAATCGAGAGTTTTATTGATGACATGGATGGCGTTGATGAGAGCGCTGTAATTGGCATTCCTCATCCAGATTTTGGTGAGGCCGTAATGGCAGTAGTTGTGCCAAAAGCGGGTGCTAAGCTCGATTCACAGGCAATGATCAATACTTTAAAGACTCAGATTGCCAATTTCAAAGTACCAAAACGCTTAGAGATCGTTTCTGATTTGCCTCGCAACGCGATGGGCAAAGTGCAGAAAAATGTTCTGCGTGAGCAGTACACCCAGAAATAATCTCGTCTTTAGAAACCAAATGCCTTGCGGCTTTCATTAAACATGAAGGCCGCAAGAAAGAGCAGTACAAATCCAAAGATACGCTTGAGTTGTGCAACATTGAGTTTGCGCGCCATCTTTGCACCCCATGGTGCAGTGAAGATGCTCACGATCACTATGCATCCCACGGCAGGTAAGTAGACATAGCCGAGTGAGCCTGCCGGTAGATTGGGTATTCCCCAGCTACCGTACATATAGCCCAAGGTTGCCGATAGCGCTACTGGCAAACCTAGGCCAGAAGAGGTGGCCATGGCGGTATGGGGTTTGACATTGCACCAAATCATAAAAGGCACAGTTACAAAAGCGCCGCCTGCGCCGACCAGACTTGCAAGGGCTCCAACAAAAGCACCAAATGTAAATAATCCTGCTGTGCCTGGGAGTTCGCGACCGGGTTTGGGTTGTTTATTGCGTAACATCTGAACTGCGCTGTACACAATAAAACAGCCAAAGAATAAAGAAAGCCATGAGGTCTTGAGTGCCTCAAATAATTTACTCCCGCCAATGAGGGCGCCAAATACCATGCCGGGACTAAGGAGTCCAATCAGTTTCCAGTTCACAGAACCATGTTTATGGTGCGCCCAAATCGCTGATGAGGTAGTAAATAGAATCGTTGCCATACCACTAGCAATGGCCATATGCACAATCAGATCTTGAGGAAAGCCTAAATGGTTGAATACCAAAATCATGAAGGGAACCAAGATCATTCCGCCGCCAATACCGAGAAGCCCCGCCAAGAAGCCAGAGATGCTTCCGCACAGGAGCAACATTGCAATATCGTTTATGAACATAGAGGATTCCCCGCCTTAGCCGCTAGGCCGTCATCCTGAACCCTAGGGTTCAAGGTGGAACGGCTACTCTGCTTCGGGTGCATTAAGCCCATCAGGGAGTGAACAGCGCGAAGCTGCCACTGTGAAGTATCAAAACGCTCACGCCCACAAGGTAAAGATCGTTCCGGATGCTTGCGCATCGGTTCAAGGAACTATTGGCCTTGGCGAACCAGGCAGGGAAAGGGTTTGCATGAGTGCATC
>DAISKI010000050.1:0-7215 GCA_036821065.1 Polynucleobacter sp. | reverse complement strand
TGGCGCTTGACATTGGTGGTGTTAATTATTTTCCCAATCATTGCTTTGATCATGAGTAAGATTAATCGCCGCTTGCGTTCACTCAATCGTGAGCAGCAAGGCCTAACCAGTGATTTGGCTTATATCGTTGAGGAGTCTGCGGCAGGTTACAAAATCGTTAAGGTGCATGGTGCGCATGAGTATGAGATGCGCCGCTTTAAAGAGAAGGCTGAACGCTTACGCCAATTCGCCCTGAAGTCAGCAGTAGCAGGTGGCCTAAATCAACCCATCACACAACTGATTGCCTCGATGGCCTTATCAGTAGTATTGGTGATTGCTTTGATGCAATCGGCTACCGAAGGCACCACTGTGGGTGGATTTGCGGCATTCATTACGGCCATGATGTTGGTGATATCCCCCTTGAAGCATTTGGCTGATATCAATCAGCCTTTACAGCGGGGCTTGACTGCTGCAGAAATGATTTTTGGCATGATGGATGAACCTATTGAAGAAGATGAGTCCCGCAAAGCCAACATGCAGTCATTGGATAAAGCCAAAGGGGCGATTCGGTTTGAGGATGTGGGCTTCTCTTATGAGCAAGAAGTCGGACGCCAAGATGCCTTGCGCCACGTTAATTTATCGATTCAGCCGGGGGAGATCGTCGCATTTGTTGGCCCATCTGGTGGTGGTAAATCCACCTTGGTGAGCTTGCTGCCTCGATTCTTTAAACCCACGAGCGGTGAAATTTTCTTAGACAATATTCCTCTAGAGAATATTGCTTTAGCCGATCTTCGTAAGCAACTCGCCTTTGTGAGTCAGGATGTGATTTTGTTTAATGATTCGGTAGCGGCTAACGTTGCCTACGGTGCTGCTGGAAGCGAAGGGGTTGATCGTGGACGCGTGATTGAAGCCCTGGAAGCCGCCAATCTAGGGGCTCTCATGAACGAGCTGCCTGAAGGGATTGATACCTTGATTGGAGATAACGGCAATCGACTCTCTGGTGGTCAGCGCCAACGTCTAGCGATTGCTCGCGCGATATACAAAAATGCCCCAATTTTGATTTTGGATGAAGCGACATCGGCATTAGATTCAGAATCTGAGCGCCAAGTACAAGATGCATTAGAAAGATTAATGGCAGGCAGAACTACTTTGGTGATCGCTCATCGCCTCTCAACGATTGAGCATGCAGACCGTATTGTGGTCTTAGATCAAGGACAAGTGGTTGAAAACGGTTCGCATCAAGATCTGATCAAACAAGACGGTTTGTATGCCAACCTTCATCGCATTCAGTTCTCGAATGCTTGAAAATCCCATTCTCAGTTAACTGAGAACAATATCGTATTGTTCTTGTCGGAAGCTCGCTTCAGCTTGTAGCTTGATAGGTTTTGCTACGAAGTCCCCAAGTCTTGCTAAGAATTGGCTTTCTTCTTCTAGAAAAAGATCGATTACATCGGGCGCCGCCACAATCCGAAACTCTCTGGGATTAAATTGCCGATGCTCTCGCACAATCTCTCGCAAAATTTCATAGCAAATTGTTTGAGGCGTCTTCACCTCTCCTTTGCCTGCACAGCTAGGGCAGGGCTCGCAGGTAATGTGTGCCAGAGATTCGCGGGTACGTTTACGAGTCATCTCTACGAGACCCAGACTTGAAAAATCATTGACTGAAGTGCGGGCATGATCGCGCTCTAAATTGCGCTTAAGTTCATGTAGAACAGACTCTTGATGATCTTTACTGAGCATATCGATGAAGTCAATGATGATGATGCCGCCTAGATTTCGGAGGCGCAGTTGTCGAGCAATTGATTGAGCCGCTTCGAGATTGGTCTTAAAGACCGTGTCATCTAAATTACGAGCCCCAACATAGCTACCCGTATTGACATCAATGGTGGTCATCGATTCAGTCTGGTCAATCATTAGATAGCCACCAGACTTGAGATCTACTCTACGCCCAAGCGCTTTGTTAATCTCGGCATCGACATCAAATAAATCAAAGAGGGCACGTTCACCACGGTGCAGAGTGAGTTTGCCCAGTACATTGGGCATATAGTTGCTTGCAAAGATATTGAGCTTCTCATAATTTTCGGCTGAATCTACCCGAATTTGGGTTGTCCCCTCACCGACGAGATCTCTGAGAACGCGCTCTGCAAGACTGAGGTCTTGATACAGCAAAGAGGGCGCTGATTTGGTTTTAGCGGCTTCGAGAATATTTTCCCAGGTGGTGCGCAGGTAATGCATATCGTGTTGCAACTCGCTATCGGTCGCCTCCTGTGCGCTAGTACGAACAATAATTCCCCCTTTTTCATCGGCGGGCATTAGGCCAGCAAGCCGGTTTTTTATTGCTTCACGCTCTTCTGGTACTTCGATGCGCTGCGAGATACCAATATATTTCTCGGTACTAGGATCATTACTATTGGGAGGTAGGTAAACCAAATTTCGACCTGCAATACTCAGTTGGGTAGTCAGTCTTGCCCCTTTTGTTCCCAAAGGATCCTTGAGTACTTGCACTAATAGAGTTTGACCTTCAAAGAGCAGCTTTTCTATTTGGGTTTGAGAATGATTTTGCAGAATATCGGCCACATGCATGAATGCAGTGCGATCTAGACCAATTTCAATGAAAGCCGATTGCATGCCAGGCAGAACGCGCGCTACTTTAGCAAGATAAATATTCCCAACAATGCCACGCTGACGAGTGCGTTCGATTTGGAGCTCTTGAACTGCTCCCTGCTGAATGAGGGCAACCCGCGTTTCTTGCGGAGTAATGTTAATCAGAATTTCTTCATTCATGGCTAGTACTTAATGGGTATGCAACTTGAGCAAGATTCAACAATTGAGATGTCTCAGCGAGGGGTAGACCCATGATACCGCTATAGCTCCCTGTAATCGACTCAATAAAGGCGCTAGCAAGTCCCTGGATTCCATATGCCCCCGCCTTACCAAAGGCTTCTCCGGATGCAATGTACTTAGTAATTTGGTCTTCGGATAATTGAGTAAAGGCCACTTCGGAAATTTGGACTACTGATACGGGCTCAGTGTCGGGACTGATTCTCAGCGCAATAGCAGTCAGAACTTGATGAGTTTTGCCGCTTAAGAGTTTCAGGATACGGTCTGCATCGACTGCATCAAAAGGTTTACCCAGAATTTCGCCGCCAATATGGCCAGGTAGGCTCACTGTTGTGTCTGCACATAAAATGGGAGCCCATGGCAAGGCTCTTTCTATGTGACGATTTAGAGCGATAACACTTTTGGCTAAGGTGACACGCGCCACGTAGTCGCGAGCCTTTTCATTAGGATGGCTGGCTTCAATGCTTTCCGTGTCTTCGCCTGGCTCGGGCGCGAGCATTTCATACTTCACACCAATTTGCTTGAGCAGCTCTTGACGACGAGGGCTTTGAGAGGCGAGGTAGATATAAGGAAACATGGCAGATTGGTTATCAAGCTTAGAGCTTACTCTCGATGATAAGGGTGTCCCTGCAAAATAGTCCAGGCTCGGTAGAGTTGCTCGATCAAGATAAGTCTAGCCATAGCATGAGGCAGAGTCAGACTAGAAAGTCGCCACATTGCATGAGCACTTTCTTTGAGGCTAGGGTCTAGACCGTCAGCACCACCAATCAAGAAGGTGATGTCTAGACCATCTTGGCGCCAGCTTGCAAGCTGCTTTGATAACTGTTGAGTAGTTTGATCTTTGCCACGCTCGTCTAAGGCAATGATTTGCGATCCTTTTGGAATAGCTGCCAAGATCTTGACGGCTTCTTTTGCCGGCGTGAGGTCCGGCTTAATTTCTTTAACATCAATTGCGCAGTCGGCTGGCATACGCTTGATGTAGTCATGGCTTGCCGTTGTTACCCAATCCGGCATCTTATGTCCCACTGAAACAATCGTCAGTCGCATCGCAATTGCAACTTCAGTATATTTTTAATCAGACTCTTCATCATCGTCACTAGCCTTCACTAAACCTTTGCTAGCGGCGAGTTTGACACGGACAGGTTTTGCACCCCACATGCCTTCGAGTTGATAGTAAGCACGCAGCATCGGTTGCAAGATATGAACTACGATATCGCCGCAATCAACCAAGACCCATTCACCAGTCTCTAAACCTTCTATCGAGATGACTTCACCACCCTTAGCATTCACCTCTTCTTTTACTGACATTGCAAGAGAGCGAGTCTGCCGATTGCTTGAGCCGGTGACGATGATGACACGATCAAATAGCTCACTGAGCTTAGTAGTGTCGTAAACGCGAATATCTTGCGCCTTCACATCCTCTAAGGCATCAATAATGACGCGTTGTAATTTACGTAATTCCATATTTTCTCTTTAGTAATTGACTAATCTTAGCTTGATTACCGGTATAAGCCTAGATTCGTGATAATTTCCAGTGCGTGTGATGGTATGGATGCTGTTGCAAGATCATATGTTGCAGGATTCTGGAGTTGTTCTCGTAATGCGGTCGAAGAAACATCTACTGCAAGCGTTTCATCAATAAAGATCTCGCCACAAGCATGATTCTCTAGCTCACGAGCGGATTGGCACTGATGCTGGGCTAAAAGCTCCGCTAAGGCTGGTGGTAATTCAGTATGTAATGAGTGCTCAGGACGGCTCGCAACTGCAAAGTTCATTAAGCTTAATAAGTCTTGCCAATGCTTCCAAGTGGGCAGATTGGTAAATGCATCCGCACCCATCAGCCAAATCAGATTGGCTTCGGCGCCAAAACGTTGACGTAGTTCTTTAGCAGTATCAATCGCATAACTTGGACCTGGACGATCCACTTCAATTTGATCGATACCTACTCGAGTTGGGATTTGGAGATATAAAAAGGCGCGGGCCAAATCAATAGCCGCGGCCTCAGTTAAACGCAAACGGACGCTTGCTGAGGTAATGACATTTTCTTTTTGCCAAGGGTAGCCACTGGGAATTAGTAATAGCGCATCAAGCTCAAATAATTTAGCAAAATGAGTGGCGAGCTTTAAGTGCCCGAGATGGGGGGGATCAAAAGTACCCCCCAATACCCCAATCTTTTTCAACGAACCCATTTAAGCTAACCAGTCTCGAGGCTTGAGATAGCGCTCATAAAGAATGGCTTCAGGAGAGCCTGCTTCGGGCTGCCAGTTATAGTGCCACTGCACGACTGGTGGCATAGACATCAAGATCGATTCAGTGCGGCCACCTGAGTGCAGGCCAAAGATCGTGCCACGATCATAAATTAAGTTGTACTCGACATAGCGACCACGACGATATTCCTGAAAAGATTTTTCAGCAGGTGTGAATGGTTTTTGATAGCGGCGCTTCAGAATCGGTAGGTATGCCTCAATAAAGGCATCGCCTACAGCCCGAGTCATGGCAAAGCTTTGCTCAAAGGGCAGTTCATTAAAGTCATCAAAGAAGACCCCACCAATACCGCGTGGCTCCTCACGATGCTTGAGATAAAAATATTCATCACACCATTTTTTGAAACGGGGATAGAGGGCTTGATCAAACGGATCTAAAGCATTCTTAGCGGCTTGGTGAAAGTGTTTACAGTCTTCATCAACTCCGTAATAAGGGGTCATATCAAAGCCACCACCAAACCACCAGATCGGATCTTTACCTTCAGCACGCGCAATAAAGCAGCGTACATTCATGTGTGTAGTAGGTGCATGGGGATTATTCGGATGAAATACTAAAGACATTCCCATCGCTTCAAATTGGCGGCCGGCTAATTCAGGGCGATGGTGGGTTGCTGAGGGCGGCATTTGTTTACCATGCACATGAGAAAAACCAACGCCAGCTTTTTCCAAAATATTACCCCCCGCAAGAATGCAAGTCCGACCATAACCCTGCAGTTTGCTATCGGCGGGTTTCTGCCACTCATCTGCAACGAAGGCCTTACCATCCAACTCGCTAAAAGCTTGGGTGATACGATCTTGTAGCCCTAGAAAATAATTCTTTAGGGCTTCAGTATCAATTTGGGTTTCAGAAATACTCAAGCGTCGCCCCCCATTTATTTAATGGCACGATAGCCAATGTCTTTGCGATATTGCATGCCATCAAAGTGGATCTGATCAATCGCCGCATACGCTTTTTGCTGAGCCCCGCGCACAGTATCAGCGAGTCCAACGACACAAAGAACACGTCCACCTGCAGTAATTAGCTTGCCATCTTGTAATTTGGTTCCTGCATGAAAAGTCACTTGATCTTCAGTATCTTCAGGAATGCCTGTGATGACATCACCATTGCGAGGTGTATCAGGGTAATTATGGGCAGCGAGTACAACGCCTAAGGCAGTACGACGATCCCACTCGAGCTCTACTTCATTGAGCTTGCCGTCTACTGCTTGATTTAAGGTGTGCACGAGATCACTGCGTAAGCGTGCCATGATAGGCTGGGTTTCAGGATCACCCATACGGCAATTGAATTCTAAAGTTTTGATCTTGCCATCTGCTGAAATCATCAGGCCTGCGTATAAAAATCCAGTGTAGGGGATGCCATCTGCTTGCATACCTTTGACAGTAGGCATGATGACTTCACGTAAGGCACGTGCATGAATCTCTGGCGTTACTACTGGAGCGGGGGAGTAAGCGCCCATACCGCCGGTATTAGGTCCTTGATCTGCATCGAGTAAGCGCTTGTGATCTTGGCTAGTAGCCAATGCCAATACATTCTTACCATCTACCAATACAATGAAGCTGGCTTCTTCACCAGTCAAAAATTCTTCAATCACAACACGGGCGCCAGCATTACCGAGTTTGTTATCAGCCAACATCATGTCTACTGCAGCATGTGCTTCAGCAAGATTCATGGCAACGACCACACCTTTACCGGCAGCAAGACCATCTGCCTTAATGACGATCGGCGCACCCTTAGCATCAATATAAGCATGTGCTTCTAGCGCACTACTAAAAGTTTGATAATCCGCAGTCGGAATACCGTGACGTTTCATAAATGCTTTAGAGAAGTCCTTTGAAGACTCTAATTGGGCCGCGAGCTGGGTAGGTCCAAAAATGCGTAAACCATTTTGCCTAAAAACATCTACCACGCCCGCTGCCAGAGGGGCTTCTGGCCCAACTACGGTTAAGCCAATCTGTTCCCGTTTAGCAAAATCTGCTAAATCTTGTAAGTCTGAGATGGGGAGGTTCTCAATTCCAGCAGTAGTTTGCTTAGCTGTTGCAGTGCCACCATTTCCAGGAGCTACAAATACAGTTTGTACTTGTGGGGATTGGGCGAGTTTCCAAGCTAGCGCATGTTCGCGTCCACCAGATC
>DAISKI010000049.1:0-7468 GCA_036821065.1 Polynucleobacter sp. | reverse complement strand
GCTGCGCTAAATCCAACTGTCCCTGGAAAAAGAAATCCTGTCTTTGGGGGTCTAGACCTTCTACAAAATAATCAAGGCCGATTTCACCAATCCCCACGAAGCGAGGATCTTCAAGATTAGCCTCAATGGCTTCTTGCAAAGCTTGGAGATCACTCTCTTTGGCCTTCTGAATATATAAGGGATGGATTCCTAAGGTGTAGACTAAGCCCAGAATTTGTTTTGAATATTGATGTGCAATTTCTTTAACGTGATCAAAATCTCTTGCTTGCACAGAGGGAAGCAAAATCGCTTGGACACCCTTTTGAGAAGCTTCCGCCAAGATCAAAGGAAGATTGGCGAGTAATTCAGGGGCGTCCAGATGGCAATGGGTATCAACCCATGAAGGACTGATACTCATCCAGTAAAGGGCCTTAATACACCACGATCTAGCCGCATAATGCGGTCACAACGCTGTGCTCGCACAGGATCATGTGTCACGATCACAAATGCAGTCCCCTGCTCGCGAGCAATACTCAACATCAAATCAAATACACCATCAGCAGTTTCAGTATCGAGATTACCCGTTGGCTCATCAGCCAATACGCATGTGGGGTTACCAACCAGAGCTCTTGCAACAGCAACACGTTGACGCTCTCCTCCAGATAACTCACCAGGCGTATGTTTCTCGCGAGTAGATAAACCGACTAGTTTCAGAATTGCACTGGCGCGAGCAAGCGATTCATCGCTTGCCAAGCCTCTGATACGAAGCGGCAAAGCGACATTCTCTAGGGCAGTAAATTCATCCAAGAGATGATGAAACTGATACACAAATCCGAGACTACGATTGCGAAGTTGATCGAGCTTTTTAACTGAAAGTTGATTGAGGTTTTCTCCAGCTAGGGTAACTGTGCCACTAGTAGGAGTATCTAGGCCGCCCAATAAGTGCAACAGCGTACTCTTACCCGATCCTGAGGAGCCCACAATAGCTAACTTTTCTGAAGGCATTACTTGCAAATCAATTGCCTTAAGCACCTCAACCGCAGACTCACCCTGACCATAGGTTTTGGCCAAGCCATTTGCGCTGAGAACAATAGAATTGGAGCTACTCATAACGGAGTGCCTCCGCAGGCTGAACCTTTGAGGCACGACTGCTTGGATACAGGGTGGCTAAGACCGATAAACCAAAGGCCATCAATCCCACTGTTAAAACATCTGCAAGATGAACATCTGATGGCAACTCACTAATGAAATACACGTCGCGAGGTAAGAAGCGTACCCTAAGGACTGCTTCAATTGCGGGAACAATAACGTCAATATTCAGAGCAATCAATAAGCCAAAGGCAACCCCTGCTAAGGAGCCAAGTAGGCCTATAGCAAGTCCCTGAACCAAGAAGATGCGTTGGATCATCCCGGGACTCGCGCCCATGGTTCGCAAGATTGCGATATCTGCTTGCTTCTCATTAACAGTCATCACTAGGGTTGAGACTAAATTGAAGGCTGCTACTGCAATGATGAGAGTCAGAATGATGAACATCATTTTTTTCTCAGTTTGAACTGCTGCAAACCAATTACGATTGGTACGTGACCAATCTGAAATCCATACATTCGCGGGTAGCACAGATGCAATTTCATTGGCAATCTCAGGTGCGCGCTGCATATTGTCAATCTTGACTCGCAAGCCCGTGGGATCACGTGTACGAAGCAAAGCTGCAGCGTCTTGCCAATGCATGATGACTAATGTGCTATCGAACTCGTAATGGCCACTATCCACAATTCCAACGACCTGTAAGGTGCGCATTCTAGGCAAAGCGCCCGCTGGTGTGAGATCAGCTTCTGGAACAATTAAATTGACCCGATCACCCACATTGGCGCCAATGATGGCAGCAAGTTGTGAGCCCAAGGCAACTCCAAAACTTCCTGGCGTGAGATCGTTAATATTTCCAGAAACAAATTGTTTTGGTAGATCCGATACCTTGATCTCTTCACTGGGTGAGACACCTCGAATAGATACACCACGCATTGCCCCGCCCCGACTTAACAAACCCTGAGAGCTCACCATCGGAGCAACACCAAGAACATGGGGTTGGGCGGCAACCGTCAACGATAAGGGCTGCCAATTAGCCAAGCCATCTGGAGCAGTAATTTCAATATGGGAGAGGACGGACAACATCCGATCCCGTACCTCTTTTTGGAAGCCATTCATGACGGAGAGCACCACAATGAGGGATGCAACTCCTAAGGCAATGCCGATTGTAGAAATGCCTGAAATAAACGATAGAAAACCGTCACGCTTACCAATTGCCTTCCGACGCTTAGAACGGGTGTAGCGCAGGCCAATTTCGAGCTCAAGGGGAAATTTCAACATCCCAACAGTTTAGTGAATTACTAGACCAAACCAATGGAATAATCAAATGCCACCTAAAATCAGGGGAATGGCTATGAATCCAAATACCAATACCGCTGCTGTTCGCCGTTTTACCTTGATGATTGCTGGGGAAGATGCCCCCAACCCTCAGGCTGAACGTCCACCATGCGGCCTACCTCAAGAGCGCTTCCTCTTGGGAGAGCGAGTTCCTCTTGCGCCAATCCTCTTGCTTGGGCTATCCAACATTGTGATAGACCCCGAGCTCTCAATTGCATGCCTACAGCCTGTTCACCTGCATGCGACACGGGATCATTTAGTACTCCTAGATCAAAATCAGCTCAGGCTGACTGCAGAAGAATCAGCCGCCCTTCTTAAACCCATCCTGCCTTTACTAGAAGAAGATTTTAAAAGCCCGCTCCTTTTTCAAGATACCTCTTTCTATTTCATACCCGCTGGACCATTCATCACTCTGGAAACACATAGCCTAGATCAGTCACATGGACGCAATATTGATTGGTGGATGCCGCGCGACAGCACTATAGAGGGGGCGGCCAAAAAATGGCGCAAGCTCCAAAATGAAATCCAGATGCTCTGGCATATAGATCCTGTGAATGAGAAACGCGAACAGTCTGGTCAAGCGAGCATTAACTCAATTTGGATTAGTGGGATTGGTAAATTGGCTGATGTCAAAGTGCCAAATTGCTTTCAAGGAGTCAAAACTATTTATAGCGATAAACCACTTCTGATTGGCCTAGCTAAGTTTCTCAAGATTTCTCAGTCGACAGATCTCAATCAGAATCAATTGGATGCTGGGTTTGCATATGTAGATAACCCAGAATCGATTTGGGAAATACTATCCACCGCACTAGAAGCTCAACAACTCGATGAGGTGGTCCTGATTGATTTCCCTAATGGTCATGTACGTGAGAGAACATTTACTCGCAAAGCATTACTTCAGCAGTCTTGGATGTTTTGGCGAAAACCCAAAAAACGTTCGTGGCAAGATCTTGTTGGGGCCACAAAATGAGTCGCTTTCATCATCGCCCCTACTCCGAGAGAACGGCACAGTGGCTAGAACAAACCGGTGTGAACCCATTACTCGCGAGATTATTTGCCGCGCGGGGTGTCGAAAAGCCCGATGATTTATCACTCGAACTCAAAAACCTCCTAGCTCCAACAGAACTCAAGAACTGTTTAAGCACCGCCAGTTTGCTAGCCGATATTTTGGAAAAGAAAGAGCCAGTTGTGATTGTTGCTGACTATGACTGTGATGGCGCAACCGCATGTGCAGTCGCCATCCGCGGGCTCAAAATGCTCGGCGCAGATCATGCTGCAGTTCAGTTTCTGGTTCCTAATCGCTTTACGATGGGCTATGGCCTTACCCCTGAAGTTGTAGAGCTTGCAGCGCAACAAAAGCCTAAGCCACGCTATCTCATTACCGTCGATAACGGAATCGCAAGTGTCGCAGGAGTTGAGCGTGCCCGTGAATTCGGCATCGATGTCATCGTGACAGATCACCACTTACCTGGGGACATCATTCCCAATGCTGCAGCCATCGTTAATCCCAATCAAGTGGGCTGCCAATTCCCAAGCAAGGCGCTAGCGGGGGTCGGTGTGATGTTTTACCTCTTGGTCGCATTACGGGCAGAGTTACGAAAGCGCGGTAAATTTACGAACGAGACACAACCAAAGATTGAAAACCTATTAGATCTTGTAGCCTTGGGAACTGTTGCTGATGTCGCTCAACTCGATCGCAATAATCGAATCTTGGTATCCAATGGCTTAAAACGGATTCGGAATGGTATTTCTCAAGCGGGCATCCAAGCCCTCTTTCAGGTAGCGGTGAGAGATGCTCGCAAAGCATCTGCCTTTGATTTGGGTTTTGCTATTGGCCCTAGACTGAACGCTGCTGGCAGATTAGCTGATATGAGTTTGGGTATTCGTCTTTTATTGACTGATGATCAAGGTGAGGCCCTATCGATTGCACAAGAGCTGGATCGCATCAACCGAGAGAGACGGGTGATTGAAACTGGTATGCAAGAAGAGGCTCTGGCTTTATTGGCTGAAGATCAACTAGCCAATACGATGAGTGACAAGTCAAGTATCTGCCTATGGAATGAGGCTTGGCATCAAGGCGTGATTGGCATTGTGGCCTCACGCCTAAAAGAACGCTTCAATCGCCCTTCGCTAGTGTTCGCTCCAGCCGATGGTGCTGATAGTAATGAATTACGTGGCTCTGGTAGATCGATTACTGGCTTTCATTTACGCGATGCCCTGGATTTGGTCTCCAAAAGAGAGCCCGGCTTGATTCTGAAGTTTGGTGGTCACGCTATGGCGGCAGGACTAAGCATTCATAAATCGGATTTTGCAAAGTTTGATGCAACTTTTCAAAAAGTTGCCGATGAATTGCTCACCGATGATTTATTGGAGCGCACTCATACCCACGATGGAAACTTAGAGCCTGCAGAATTTACTCCAGAGCTCGGTGATCTCCTTGCTGAAGAAATCTGGGGTCAAGGATTTCCGCAGCCGGTTTTCTATGGAGAATTTGAGATCTCAGAGCAAAGCCTCATGAAAGACAAACACTTGCGCTTGAAGTTACGCCCCGTTGGCAATAGCTCTAGCAAAGGATTGACTGGCGTTTGGTTTAATCGGACCCAAACCCTTCCAGAGCGCGCCAAACTAGCCTACCGTTTAGTCACCGACCGTTACCAAGGTCAGGCACGGGTTCAGCTCATGATCGAGGCGCATGATGAGAATCCCCCTCTATAATGAGGGGATGGAAGCCGAACAACTCAATACCATCTCCAATACCCTCTCTGATCTGCTCGAACGCGAGCAAGCCCTTCGGGGGTATCTTTGACTTTGATGTAAAGTCACGCCGCCTTACTGAAGTCAATTCCATTCTGGAAGATCCCAAAATTTGGGATGATCAAAAAAAAGCCCAGGCCCTCGGTAAAGAGAAAAAATTACTTGACGGGGTTGTCGCCACCCTCACCAATCTCAACAGTAATATCACTGGCGCCCTTGAGCTGTTTGAAATGGCTAAAGAAGAAAGTGATTTTGAGACGATCTCGGCTATCGAACAAGATACGGAAAGCTATAGCAAACTCATTGGCGATCTCGAGTTCCGCAGAATGTTTCACAATGAAATGGACTCCTGCAATTGCTTTATTGATATTCAAGCTGGTGCAGGCGGTACCGAAGCCTGTGATTGGGCCAGCATGCTCTATCGTCAATATCTCAAGTATTGCGAGCGCAAAGGATACAAAACAGAAATCCTCGAAGAATCGGATGGAGACGTTGCAGGCATTAAGAGCGCGACCATCAAAGTGGATGGTGAATACGCTTATGGCCACCTTCGCTCAGAAACAGGAGTGCATCGCTTAGTGCGTAAATCTCCTTTTGACTCCTCCAACGGCAGACACACCTCTTTTGCCAGTATTTATGTCTATCCTGAGATCGACGACTCCATCGAAATTGAAGTGAATCCTGCAGACATTCGGACTGATACCTACCGCGCCTCTGGCGCCGGCGGCCAACATATTAATAAAACGGACTCTGCTGTGCGTCTAACGCACATTCCTACCGGCATCGTGGTGCAGTGTCAGAATGATCGCAGCCAACACCGTAATCGTGCCGAGGCAATGAGTATGCTCAAGTCACGACTATATGAACACGAAATGCAAAAACGTCGTGCTGAGCAAGATAAGCTTGAGGCTAGTAAAACCGATGTAGGTTGGGGTCATCAAATCCGGTCTTATGTACTAGACCAAAGCCGGATTAAAGATTTACGCACCAATGTTGAGATTTCTAATACCCAAAAGGTACTTGATGGAGATCTTGACGCCTTTATTGAAGCCAGCCTGAAACAAGGTGTTTAATTCTATTAACAGCGATCTATTTTGATATGAACGATAAGACCAACCCACAAGCTAATCCAGAACCTCTGGATGAGAATCACATCATTGCCGAGCGTCGTGAAAAATTAGCTAAGCTTCGAGAAGCTGGAGTTCCCTTTCCCAATGATTTTGTCCCAACCCATTTATCAGCAGATTTGCATGCCCATTACGACAGCCTCACTAAAGAAGAGTTAGCTGCCAAGAAAGTTCATGTCAAAGTAGCTGGCCGTATGGTTCTTAAGCGTGTAATGGGTAAAGCAAGTTTTGCCACCATTCAAGACCGAAGCGGGCAAATTCAGTTCTATATCAGCGATGAGATCAGTGGGGCCGATACGCATAACGCTTTCAAGCACTGGGATATGGGTGACTTTATTGCGGCAGAAGGCCATCTTTTCAAGACCAATAAAGGTGAGCTTTCAGTTGAGAGTAGCAATCTGCGTTTACTCAGCAAATCCTTGCGCCCTCTGCCAGATAAATTCCATGGACTATCTGATTTAGAGACCAAATACCGTCAGCGTTATGTTGACTTGATTGTGAACCCAGAGAGTCGCAATACATTCAAGGCCAGAAGTAATGCTATTGCCTCCTTGCGTCGTCACATGCTTGATGCCGATTTCATGGAAGTGGAGACACCCATGCTCCACCCAATTCCTGGTGGTGCAACAGCAAAGCCTTTTATTACTCACCATAATGCTCTTGATATGCAGATGTTCCTGCGTATTGCACCAGAGCTCTATCTGAAGCGTTTAATTGTGGGTGGATTTGAACGCGTATTTGAAATCAATCGCAACTTCCGCAATGAAGGTGTGAGCCCTCGTCACAACCCTGAGTTCACAATGATGGAGTTCTATGCAGCCTATACAGACTATCGTTGGTTGATGGACTTTACTGAAGGACTGATTCGGGCAGCAGCAATCGATGCACAAGGTACTGCAGTATTGACCCATCAGGGTCGAGAACTCGATTTAAGCAAACCTTTCCAACGCTTAACCATTACTGAGGCCATCCTAAAATATGCCCCCCAGTCAAATAAGCAATATCAAGTAGCGCAACTCGAAGATGCTGACTTCATTCGCTCTGAGTTGAAAAAAGGTGGTGAGAATCCTGATTCTCCTGCTCTTAAGAGTGCAGGTATCGGCGCCCTTCAACTCGCTCTCTTCGAATTAGTTGCCGAAGAACATCTCTGGGAGCCAACTTACATTATTGATTACCCGATTGAAGT
>DAISKI010000048.1:0-8001 GCA_036821065.1 Polynucleobacter sp. | reverse complement strand
CATGGATTTTGGAATACAACAATTACAAACCAGGCTACTTAATTGGTGGAGTGCCACTGAACTTTACGGTCTCTGCACGTTTAGGTGAGAGCCAATATTTTGTCATTGAAGCGGATGAATACGACACAGCATTTTTTGATAAACGCAGTAAGTTTGTCCACTATCGACCACGCACAGCCATTCTGAATAATTTGGAATTTGATCACGCCGATATCTTTGCCGATCTAGCAGCAATCGAGACTCAGTTTCATCATCTGGTGAGAACTGTCCCGAGCAATGGATTGGTTGTCGTTAATGGTGAAGAGCCTGCATTACAGCGTGTGATTGCTCGAGGAGCTTGGGCCCCAGTGGAAACTTTCGGGCAAGATCCCCAAAATACTTGGGGATTCATTTCTTTATCGGGCGACGATTTCACTGTGCTGCATTCTGGCAAAGAGCTAGCTAGTGTGAAGTGGGCAATAGATTCAGGTGTGATGGGACGGCACAACCAAATGAATGCGCTAGCGGCGATAGTGGCCGCAAATCATATTGGTATTACTCCGGCAGACTCTGCAAAAGCCCTCGGTGAATTTAAGAATGTGAAACGTCGCCTTGAGACGATCGGGGTGAAAAATCAGATCACTGTCTATGACGATTTTGCACATCATCCCACTGCCATTGCTACTACTCTCGATGGCTTACGCCGCAGAGTGGGTAATGCCAGAATTTTGGCAGTACTTGAGCCGCGCTCTAATACGATGAAACTCGGAGTGATGAAGGCGCAGCTACCTACCAGTTTAGAAAAGGCTAACTTGATTTTTGCCTATGGTGCGCATTCTGGCAAAGAGAGCTTGGGTTGGGATTTGGCAGAAGTCTTATCGCCCTTGAATCAACAGTCAGTGAAGGCTCAGGCACATGATGACTTACATGTTCTAGTAAATGCCATTGTTAAAGAAGCTAAGCCGGGAGATCATATTCTGGTGATGAGTAACGGTGGCTTTGGTGGTGTGCACCAAAAGATTTTGCAAGCGCTATAAATTTATTTTAATGAAATCTTAGGTAAAGAAAAGAAGATCCATATGGGTGAAAGACTAAAAGATAAAGTAGCCATCATTACTGGCGCCGCCAAGGGAATTGGTTTTGCTACAGCCAAGCGTTTTGCCGAAGAGGGCGCTAAGGTAATGATTGCTGATATCAGCATGGAAGCTGTCAAGACAGCTGCTGCCCAGATTCCGAATGCAGAGCCATTTGTAGTCAATGTGACTGATCGCGCCAGCATTCAGACTGCAGTCGACCAAATTCTTGAGCGTCATGGGCGGATCGATATTTTGATTAACAATGCAGGCATTACACAAGACGCCAGGTTAATCAAAATGACCGAGGCTCAGTTTGATGCCGTTATTGATGTTAATTTGAAGGGCGTTTTTAATTGCACCCAACTCGTTGTACCGCATATGCTGGAAAAAGGTAAGGGTGCTGTTGTCAATGCCTCAAGCGTAGTAGGTATCTATGGAAATTTTGGCCAAACCAATTATTCAGCAACGAAGTTTGGTGTGATTGGATTCACCAAGACCTGGGCTCGTGAGCTCGGTGCTAAGGGTATTCGGGTGAATGCGGTCTGTCCTGGTTTTATCTCAACCGAGATGGTCAAGGCGATGCCTGAAAATGTGCTCCAAGATATTGAAAAGCGGAGTTGGTTAGGTCGCCTAGGTACGCCAGAGGAAATGGCAAACGTCTATTTATTTTTGGCAAGCGATGAAGCTAGTTATGTCAATGGCGTAGCACTCGAAGCCAGCGGCGGAATTTCTCTATAAACATGCATCTCTTATTCGAAGAGAGTGGGGATCTCAAGATTGCTACCTCGCAATCTGCCAGTGGTATTGGAGATGCAGAATCCTGGCAAGCTACGACACTCTCGGGTAAAAAAATCAAACTCAAGGCAAAAGAGGTTTGGCTGCGTTTTGAAAATTCTGATGCGCATGCAGTCATGAGTCAGGCTAATGAGTTATCTGCAGGGATTGATTTGCAACTATTGTGGGACTGCGCCCCCGATGAAGAGTTTGGCTTAGTTGATGTGTCTCAGGAGTATTTTGGAGATCAGGCTAGCATTGCGCAGCAAGTGGCTTTGGGCCTGGCATTACAGGGAGCCCCAGTATTTTTTCGACGCAAGGGGCGCGGACGTTTTCAGAGGGCCCCCTTAGAACAATTACAAGCAGGCTTAGCAGCGATCGAGCGCAAGCAAAAAGAATTAGAGCAGCAACAAGTTTGGCAACAAGACTTGATTTCTGGTCAATTTCCGGAAACTTTACGCTCTATCGCAAAGCAATTGCTATTCAATCCTGATAAAAATACCAATGCCTACAAGGCGCTGCAAGCTGCATGTGTAGAGACCGGTGAGTCTGCGGCTCAATTGATGATTCGTTGTGGAGCTATTGACTCTCCGCTAGCCTTTCATCAAGAGATGTTTCTCAAGACCCATTTCCCGCACGGCGCTGAGCATCATGATCAAACCGTCATTGACCAAGCTTTGTGTGACACAAGTTTTGCTGAGCTGCCAGTGGCCCAGGTTAAGGCGTTTTCGATTGATGACTCTGGCACCACGGAGATTGATGATGCTCTATCCGTTACACCATTGGAAGGTGGTGGTCACCGCGTCGGCATTCATATTGCAGCTCCTGGATTGGTGATTGCAAAAGATGATCCGGTTGATTTGGTAGCACGTCACCGTATGTCGACAGTCTATTTTCCCGGTGACAAGATGACGATGTTGCCCGATTCCATCATTGCGCAATTTTCCTTAGATGAGGGTGGAGAGCGGGCGGCCCTTTCGATGTATGTTGATCTCGATGAGGACGGTAAATTACAGCAAGATACTTTAGAGATTCGGGCAGAGCGAGTGCCTATTGTTGCTAACTTACGGCTAGAAGATCTTGAGCACCTAGTTACTGAAGAAGCTCTTATAAATCAAGAGGTGTTTCCATTTCATGAGGAGTTAGCCATCTTGTGGAAAGGGGCGCAACATTTGCATGCGGCACGCCAAGAGCGACGTGTGGCTAATGGTTTACGTTCTGAACAATTGGGCCTCGTGGACCCGAGTGCACTTGCGAGAGATTTCTATTTTGAGATAGAAGAGCGTGCAGGCGAACAGTTTGTGGAGATCGTGCCACGTCAACGCGGTTCGATCTTGGATACCGTCGTTGCTGAGTGGATGATCTTTTGTAATAGTAGCGCTGGACGTTTGCTAGCAGAGCATGGCTTACCAGGTTTATTTCGTACCCAAAAGGGCTGGGGGCCATTGCGGACACGCATGCAAACCACCCCTGGGCCTCATGAAGGCTTGGGCTTGGACTACTACGCGTGGTCTACATCACCCCTGCGTCGCTATTCTGATTTAGTCAATCAATGGCAGTTGATTGCCTTAGCTAAACATGGTGTTACCGCCAAGATGGTGGCGCCTTTTTCTCCAAAGGATGCTAGCTTGATGGGGATTGCTGCGGACTTTGAGACTTGTTACCAAGCTTATGGAGAGTTCCAGGACCGCTTAGAAAAATATTGGTGTCTACGTTGGCTGCAACAGCAAGGCTTACCCAAAACCGTTTTTGTACGACATCTTAAAGAAGGCATGTCTCGTCTTGAAGCAGTTCCACTGCATATTGCTATTCCTGAGTTGGCAACGCACCCCCGCATGACGAGAGCAGAAGTAGAGATTACCGATTTAGATCTATTGCAGCTGACTGCAAGTGCCAGGGTATTGCATGTTGAGTCTGTACCAGCCTCAGTTGAGGCGGCCCCCGGGCTTGGTGGTGATGATGCAAGTGCTTCGTAGGCCTACTTGGCCTCATCTTGGGCGAGCCCAAATACTATTTGAGCAAGCCTGGCGACGCCATCCTCTGGGATTAGCGATTTGTATCTCCTTAGCCATTCATCTCATCTTCTTATCATTTCGTTGGGGTTTGGGAGAGATTCAAAGTCGTAGACTCAACACACCGTTGAGTGTGGTCCTCGTCAATGCAGCTAGTCATGCTAAAACGACAGAGGCAAGTAAATTAGCGCAAGTCGATCTGCAAGGCAGTGGGTCTAGTGTGGATCAGGATGCAACTGCATTACATCGCGCACGCTTGGGGTCTGAAGCCCGCCTAGAAGTATTAGAGAAACAGCAAAAGCAAATCCTGGCAAAACTGGAGGCTGAGCGGTTAAAGTCTGGCGGTCAAAAAAGTGGTGAGGCACAGCATGCTTTGCCCCAGCTTAATTCTTTGGAAGCCGAGTTATCAAAACGTCTTCAAACTGAGGGGCGTGGCATGCGTCATAAAGTCATGACCAGTACTAGTACAAAATCGGTCGTATTTGCTCAGTATTACGATGCTATGCGACAAAAGATTGAGGCCTATGGCAGCACTTTCTTCCCTCGTGCAAATGGACACCCGCTTTATGGCAGTCTCGTCATTGTCGTGAGTGTGGATTCCCAGGGACGAATCATTAACAACCCCCAGGGCAAGGATGGCTTAAGTATTGGCCGTAGTTCCGGAAACCCGGAGTTAGATCGGCAAGCACTGGCGATTGTCCGAGCATCTGCACCCTTTGGCGTATTCCCCGAGCCGATGCAAAAGCAGATTGATGTTTTGGATTGGATTGCAACCTTTGAGTTCGCTCGCGATGGTACTGATCGCTTAGAGTTGCGTCATTAGCAAATTCGCTTATGCTGTAGTCAAGATGAGCGCGAATCATACACCAGCCCCCATGCATTTAGATACCGACCCTAGCCAGTTTTCAGGATTGGATGTCTATGCTGTTGTCGGTCATCCTATATCCCATAGTAAGTCTCCGCAGATTCACACGCAATTTGCTCTGCAATCCCAACAAGCGATTCACTACGGATATCTTGAAGCACCCCTAGACGGTTTTATACCAACTGCAAAAGCATTTTTTACTGCGGGAGGGAAGGGCTTAAACGTCACAGTCCCCTTTAAGCTAGATGCAAAACTGTTTGCAGATATTCTCACTCCAAGAGCCGAGTTAGCGGGTGCGGTAAATACTTTGTGGATTCAATCTGGAAAGATTCATGGAGACAATACTGATGGCGCTGGCTTAGTCAGAGATTTGTTGGCACAGGGCATTCCTTTGCAGGATGCACGCATTTTATTAGTCGGTGCAGGCGGAGCTGCACGAGGAGTCTTAGGGCCGCTCTTAGATCAAAAGCCACAAGCTTTGGTGATTGCCAATCGCTCACCTGATAAAGCGCAACACTTAAGCCAGCTCTTTTCAGAAAAAGCAAAAATGCAGAATGTTGATTTATCAGTTCGCTCCTTGGGCGATCTTGAGAATCCAGCCATCACGAATACCCCTTTTGATTTGGTCGTCAATGCCAGTGCTGCTGGTTTAACAGATGAATCCCCGCTAAGCGATCAAGCTGCCAATAACATTTTTACACCCGCTAGCTTTGCCTACGATATGGTTTATGGCAAAAGTACACCTTTAATGAAGCAGGCCATTCATCGTGGTGCGCGGGTAAGTGATGGTTTAGGAATGTTGGTAGAGCAGGCTGCCGATGCCTTCTTGATCTGGCGTGGATCTGATTTGAGCACGCACATCCATCCTCGCTCTATCTTGGCTCAACTACGCTCCTGATGATGTGATGCGTTGGTTTGTTTATCTTGCAAAATGCTTGCTCAGTGGCTTGCTTGTAATGCAGATGTATTTTGTGCTACAGATTGGCCTGTGGGCTTGGTTTAATCCAAGCGGCACTGCTTTTGAGAGAGCCGAGCGCTGGCGCCTATGCGGTTTGCACTGGTCCTGCCCACTATATTCAAACTGGGTTCCTTATCAACAGATTTCACCAAACCTCAAGCGCGCTGTACTAGTGAGTGAGGACGATATCTTCTTTCAGCACCACGGTGTGCGTATAGAGGATATGGAAAAGGCTTGGGAAAAGAATCAACAGAAAAAAGGTCAATCTAAGACAGCCCTACGGGGTGGCTCAACGATCACTCAGCAATTAGCTAAGAATTTATTTTTATCGTCTGAGCAGGATTACCTGCGTAAGGGCCAAGAGCTTCTCATTACCGCTTATTTAGAAGCCATTCTTCCAAAACAAAGATTATTTGAGATTTATCTCAACTCTGTGGAGTGGGGTGAAGGTATCTTCGGGATAGGAGCAGCAAGTCAACATTATTTCGCGACGAGTCCTGCAGCTTTATCACGAGAGGAATCTGCGGCACTAGCATCAGCGCTGCCCGCGCCAAAGTGTTTTGATAAAGCGCAATACTGTCGGAGAGGCAGTATTGATTACGCTGCTCGTCAAGAATTTATTCTCGGGAGTATGGATCGGATTGCTTTATCACCGATCTCGAAAAGCAAGCCTCGCTAGTTCACTTCACGGCAGCGTTTAGAGCATCCCTTGTAGTCTGGGCAACTTTTCTAGCAGCCTGCGCAAAATCCTCACCACTGCTGGCATACAAGATCGCTCTGGACGAGTTGATGATCATTCCAGTTCCGGGTTTTTGAGGAATACTGCCTGCTTTAACGGTAGCGGTAATGTCACCACCTTGCGCGCCAATCCCCGGAATCAGGAGTGGCATATCGCCAACTAGACTTCGGACCTTGGCAATTTCTTCTGGGAAGGTGGCGCCGACCACAAGGCCAAGTTGACCCGAGGTATTCCATTTGCTCGCAGCGAGTTTGGCTACCTCAAGATAAAGTGATTCACCAGATGAGCTATTTTTCAGAAATTGCAAATCAGACCCACCAGGATTGGAGGTGCGACATAGAACGATCACACCCTTTTGGGAGTAGCGCAAATAGGGTTCAATAGAATCAAAGCCCATGTAAGGATTTACGGTAACTGCATCAGCACCGTAGCGCTCAAAAGCCTCCATTGCATAATGCTCCGCAGTGCTTCCGATATCACCCCGTTTAGCATCCAATATCACCGGAATATGAGGGTAATGGGTCTTGAGGTGGCTAATGAGTTTCTCAAGTTGAGTCTCTGCCCCCTGTGAGGCAAAGTAGGCAATTTGGGGCTTGAAGGCACAGACTAGGTCTGCCGTAGTGTCGGCAATCGCTTTGCAGAACTCAAAAATAGGCTCAGCTTTACCTGCCAATGAGGCGGGGATTCTCTTAGGATCGGGGTCAAAACCAACACACAGCATGCTGCCTTGAGAAGCCCATGCAGCTTGGAGTTGCTGGGTAAAGCTAGGGGACTTAGTATTCATCGGCTGAGGCCTTCATTTATCGAAACTGTCATGAGCTATAGGATAAACTAGCGCACATTCCTTAGGAGTTCACCATGATCAACTTGTTCGTCCTGCAAAATGGCCGCCTCTCTCAAGAGCAAGTCGAAGATCGCAATGAATTATTGCAATATACCAACCCTATTTGGATTGACGTAGTTGATCCAGAAGAGGAAGAGTTACTCTGGATTAAAGAGGCATTTGGCGTCTTGTTACCAGAATTAGATGATTTAGGTGACTTAGAGGCCTCAGCCCGCTATTTTGAGGCCGATGATGGTCATCTTCACATCCGCACGGATTTCTTGTTGGACGAAGAAGAGGTCTCCCGCAACATTCGGGTTGCTTTTGTTCTAACTAAGCAAGTTCTATTTTCCATTCATGATGAAGATTTGCCTGTCTTTAGATTGGTTCGTTTGCGCGCGCGTTTGCGTCCGGGCTCAGTGAGTAATGCGAAAGATGTTCTGCTGGATTTATATTCAACTGACGCTGAGTACTCTGCTGATGCATTGGAAGAGGTGTATGAGAATCTTGAGCGAGCCGGTAAGCAAGTTTTGTCAGATGGCATTAATGACTCAACTGCAGCCTCTGTTCTCGAAACCATTGCCAAAGAAGAAGATACCAATGGTCACATTCGTCGCAATGTGATGGACACACGTCGTGCACTTTCTTTTTTAATGCGCAGTAAATTGTTATCAGATGAGCAGCAAGAAGAGGCACGCCAAATTCTGCGCGACATTGATTCTCTCGAAAACCATACCGCCTTCCTGTTCGATAAGATTAACTTCTTGATGGATGC
>DAISKI010000047.1:0-8260 GCA_036821065.1 Polynucleobacter sp. | reverse complement strand
GTCCAAGAGATGCGCTATGGTGAAAACCCCCATCAATCTGCTGCCTTCTACAAAGATCTTCAAACTGTTGACGGTGCCTTAGCAAACTATCGCCAATTACAGGGTAAAGAGCTTTCCTATAACAATATTGCAGATGCAGATGCTGCCTGGGAATGCGTGAAGAGCTTCTCTATTGGTAATGGCAATAACACTCCTGCCTGCGTGATCATCAAACATGCGAATCCTTGCGGTGTTGCAGTTGCCAGCTCTGCTTTGGAAGCCTATCAAAAAGCCTTTAAGACCGATCCAAGCTCTGCATTTGGCGGAATTATTGCCTTGAACGTACCTTGCGATGGTGCTGCAGCAGAGGCCATCTCTAAACAATTTGTAGAGGTCTTGATTGCTCCCAGCTTTAGCAAAGAAGCCTTAGCTATCTTTGCAGCCAAACAAAATGTACGCTTATTAGAGATCCCCTTGGGTAACGCATTTAACACCTTTGATTTCAAGCGGGTAGGTGGTGGCTTATTAGTACAGTCTCCTGATGCAAAGAATGTTTTACAAAATGAGATCAAAGTCGTTAGCCAAAGACAACCTACACCAAAAGAACTCAATGACATGATGTTTGCTTGGCGCGTTGCCAAGTTTGTCAAATCGAATGCGATTGTGTATTGCGCAGATGGTATGACCCTTGGTATTGGCGCTGGCCAGATGAGTCGCGTAGACTCCGCAAGAATGGCAAGCATTAAAGCTGAAAATGCGGGGCTCAGTCTCAAAGGATCTGCCGTTGCAAGTGATGCTTTCTTCCCCTTTCGTGATGGTTTAGATGTTGTGGTGAGTGCTGGTGCAAGCTGCGCTATTCAGCCGGGCGGCAGTATGCGTGACGAGGAAATCATTGCTGCAGCCAATGAGCATGGCATCGCCATGATTTTCACTGGCACACGCCACTTCCGCCATTAAGCAAGAGATAACTCAATGCGCTGGATAGGAATCGATCCTGGTTTACGAACAACTGGTTTTGGTGTGATTGATGTCATAGGTCAAAAATTGACTTACGTTGCCTCTGGCACAATTGAAAGCGGTGACCCCGCCAATGGCTTGCCTGAGCGCTTGGGCGCTCTCTATGCTGGGATAATCGAAGTATTAGAGACCTATCATCCAGAATCTGCTGCAATTGAGGAAGTCTTTTTAAATGTCAATCCACGCTCAACGCTAATGCTAGGTCAAGCACGTGGCGCTGTCATCGCAGCGCTCGTCTCCAAAAAACTCCCCGTAGCTGAGTACAGCGCCCTGAGAGTAAAGCAAGCCATCGTTGGTACAGGACGTGCTGCCAAGCCCCAGGTTCAAGAAATGGTGAAGCGGTTGCTACGACTTAATCGCGCACCTGGCGCTGACGCCTCTGATGCATTGGGTGTGGCTATTTGCGCGGCTCATCACGCGCAGATGCCAAAGGCAATCAAGGCTGCACTTGCAAGCAAGAAACCCTCGAAGCCAAAAGCCTAAACAGGTTAAGATCGTCATATGATTGGTCGTATTCAAGGAACCCTCGTCTCAGTTCACCCCCCTCGCCTACTGGTAGATTGCCAAGGTGTTGGTTACGAAATTGACGTACCAATGAGCACCTTGTATCAGCTTCCCGAGGTAAATCAAAAAATTACCTTACTGACTCACTTTCAAGTGCGAGAAGATGCGCAACAGCTTTTTGGTTTCGCAACCGAGACTGAACGAGAAGCATTTAGAGCCCTTATCAAAATTAGTGGGGTAGGATCGCGGACCGCTCTTGCCGTCCTATCTGGCATGAGTGTGAATGAATTAGCCCAAGCAATTACCCTTCAAGAATCGGCTCGCCTGACGCAAGTACCTGGTATTGGCAAGAAAACGGCTGAGCGTCTTTTGCTTGAACTCAAAGGTAAGCTTGCCCCTGATCTTGGTCTGGTAGCAGGCAAGTCTAATGCCAGGGAAGCCAGTAGCGAAATTTTGCAGGCCTTATTGGCGTTGGGCTATTCGGAGAAAGAAGCGCTTTTGGCGATCACACAGATCCCGTCAGACAGCAATGTTTCTGATGGCATTCGTCTGGGCCTTAAATATCTTTCTAAAACCTAATCAAACGGCTTAGCTAAACCCACTAAACTAAGCTTATGGCGATACATACCGACAACCTCAGCTCTATTCCAGACGATTTACCTGAAAATGCTGCCGACCGCATTATTAGTGCAGCTGCTGGAAATGCCGAAGCAGTTTTTGAAAAAGCCCTACGTCCTAAGCAACTAGATGAATATGTCGGCCAAACTAAAGCACGTGCCCAGCTAGAGATCTTTATCAGCGCAACGCGCGCGCGCCAAGAAGCACTTGATCACGTTCTGCTATTTGGCCCTCCTGGTCTTGGCAAAACAACCTTAGCTCACATTATTGCTAGAGAGTTGGGGGTTAACCTGCGCCAGACTAGCGGCCCTGTATTAGACCGCCCAGGAGATCTAGCAGCACTTCTCACCAATTTAGAAGCCAATGATGTCTTGTTCATTGATGAAATTCATCGGCTCTCCCCAGTAGTAGAGGAGATTCTCTATCCAGCTCTGGAAGATTACAGCCTGGATATCATGATCGGAGAAGGTCCTGCAGCCCGAAGCGTGAAGATTGATCTCAAGCCATTTACTCTGATTGGTGCGACTACTCGCGCAGGCATGCTCACCAATCCGCTGCGTGATCGCTTTGGCATTGTTGCAAGACTAGAGTTTTACTCCACAGAAGAATTAACCAAGATTATTGAGCGCTCAGCTAATCTTCTCAAAGCCAAGATTGATCCTGCAGGCTCGATTGAAATTGCTAAACGCGCTCGCGGCACCCCTCGCATTGCTAATCGTTTGCTCCGTCGTGTTCGTGACTATGCTGAAGTTAAAGGTACCGGAACAATCACAAAAGCGATTGCCGATGCTGCATTGAAAATGCTCGATGTCGACCCTAGTGGTTTTGATCTAATGGATCGCAAATTACTTGAGGCTATCTTGCATAAGTTTGATGGTGGTCCTGTTGGAATTGACAACCTTGCTGCAGCGATTGGGGAAGAACGGGATACGATTGAAGATGTCTTGGAGCCCTATCTCATTCAACAAGGCTACCTCCAAAGAACATCGCGTGGCAGAGTGGCGACTCGCCAAGCTTATGAGCACTTCGGTTTAACACCACCCAGTCGCTCAGCCAATCTAGACTTGCTAGATTAAAACTAGCTTAGTGTCACTTTAGCAAAGCGCCGCTTGCCAACCTGAACTAAGTACTTTCCTGCCTCAAGCTTAAGTGCTTTGTCGCTAATCACAGAACCATCAATACGTACACCGCTTTGCTCGATATTGCGGTTGGCCTCAGAGGTCGATGGTACAAGGCCTGCTGCTTTCAAGAAGTTCGCAACACCCATCGGAGCACCCGATAAAGATACTTCTGGAATGTCATCAGGAATGCCACCCTTAGCGCGGTGGTTAAAGTCTTCTAAAGCTTTTTCTGCAGCAGCATCTGAATGAAAGCGCGCCACGATTTCTTGTCCTAGCAGCACTTTGCAGTCGCGAGGATTGCGGCCTGCAGCAACTTCTTGTTTCATGAGATCAATTTCTGGCATAGGGCGGAAAGAAAGTAATGTGAAGTAATCCCACATCAAATCATCCGAGATACTCATGAGCTTTCCAAACATCTCACCAGCAGCCTCACTAATGCCAATATAGTTTCCCTTGGACTTACTCATTTTTTCTACACCATCTAAACCAACCAATAGCGGCATAGTCAAAATACATTGCGGCTCTTGTCCGTATTCCCGCTGCAGCTCACGACCTACTAAGAGATTGAACTTTTGATCAGTGCCACCCAGCTCTAGATCACTTTTTAATGCGACTGAATCGTAACCTTGCATTAATGGATACAGAAATTCGTGAACGGAGATTGGTATACCACCACGATATCGTTTCGTAAAATCATCACGCTCTAGCATTTGGGCAACGGTATATTTTGCTGCCAGCTGAATCATTCCGCGCGCACCTAATGGATCACACCACTCACTGTTGTAACGCACTTCTGTTTTCTTGGGATCAAGTACTAAGCTAGCTTGGCGATAGTAGGTTTCTGCATTGAGTTTGATTTCTTCAGGAGTCAAGGGTGGTCGGGTAGCATTACGACCCGATGGATCACCAATCATGCTTGTGAAATCACCGATCAAGAAAATCACGGTATGACCTAGATCTTGCATCTGCCGTAATTTATTTAATACCACGGTATGGCCTAGATGAATATCAGGGGCGGTAGGATCAAGGCCCAACTTAATACGTAGGGGAACTCCAGTAGCTTGACTGCGAGCTAGCTTTTTTAACCAATCCGCTTCTACCAAAAGCTCATCGCAGCCCCGCTTGGTAACTTCAAGGGCGGCCATTACCTCAGGCGTTAGGGGGTATTGTGGTTCGGGTTTAGCCGTCATAGTGAATCTATAAATTAAGTCGGTTAAATTAGAGCTGATATTTACTAAAGCATAATTGTCGCATTCCTCAGCATAAAGCCTACAGACCACATGAATCAGCCCCGCTCCCTCTTTATTGGCATCATGTCTGGCACCAGCCTAGATGGGATCGACGCCGTTATTGCATGTATTGGGTCTGATGGTGAAGCAGCCATAGAAGCTGCCCATAGCGCGCCTCTCTCTGAAGATCTCCACAAAGTCCTCTTTGATCTACAAAGTAGCGGGCCAGATGAAATTCATCGAGAAAATGAGGCTGCTAATGCGCTTGCCCAAGCCTATGGTGAGCTTGTTGAGGCTTTACTCAAGCGTGCTGGTAAAAAAGCTTCCGATATCACCGCGATTGGCGCGCATGGTCAAACCATTCGCCATCAACCCCAATTTGGCTATACTCACCAAACTCTGAATCCAGCTCTTCTAGCAGAAATCACAGGCATTGATGTGGTCGCAGATTTCCGAAGTCGTGATCTTGCAGCCGGGGGACATGGCGCACCTCTAGTACCAGCCTTTCATGCTCAGCAGTTCCAATCTGACGTAGATGTTGCAATTCTCAACCTTGGTGGTATCGCCAATCTCACCCTCTTACCTAAAACAGGTGAAGTAAAAGGGTTTGATTGTGGTCCTGGCAATATGTTGATGGATGCTTGGATAGAACGCCATCAGCAAAAGTCCTTTGACAAAGATGGGGCTTGGGCAACAGAAGGTAAGTTGCATGAGGAACTACTCACAAGAATGTTGTCAGATCCATTTTTCAAGAAAGCTCCTCCAAAAAGTACAGGGCGTGATGACTTCCATTTAGCATGGCTTGAAAAGCAGATTGGTAAAGAAGTTATTCAAGCAGTGGATGTCCAAATGAGTCTGCTGCACTTAACCGCACTATCGGCCATAGAAGCAGTGATGCTGCATGCTCCAGAAACCCAAAAGCTGATTGTTTGTGGTGGCGGCGTAAAAAATACAGCGCTGATGAGTTTAATGAGAACAAAAGCCCCTCAGTTAGAAATTATTTCTAGCGACTCTGTGGGAGTAGACCCTCAACTAGTAGAGGCACTTGCCTTTGCTTGGCTGGCCTGGGCTCATAAAGAAAAACGGCCAGCAAATCTGCCGGCCGTAACGGGTGCTAAAGGACTAAGAATCTTAGGTGCTTGTTATCCAGCCTAGTTGCTAGTGAGTTTAAGCCGAGAAAGAAGAACCGCAACCACAAGTAGTAGTCGCATTAGGATTCTTAATCACAAACTGTGATCCATGAATATCTTCTTTGTAATCAATTTCTGCACCAACTAAATATTGGAAGCTCATTGAATCAACAAGAAGCGTTACACCATTCTTCTGAAACTCAGTATCGTCTTCATTGACAGCATCATCAAAGGTAAAACCATACTGAAATCCAGAGCAACCGCCACCTTGAACAAACACTCTTAATTTGAGGCCAGGATTTCCCTCTTCAGCAATCAGGTCAGCCACTTTTGCTGCAGCGCTATCCGTGAACACCAAAGGTGTTGGTGGCTCTGCAAGATCTTGTGTAACTTGGGTAGCAACTTCAGTCATGATGGACTCCTAATTCAGAAAGCAATAATTCATTTTAGGCTTTAAATCTCCAGTCTGCTTACAGGGACTTTAGGGTAATAGGGCAATCTGGGTTAAACCCATGGTCTCAGGCAGGCCAAACATCAGGTTTAAGCACTGTACACCCTGTCCAGAGGCGCCTTTAACCAAATTATCTTCTACCACCAAAATGACCAAAGTATCGCCATTTCCTGGTCTATGAATCGCAATTCTCAGACCATTACTCCCTCTTACCGAACGTGTTTCTGGATGGCTGCCGGCTGGCATAACGTCGACAAAAGGCTCATCCTTATAGAAATTCTCGTATAACTTTTGGTAATCGACTGCTTTACCTGCCTCGGTTAAGCGCACATACAAAGTCGAATGAATACCCCTAATCATTGGCGTGAGATGTGGCACAAATGTCAAACCAATCTGTTCATGACCAGCAATTGCTTTTAGTCCTTGAACAATCTCAGGTAAGTGACGATGGCCTTTAACACCATAAGCCTTAAAGTTATCGCTCGCTTCAGACATCAAGGTGCCGATCTCGGCTTTACGTCCCGCACCCGAAGTGCCTGACTTGGAATCCGAAATAATATGCTCACCATCAATGAGCTGCTTACCACCAATTGCTTGTGGAGAAAGTAGTGGCGCTAGCCCTAATTGCACAGAGGTTGGATAGCAACCGGCCAGCCCAACTATCCGTGCTTTCTTAATGGCATCCCGATTAATCTCTGGTAAGCCATACACCGCCTCTGCCAAGATATCAGGGCAGCCATGCTCCATGCCGTACCATTTTTGAAACTCAGCAATATCTTTCAAACGAAAGTCTGCAGCCAGATCCAATACCTTGACTCCTGCAGCCAAGAGTTCTTTTGCCTGCGCCATCGCCACACCATGCGGTGTAGCAAAAAATACGGCATCACATTCTGTTAGCTTGGCATTCTCAGGCGTAGTGAATTTCAAATCCACGCGGCCACGTAAGGAGGGGAACATATCTGCCACAGCCATACCCGCTTCAGTACGCGAAGTAATCGCCTGAATCTGGACTTCAGGATGCTGTGTCAATAAACGGAGTAACTCTACTCCGGTATATCCAGTTCCACCAACGATGCCAACCTTAATCATGCTGTTCTCCAATTTCAATAAGCTATAGCTTACTGCTTGATTCTGACAAATACTTTCATTTTAGAAACAAAAAGGGCCGCTTGCGCGACCCTTTCATCAAAACATAGCGACTGAAAGAAATTAGCGCTTGCTGAACTGCTTACGACGACGCGCGCCGTGCAGACCAACCTTTTTACGCTCAACTTCACGAGCATCGCGAGTTACCAAACCTGCTTTAGACAGGGTTGGTTTCAAAGCATTGTCGTAGTCAATCAAAGCACGAGTAACACCGTGACGAACTGCGCCAGCTTGGCCAGTTTCACCACCACCAGTAACGTTTACTTTGATATCAAAGGTGGTTAGGTGGGCAGTCAGAGCCAAAGGTTGGCGAGCGATCATGCGGGATGTCTCGCGTGCGAAATAGGCATCAATAGGCTTACCGTTAACAGTAATTTCACCTTTGCCTGATTTAATAAATACACGGGCCACAGAGCTCTTGCGACGACCTGTACCGTAATTCCAATTTCCGTAATTAATAGCCATTTGGGTTCCTTAAATCTCTAACGCTTTAGGCTGTTGAGCCGTGTGCGGATGATTAGCGTCGCCATAGACTTTTAATTTCTTGATCATGGCATAGCCGAGTGGGCCTTTTGGCAACATACCTTTCACAGCCTTCTCCAAAGCGCGACCAGGAAAACGGTCTTGCATCTTGTCGAAGTTGGTCGTGCTGATACCACCTGGGTATCCGCTGTGACGGTGATAAAGTTTGTTCAAGCCCTTAGTGCCAGTGACACGCAGCTTGGATGAGTTGATTACGACGATAAAGTCGCCAGTATCAACGTGTGGAGTGAATTCAGGCTTGTGCTTGCCGCGTAGACGGTGTGCCACTTCACTGGCGACACGACCGAGGACTTTGTCCGTAGCGTCAATCACGAACCATTCACGCGTTACCTCATGGGATTTTGCGGAAAAAGTTTTCATGATTTCTCAAATTGTTATTGTCAAAAAGTACTCCAATCAAACCGCTTCCACTTTGGCCCTGCTTATATTTGCAGGCTCGCAGATTCAGAAATTCAACTGGTAAAGCAACTACCGCTGACAAGTCGGTAATTCAGTAAAGCCTTGAATTGTAACCCAAAAAAA
>DAISKI010000046.1:0-8263 GCA_036821065.1 Polynucleobacter sp. | reverse complement strand
GAGGGCTTGAAAAAGCGCCCTCCTCCAAAAATCAAAATGATCGCGATTAATACGCCGATGGCGGACAGAACAAATACGCCTAAACGGAAATAATTGGGATTAGCATTTTTAATCATGCGACTTCCTTGCTCATGATGCGGTTAAAAAATTGATGCACTCTGGGGTCCTTGCTGGTATCTCGTAAAACTTTTGGGTCACCTTCAGCAATAATGCTTTTAGTTTGCTTATCTAACATGATGACCTTATCAGCAATCGCGTAAATACTGGCCAGCTCGTGTGACACTACTACAAAGGTAAAGCCCAGATTTTTAGAGAGGTCCAAGATCGTACTATCCAAATCGGCCGAAGTAATGGGATCAAGACCAGCAGAAGGTTCATCTAAAAAGAGAATTTTGGGATCCAAAGCCATCGCCCGCGCGATTGCAGCCCGCTTTTGCATACCACCACTAATTTCGTTGGGCATATAGCTTTCGTAAGGCAATAGGCCTACTAGGTCTAATTTACAGCGGGCCAACAACTGCATTTGGGCTTGCGTTAGCTGGGTATATTCCTCCATAAAGAGGGTTACGTTATCGAGCAGATTCATGGAACCAAATAAAGCGCCCTGCTGATACATCATGCCAAAACTAGTCATGATTTTTTGGCGCTCTGCTCCAACCGCAGTGGTGATATTTTGACCCTCGATCAACACATCACCTGCTAGAGGCTGGTGCAAACCATTTAAGTTGGTGAGAAGGCTGGACTTACCACAACCAGAGCCTCCCAGAATCACGAAGATTTCTCCGCTATTAACGGTGAAATTGAGATTCTGCAAAAGGACATTTGAGCCATAGCCTACTGTCAGATTTTTTACCTCGATAGCTGGTGTCGTTGTCATCAGAAGCCCGTCTTATAGGAAATAAAGGCAAAGATACCGTCTACCAAGACGATCAGCACAATACTGCTCACGACTGCGCGGGTGGCAGAAATCCCCACGGCTGCAGCGCCAGTGCCAGTTTGCATGCCACGCAAGCAACCCACAGCAGAAACGACGACACCAAAAAGCGTGGCCTTGACTAATCCAGACATGACATCTTCGATTGCAACTACCTGAACCATACCGTTATAGAAGTTCACCATGGGAACGCCATAAATAATGAGGGTCAGTGCAGAAGAAAATACGCTCACAATGTCTGCAAAGAGAGTCAAAATCGGGGTTACTAAAATGCCAGCTAATACACGCGGCACAATTAAGAAACGAATCGGGCTCAAGCCGCCAGTTACCAAAGCATCTACTTCGTTGTTGACAGTCATAGTGCCAATCTCTGCAGCAAAGGCGGCCGAGGATCGGCCCGCTAATAAGATTGCTGTAATCAATGGACCCAGTTCACGAAAAATCCCCAGGGAGACCAAAGGGCCAACAAACGAAATTGCGCCAAATTGCTGCATGCCGATCGCAGATTGAAAGGATAAAATCACGCCGATCAAGAAAGCGACTAAACCCACAATTGGTAAAGCTGCAATACCAGCCTGGACAGCAGCATTGACGAAATCGCCCCAGCGGACATGAGCTGGATTACGGAGCGACCAGAATAAGTCTGCCGAAAGGTGGCCAGTGAAAGAGATCAGGCCGGCTGCATCGTCTAAAAAGTTTTGGGTTGCCATTCCAGTACTGACCACAAAACTTCTTTTGGGTTTTACAACTGGAGCTGGGAATAAATTGGTAATCGGATCGAATTCTTTTAGGAGCGGTTCATAACGGGGATCCAATCCTGTAACTGCAAACTGCCCGCCCGCCGTTTTTTGTGCTTCCTCAACATCAATCAGAAAAGCAAAACCTGATCCATCCAAAGAAGTGACTTCACTCGCATCAAATGTAAGGATGGGATTTTTACCTTTGGACTGCAACAGCCAAGCATCTTGTTGTTCGCGAACCTGAGTCCAAGTATGGGCTAAGGTATAGACATTCACCTTGCCCTTTAATGCCACTTTGGCATGCAACGAATCGAGCACAATCCACTCCGCCACCGGGGAGTTTGGACTTGCTTTGGCCATGGGGGATATTGCTTGAGAAACGCTCATGGCCTTACTATAAGGGATCTATATGAAAGTCATAAAGAAAAGGGCCCAGTTTTTACACTAGGCCCTTGATATTTTGGTGCGGCTGGCAGGAATTGAACCCACGACCCCTTGGTTCGTAGCCAAGTACTCTATCCAGCTGAGCTACAGCCGCAACAGCCATAATTATGCCATGGAAGAGAAGAACTACATCACCCCCACCGGTCACGAGCGCATTAAAACTGAGCTTTTGCAGCTTTTAGACGTAGAACGTCCTGAAATTGTGAAGGTTGTCCATTGGGCTGCGTCCAATGGTGATCGCTCTGAGAATGGTGACTACATCTATGGCAAAAAACGCTTACGAGAGATTGATCGCCGCATTCGCTTTCTTAATCAACGCCTAGAATTTGCAGTAGTGGTTGACAATGCAGCCCGTAAATCAGGTGAAGCCGATACCGAGCAGATCTTCTTTGGTGCCACCGTTACCTATGCCGCACTGGAAGGCAAAGATACCGGCAAAGAAACACGCATCACCATTGTTGGAGTAGATGAAGTCGATCTTGAGAAGGGATATGTGAGTTGGGTCTCACCGATTGCCAAAGCACTCATCAAAGCCAGATTAGGTGACTGCGTCAAAATACAAACACCCACAGGACCTGCGGAGATTGAAATTCTGGATGTGCAGTATCTGTAGCGCTGCAGATCTACTCTGATCGAGTGCGCGTCACGCGCATCACGTCATGATTAGAGCGCAAGTTGCGTATCACTTTAGATAAGTGCAAACGATCAGAGACTTGGATCGTAAACCGAATCACTACCGAGTCTTCTTTGTAGCGATCATCCATCGAGACATTCAAAATATTGGTATCAGCTGAAGTGATGCTACTTGCAACTCTAGCGAGTACGCCCTTGCCTTGACGGGTATCGATTGCCAGATCCACCTCAAATTCGCGATTGATCTCTTTGCCCCACTCTACTTCGACCCATTTATCACCGTCTTTAGAGAGCATACGCAAGGCATGAGGGCAATCATTAGTATGAATATGTAAACCTTCACCTTTGCCGAGATAACCAATAATATTGTCGCCTGGAATGGGGTGGCAACAGCTTTGGAAACTGATTGAGTTACCTTCGCGACCGTCCACAATAATGGCTTGGCGTTGATGAGAATAGGTAGGCTCAATCTGCGTTGCGACCCAATCTGCAGAATCTAAACGCATTTGATCGCCACCACCCTCTTCATCTAGCAGAATCTTCAAGCGAATCGCAAGTTCTTGGGGAGAGCGACGACCCAAAGCAATATTGACGCAGGCTTCTTCTCGGGTTTTATCCCCCGTCCAATGCAGTAGCTTCTCCCAAACCTCGGTAGTCAACAAAGCCGCATCAACCCCCTGCTGCCGCAATGCACTCATCAAGAGACGCTCGCCAAGTTGCAAAGATTCTGAATAATGTTTGGTCTTTAAGGAGTGTCGAATCGCAGCGCGAGCTTTGCCAGTTCGCACAAAGGCTAACCAACCTGGGTTAGGTTGTGAGCTCGCTGAAGTAACCACCTCAATAATGTCGCCATTTTTGAGCTCACTACGGAGTGGTAATTGCAGACCATTGATTTTGACGGCTACACAAGTATTACCGAGATCGCTATGGATTGAGTAAGCAAAGTCGAGTGCAGTGGCACCACGGGGCAAGGCGCGAATATGGCCCTTAGGTGTGAAGACATAAACCGCATCTGGGAATAAATCAATCTTGACGTGTTCTAAGAACTCTTGAGGATCACCACTGCTATCCTGAATATCAATCAGGGATTGCAGCCACTGGTGAGCTCGGTTTTGTACCTCACTCATATCGGGGGCGCCATCTTTATATGCCCAGTGAGCTGCAACACCCGCTTCGGCTACCGCGTGCATATCACTCGTACGAATCTGAAACTCTACTGGTACTCCAGATGGACCAATCAGAGTGGTGTGCAAAGATTGATAGCCGTTCAGTTTGGGAATTGCGATGTAATCCTTAAACTTACCAGGCATAGGCTTAAAGAGTGCGTGCAAAATTCCTAAGGCGCGATAACACTCATCAATCGAACTGACCGTCACGCGGAATGCATAGACATCGAGCACTTGAGAAAAGTTCACGTGCTTGGCCCGCATTTTGGAGTAAATACTAAAAAGGGTTTTTTCACGTCCTTGCAGGTCTACTACCAGATCCGATTTTGCAAAGGCCATGCGGGCAGATTGCAAAATCTTTTCTACCATCTCCTTACGATTGCCACGCGCCCGCTTGACGGCTTGCTCAATGACCCGAAAGCGCATCGGCATTGAGTAGCGGAAACTGAGATCTTGTAATTCTCGATAAATCAGATTGAGGCCTAGTCGATGGGCAATTGGCGCATAGATTTCAATTGTCTCGGCAGCTACGCGCCGGCGCTTTTCCATTGGGACAGCATCTAAGGTCCGCATATTGTGCGTACGGTCAGCTAACTTCACCAAAATGACGCGCACATCTCTGGCCATTGCCATGAACATTTTGCGGAAACTCTCTGCCTGCGCTTCAGCATGACTTTGAAACTCGAGCTTGTCGAGCTTAGTCAAACCTTCAACGAGTTCAGCAACTTTTGTTCCAAAACGCTCGACCAGTTCCGCTTTAGTGGAACCGGTATCTTCAATCACATCATGCATTAGAGCAGCCATGATGGAGGCTGCATCCAGTTTCCAGGTTGCGCACAGTTCAGCTACAGCAACAGGATGGGTGATATAAGGTTCGCCGCTATGACGGTATTGGCCTAAGTGGGCAGTATCAGAGTACTGAAATGCTTTTTTGATTTGGCTGATCTCATCAGGCTTGAGATAGCTCAGCTTACTGAGTAAACCTTCAATCGATACAACTTGATGCTTGAGGGGAAGTATTGGCGCTGAGGTAGGACCGAAAAGATGTCGACTCGATTGCGCCAACAAGGTTGCAATGATCGATTTCTTACCTGCCTGAACTTCAGATGAATTTGGGGAATCAAGCAGATCTGCTTGCCCAGAAACTACGCTCGAGGATTCCGATGCGCTTGTGGCCCTACTGTTGATACTGAGAGGGAGCTCCACACCGGAACTCCTAATTTATAGAGGGACTTTGGTCAACATGTCACGGTCGGTAACACCAGCAGCAACTTCGCGCAAGGCAACTACGGTTGCTTTATCTCTGGACTCAACGCGTGGAGAGTGACCTTGAACCAATTGGCGAGCACGATAAGTGGCAGCCAAAACCAGTTCAAAACGGTTAGGGATAGTTTTAAGACAATCTTCTACAGTAATACGGGCCATGCTGAACTCACTTCGTTTTTAGCTTCAATACCTATAGGATAACTGATTACACCCCAAGGCGCTTTAAAAGCACGGGGTTACGCGCCATAACGGGGCCTGAGCGCAGGCGGCTCGCTGCCAGAATATGGCGTAAATCTGCCAAGGCTTGATCAAAGGCATCATTAATCACAATGAAATTGGCCTCATGGGCATGCTGTAACTCAATATGGGCAGCGGCTAGGCGTCTTTCAATCGTAGCCTCATCATCCTGTCCTCTTTTACGTAAACGCTCTTCAAGCGCTTCAATCGAGGGTGGAAAGATGAAGATCCACTGTACTGCCGGAATCAGTTTACGAATCTGCTGAGCGCCTTGCCAGTCGATTTCTAAAATCACATCACTGCCAGCTTGCATTTGCTGCTCAATCCAAGTTTTGGACGTGCCATAAAAATGGCCATGTACCTCAGCCCACTCCAAGAACTGTCCTTGCTCCCGTTCCTGCTTAAATACTTCAGGAGTAACAAAGCGATAGTCCTTACCATCCACCTCTCCTGGTCGAGGCGAGCGAGTCGTTGTTGAAAGCGAAATAGTTAGGCCAGGCTCACTCTGCAACAAGGCATTCACCAAGGAGGATTTACCGGCACCTGAGGGGGCCACAATCATCAGCATGCTGCCTTGGTAAGTGTTAGTAATGGTCATGGCTTGATTGTATGCAAAGGTTTTGCTTACTCTAAATTTTGTACTTGCTCGCGCATTTGCTCAATCAGTAGCTTGAGCTCCAATGCCGCTTGAGTACATTCTTCGGCAACTGATTTGGAGCTCAGGGTATTAGCCTCACGATTGAGTTCTTGCATTAAAAAATCGAGGCGCTTACCAACAGGTCCCTTTCCTGCTAAAGCCAAATCCACTGCTTGAAGATGTGTTTTCAGGCGCGCAAACTCCTCGGCCACATCAATGCGTACAGCGTATAAGACTACTTCCTGACGAATGCGCTCCATCAGCTCAGCACCACTTTTAGCTTGTGCTTGAGCAGCTAAGGCTTCCGATAAACGTTCTGTCAGCTTTTCTTGATACTGAGCCACATAGCCTGGAATGAGAGGCTCTAGTTTGGTAACAATATCGCGCATCTTTTGCGTGATATTGAGAAGCACTTTTACCAAAGCCTGACCCTCAGCAGCACGGCTCTCCATCAGAGCATTCAACGCAGCTCGACCTGCTTCAACAGTAGCAGCCAACCAGCCGTCTTCGTCACCGCGCGGCTCGGATAGAACGCCTGACCAACGCAGAATCTCGCTCACGCTCATTGGCTCAGCCTGCGGAAAGCCTGCTTGGACTTTTTCTTGCAGGGCGTAGAGAGCATCTACAGCGTCTTGATTGAGGGCACCCAAAGGATGTGGATTGGCTTTGCTGGCAGCCGCGCCATTGGAATTAATGCGCCATGCTGCCCTAAACTCCACTTTGCCTCGACCCAGGCTTTGGGTCACCATCTCCCGCAGAGCTGGCTCGGCAGCCCGACACTCGTCTGGCAAACGAAATCCGAGGTCTAAAAAACGGCTATTGACCGCTCGACACTCCATTTGCAGATCAGCAACTGCGCCCGCCCCTAGGGAGACTTGGCGAGAAGCGCTGCCATAACCGGTCATGCTCGATATCATATGGACATTGTAGATTGATCCACCCTTCAGGACTAAAGAATATGAACAGCCAAAACCAGACCCCCGTAAGTCGCCCCAGCGGTCGTGCACCCAAGCAATTGCGTGAGGTAT
Source organism: Polynucleobacter sp. (assembly GCA_036821065.1). GTDB lineage: Bacteria > Pseudomonadota > Gammaproteobacteria > Burkholderiales > Burkholderiaceae > Polynucleobacter. Next base: position 1,178 of record DAISKI010000046.1, on the reverse strand, counting down.
CGATTAGTCGTTCCTTTACAAAGCATGCAGAGGGCTCTGTCCTCATTGCCTTTGGCGATACCAAAGTCTTATGCACTGCCAGCGTCTTAGAAAGAGTACCACCCCATAAAAAAGGGTCTGGCGAGGGTTGGGTTACTGCTGAATATGGCATGCTACCCCGCTCTACCCATACCCGCAGTGATCGAGAGGCTGCTAGGGGCAAACAAACCGGTCGTACCCAAGAGATTCAACGCTTGATCGGTCGTGCCATGCGCAGTGTTTTCAATTTAGAGATTTTGGGTGAACGCACCATCCATTTAGATTGCGATGTACTACAAGCCGATGGCGGTACTCGCACTGCAGCGATCACGGGTTCCTATGTTGCAGCCCGTGATGCCATCAACCATCTTCTGAAAACAGGGGTTCTCAAGCAAGATCCCATCATCGATAGTGTCGCGGCGATTTCAGTCGGCATTTATCAAGGTCAGCCCGTGCTGGATCTTGACTATCCCGAAGACTCCTCCTGCGATACCGATATGAATGTCGTGATGACAGGCAAAGGCGGCATGATTGAGATACAGGGAACCGCTGAGGGAGCTGCATTCTCGCGCATTGAATTAGTTGCATTGTTAGACCTAGCAGAGCAAGGCATTGCCGAGTTGAGCAAACTGCAAACTCAGGCTTTGGCATAAGCAAGCGGTAATGCAAAAACTGGTTCTGGCCTCAAATAATGCTGGGAAGCTTAAAGAGTTTTCAGAGCTACTGGCGCCTTTTGAGTTTGAGGTCATTCCACAGAGTCAATTCGATATTCCTGCTGCAGACGAACCTTTCGATACCTTCCTCGAAAATGCTTTAGCGAAAGCCAAACACGCCAGTCAACTGAGCGGACTACCTGCTTTAGCAGATGACTCTGGGATTTGCGTCAACGCACTAGGCGGTAAACCTGGGGTGCGCTCTGCACGCTATGCGGGTGATCATGCCAATGATGCAGACAATAACCAAAAATTACTTCAGGATCTAGTACATGAAACGGATCGCAGTGCTTATTACATCTGCGCACTTGTCATGATAAAAAGTGCTGATGACCAAAATCCCATTACCGTGAAGGCGCGTTGGGATGGAGAATTCATCGACATGCCCAGGGGTGATAATGGTTTTGGCTACGACCCCTTCTTCTACATTCCTGAGTTAGGCAAAAC
>DAISKI010000045.1:0-8341 GCA_036821065.1 Polynucleobacter sp. | reverse complement strand
ATTAATTGCAACACGAATCGTCATCTTCTTTTTCCTTACTAATATTGAATCTATTTATTGCTGACTAATCACCTGTCGGACTGTTTTCGCAATCTGATCGACAGTTAATCCGAAGTATTCATAGAGTTGCGCAGCTGGAGCAGACTCGCCAAAGGTATCAACACCATGCACAGCTGCACAAGCATACTTCCACCAAAAATCGCTAACGCCTGCCTCAACAGCAATACGAGGAATACCGGCAGGTAAAACGCTCGCCTTATAAGCAGCAGCTTGTTGATCAAACACAGTTGTTGATGGCATGGATACCACCCGAATAGCAACGCCCTCTTTTTCTAATCGCTCTGCAGTTTGCAAGGCTAAGCCCACTTCAGAGCCAGTTGCCATGATTACTGCATCTGCTTTAGATTTGGAATCCCGAATCACATATCCACCCCGGGCGATATCTTTGATCTGCTGCGCATTGCGTGCAACAAAGGGGCAATTCTGACGACTAAAAATCAAAGCGCTAGGGCCATGCTTGCGCTCAACTGCAGAAGCCCAAGCCACCGCTGTTTCAGAGGTATCGCAGGGACGCCAAACCATCAGGTTCGGAATTAAACGCAGGCTAGCAACATGCTCAACGGATTGATGGGTTGGCCCATCTTCACCCAAACCAATTGAGTCATGAGTGAAAACAAAGATGCTACGCAACTTCATCAAGGCCGCCATCCGAATGGCATTGCGACTGTAGTCTGAGAATGTTAGGAAGGTTCCACCAAACGGAATATAGCCACCATGCAAAGCGATGCCATTCATGATGGCGCTCATACCAAATTCACGCACACCATAATTGATGTGATTACCCCACTGATTTGCACGCACTGGTTTACAAGCGCTCCAGTTCGTTAAGTTAGAGCCCGTGAGGTCGGCAGAGCCGCCCATAAATTCTGGAAGAGCAAGTGCTAAAGCTTCAATCGCATTTTGACTCGCTTTACGGGTCGCAATCGTTTCTGCCTTAGCTTGGCATCGCTCTAAATATTCTTTAACCGTCTTACTAAAATCTTTTGAGAGATCCCCTTGCATACGACGCTGAAATTCAGAAGCGAGCTCAGGGAACTTGGCTTTATAGGATTGAAAATCTTTATTCCATTCATGCTCTAGAGTTTGACCGCGCTTCTTAAAGTCCCAAGCTTGATAAATATCTTGCGGAATTTCAAAAGGGGCGTACGGCCAGTTGAGCGCAACCCGGGTCGCTGCGATCTCATCAGCTCCCAGAGGAGAGCCATGTACTTTATCGCTGCCCGCCATATTGGGCGCACCTTGACCAATCGCAGTCTTGCAGCAAATCAAAGTGGGCTTATCACTCTTCTTTGCTTGTGCAATGGCTGCAGATACCGCTTCGGCATCGTGCCCATCTACATTGCGAATCACGTTCCAACCGTACGCTTCAAAACGCTTGGGGGTATCTTCATTAAACCAGGAGACCACCTTACCGTCGATCGAGATGCCGTTGTCATCCCATAGTGCAATGAGTTTATTTAACTTGAGCGTGCCTGCTAATGAGCAAACTTCATGACTGATGCCTTCCATCAAACAACCATCACCCAAAAATACGTAGGTGTAATGATTGACGATATCGTGACCAGGACGATTAAATTCTTCTGCTAATAATTTTTCCGCGAGTGCCATGCCGACTGCATTGGAAATGCCCTGACCTAATGGACCGGTAGTGGTCTCTACACCAGGAGTAATTCCATATTCTGGATGTCCAGCAGTTTTGCTATGAAGCTGACGGAAATTTTTTAATTCGCCGATTGGCAAGTCATAACCAGTGAGATGCAACAATGAATAAAGCAACATCGACCCATGGCCATTCGATAAAACAAAGCGATCACGATTCATCCAATGCGGATCAGTCGGATTGTGTTGCAAATGATCATTCCACAAGGCAACAGCAATATCTGCCATACCCATTGGCATACCCGGATGCCCCGAATTTGCTTGTTGAACCGCATCCATGGAAAGGGCGCGAATGGCATTGGCCATACGAATTTGAAGGTTTGACATCGTAAAAAGGGTCTCTTGGAAAATAAATTGGCTATATTTCAGTAATGCCTCAATTTTATCTTCCCGGACCGTGGGAAACCCAAAAGCCGACCCCGCTGAACTCTGAGGTCGTCCATCACCTCCGCGTTAGGCGAATTGAGCCTGGTGAGGTCTTCCCTGTCTTCGATGGACGGGGTCAAGTTGCAAGCGCCAAATTGCTCTCTTTGGGGAAAAAAAATGGCGAGGTCGAGCTCAGCGCCATCCGTACCGACACCCATCGAGAAACCCCTTATGCAATTACTTTGGCTCAAGCCCTAGCTGGCGGCGACAAAATGGATTGGATCGTAGAAAAAGCTGTTGAGACTGGTGTCCAAAGAATTGTTCCACTCCAATGCGAACGCTCAGTGATTAAATTAAACCGCTCGAGCGATGCAGAGCGAGCGCAAAAGCGAATCGGTCATTGGCAAGCCATTATTCAAGCAGCCTGTGAACAGTGCGATCGTACTGTTTTGACTGACTTAGAACCCATTCAAAACTTTGCTGATTTTTTGAAGACTCCCACTACTAATCTGAAACTCTTATTGAGTCCAGATGCTACTGTCAGCATGGTGTCGGTACTAGCTCAAAATCCGCCACAAGATGTAATTCTGATGATTGGCCCAGAAGGAGGCCACTCCCCCGAAGAGGAAGCTATGGCGCAAGCTGCAGGCTATCAAATCGTCTCATTAGGCGAGCGGATTCTGAGAACAGAAACGGCCGGAATCGTTGCGATTACGGCCGTCAATACTGTGTGGAGCCTAGGCTCCTAAAGGCTTAAGCGAAGGAGTAGAAGACCCGATAAGGGATGCGACGCTCAGACCAGAAGTCAACCGCATCACGGAACACATCGAGCAAAGTTTCGCGCGCTTCTTTGTCGAACTTCTGTGTACAAGGCAAACCTTCCAAGACGACAACGAAACCAGGTTGAGGTCCAGCTTTATCGACCATGGTTGTCAATGCATCCAACAATGGATCGAAATTTTTGGCCTGCTGCTTGGTAAACATATAGGCATTAGCAATCGCTTCTAAGACTTCACCTTTAGTCATAGCATTTGCGCAGTTAGCGTAAATGAAATGTTGGCCAAGCTCACTAGCAGCTTCAGCCAAATCCGGTGTACGGAATGCACGAATTGACTGAACAATGTTAGTACGGACGCTACGCAGCATTGCGGGCGGTCCAGCATCTCGAACGGCTAATGCGGCGCGCCAAGAGGCGGTCACTTTTTTGCCAGAGGCTTGATTAGCTGCAAAGTTTTGTAAGCGGGATAAACCGCCTTGGGCATAAACGTTGGCTGCGGAAGATTCGGTCTCGAGACGATCGGAGCTATCCCAACTTTCAGCCCGACTATGTTCATCCCAGACTGCTGAACTGGTGTTTTCAGGTTGATTATTCATGATGGGTGTTAGGTTACCCCGATCACGCCATCAAATCAAGCCCGAATTCAGTACTTTTTATATAAGTTATTGATTTATATAAGATTAATATATGTAAGTAAATACTAACTTACATATATTAATCGGGTTTATGAGACCCCACGGGCGTTGCTAGCAGCCTCTACAACCGTTAAAGCGGTCACATTCACAATCCTACGAACCGTAGCTGCAGGGGTCAAAATATGAATCGGTTTAGCCACCCCTAAAAGAAGGGGTCCAATTGAGACACCGTTACCTGCTGCAGTCTTTAGTAAGTTGTATGAAATATTGGCGGCATCAATATTTGGGAGCACCAATAAATTGGCGTCTCCCTTGAGGGGAGATGAAGTAACGGCGCTAGAACGGATGGACTCATCTAATGCGCTATCCCCATGCATTTCGCCATCCACTTCTAAAGTGGGGTCTGCTTTTTGAATCAAGGCTAATACCTCGCGCATCTTGATTGCTGAGGGTGCATTGCTGGAGCCGAAGTTCGAATGCGACAACAAAGCAACTTTAGGTGTAATACCCAATTTGCGCATTTCACTAGCGGCCATCATCGTAATTTCAGCCAATTCTTCCGCACTAGGATCAATGTTGATATGCGTATCAACCAAGAATACTTGGCGGCCTGGCAGCACTAAGCCCGACATAGCGCCATACACATTCGCACCAGTCTCATGACCAATTACTTCATCGATGTACTTGAGATGGGTGGCTGAATTACCAACAGTACCGCAAATCATCCCATCGGCCATCCCCTTGCTGATGAGGATCGAGCCAATTAAAGTGTGACGGCGACGCATCTCTAGCTTTGCAAAGCTTTGTGTCACACCCTTACGTTCAGTAAGCGCCAAGTAGGTCTGCCAGAAATCTCTAAAACGGCTATCACTCTCAGGATTGACGATTTCAAAATCATCGCCCACTTTCATGCGAAGACCAAATTTATCAATGCGATATTTAATAACCTCTGGGCGACCGATCAAAATCGGTACCGCCAAATTTTCATCTATCGCAATTTGTACAGCGCGCAATACGCGCTCATCTTCACCTTCAGCGAAGACAATCCGTTTTTGATTTGCTGCAACCCGCTTAGCAATATTGAATAAGGGTTTCATCAAAGTGCCAGAGTGATACACAAATTGCTGAAGCTGATTGCGATAAGCATCAAAGTCCTTAATCGGACGAAGTGCCACGCCATCATCCATAGCAGCCTTGGCTACTGCCGGAGCAATTGCTGTGATTAAGCGAGGGTCAAATGGCTTCGGTATCAGATAGTCTGGGCCAAAAGATAAATTGTCATTGCCATAGACTGAAGTCACTATCTCACTTTGCTCTACCTGAGCCAACTCAGCTACCGCCTTGACTGCGGCGACTTCCATGCCTCGGGTAATGGTGGTCGCACCAACGTCTAATGCACCACGGAAGATGAACGGAAAGCACAGTACATTGTTAACCTGGTTGGGATAATCGGTACGCCCTGTTGCCATCACAGCATCTGAACGAACTGCTTTGACTTCTTCTGGAAGAATTTCTGGGGTGGGATTAGCAAGCGCATAAATTAATGGCTTATCAGCCATTTTTTTCACCATGTCTGGTTTGAGAACACCACCAGCAGAGAGCCCCAAGAAAATATCGGCACCTTCAATTGCCTCGGCTAATGTTCTGAGCTTGGTGTCTTGGCAGAATGGCTCTTTCTCTGGGTCCATTAATTCTTTTCGACCCTTGTAAGCAACGCCTGCCAAATCGGTTACCCAAATATTTTCACGAGCAACACCCAAATCCACCAATAGATCCAAGCAAGCTAGAGCTGCAGCTCCAGCCCCTGAAGTCACTAACTTTACTTTGCCAATTTCTTTACCAACCACCTTGAGGCCATTAATAATCGCAGCAGCAACCACAATTGCAGTACCGTGCTGATCATCATGAAAGACCGGAATCTTCATACGTGCCTGAAGTTTGCGCTCTACTACGAAGCAGTCTGGCGCTTTAATATCTTCTAAGTTGATGCCGCCAAAAGTAGGCTCGAGTGCTGCAATGATCTCAACTAATTTATCGGGATCGTTTTCATTGACTTCGATATCGAAAACATCAATACCGGCAAATTTTTTGAAGAGGACAGATTTCCCCTCCATCACGGGCTTACTAGCAAGCGGACCAATGTTGCCTAAACCTAAAACGGCAGTTCCATTAGTGATGACACCAACTAAATTGCCGCGCGCGGTATAACGAAATGCATTAGCAGGATCTTTTGCAATCTCTTCGCACGCCGCAGCAACCCCAGGGGTATAGGCCAGCGCTAAATCGCGTTGATTGGTCAGTTGTTTTGTGGGGGCAATTTCAATTTTGCCGGGCACTGGAAACTCGTGATAGTGAAGGGCTGCTTCTCTTAGGGATGCAATTTGTTGCTCTTTGGTATTGCCAGATGAACTCATGAAATTACTCGTCAATAAATCAGATGGGAGACTGTAATTCTATTCCTCCTAGATGACTAACCTATAAGCACCCTAAAATGGGGTATGACTTCTTCCAGTAAACCTCTCTCTGAATTTGAGCTGATTAAGGTATTTTTTAAATCCAAGGCGGATGCAATGGATTTATCAGGTGCTACAGCAGTGGTCCTCGGAATTGGGGATGATTGCGCCTTATTAGGTCCTCAGGTTCATGAGGAGCTAGCAATTACGAGTGACATGCTAGTAGAAGGTCGACATTTTTTCAGGGATGCCAACCCTGAGTGGCTGGGCTACAAGGCCCTTGCGGTCAACCTCTCAGACTTGGCAGCAATGGGAGCTAAGCCTCAGGGCTTCACGCTTGCGCTTGCCCTGCCGCATGCTGATACCGCTTGGCTGGAAGCATTTAGTAATGGCCTATTTCGGGCTGCTACAGAATTTTCTTGCCCCCTGCTTGGGGGTGATACCTGCCAAGGCCCCCTGAATATTTCTATTACCGCTTTCGGAAGTGCCCCAAAAGGGTCTGCTATACGACGCTCAGGCGCTAAGCCAGGGGATCAAGTTTGGGTTTCGGGCACCCTGGGTGATGCAAGACTCAGTCTTGCTGCACTGCGTCATGAAATAGAACTTCCAACCGATCAACTCAAACTCATTGAGTCTCGTCTACACCAACCTAGCCCCAGAATTTCCTTGGGAATCGAGTTAAGAAATTTAGCTTCTGCTGCTCTCGATATTTCAGACGGCCTGCTAGGCGATTTGCAACACATTCTGGATGCCTCACATATGGATGCCACCATCTTTTTAAAAAACTTGCCAAAGTCTGCAACTCTACTGAAGCAGAGTCAAATGATCCAAGATCAATTTGCTGCTTGCGGTGGTGACGATTATGAAATCTGCTTCACCGCATCTGCAGAAAATAAATTACCAATCGAAGCTCTGAGTAAAAAACTGGGATTGGAACTGACTTGTATTGGTGAAATTCAAACTTCAACATCAACTCAATCTACGATCACTCTCATCGATTGGGGTGGTCAAAAAATGAATTCAGAGGCCGCCTCAAAATTCAGGAAATCATTTGATCACTTCGCATGAATCTACCCATCAAACATCCCACACAATCACCCTCCTTAAAATGGGTGTTTCAAACCGCGGGTCGCACCTTAGCATTTGGTTTTGGCAGCGGCTTGAGTCCTATTGCTCCTGGAACCGCGGGCACACTCTGGGCCTGGGGAGTCTTTTATATTGGGCAATATCTTTTTTCTTCGCAAGATTGGCTCGGAATTATTGCCTTGAGCTTTGTAGTGGGTTGTTGGGTCTGCGGCCAAGTCAGTGAAGAGTTAGGTAAAAAAGATTTTGGTGGCATTGTGTGGGATGAGATTGTGGCTTTTTGGCTAGTACTTGTCGTCATCATGCCAACAGAAATTTGGTTACAAACCATTGCATTCATTCTCTTTCGATTTTTTGATGCAATCAAGCCGGGTCCGATTGGAATGATTGATCGCTATTTCAAAACCCAAGAATCCACTCAGACCTCTGGAACATACTCACTGCAAGCCAATGTGTGGCAAGGCTTTGGCATCATGGTTGACGATCTTGCTGCGGCCTTCTTTACGCTTTTAGTGATTGCACTTGGACAAACCCTACTCAAATAATATGAATTCATCATCTACTCTTGCAAAAGCCTTATCACTCGTTCTAATTGAGAGATCTTGGAAGATCGCTCTCGCGGAGTCCTGTACTGGCGGCCTAGTTTGCGCCACGTTAACTGAGCTTCCTGGTTCAAGCGATTGGTTTGAGAGAGGCTACATCACATACAGCAATGTCGCTAAGGCAGAGTGTCTTGGAGTCGCGCCTGAAACGATTGATTCTTTTGGGGCAGTAAGCGAGCAAGTCGCTAAAGCAATGGCCGAAGGCGCTCAAAGAAATGCTGCGGTGAACGTGGGTCTAGCTATCACGGGTATCGCAGGGCCCACTGGTGGATCACCACAAAAACCCGTTGGCACAGTCTGCTTTGCTTGGTCAGTTGCAGAATCTACGATTTGCAAAACCCAGTTATTTACAGGCGATCGCCAAGCGATTCGAGAGCAAGCTTGCGCTTATGCTTTATCCGAACTACTCATACTGCTGAAATAATTACTTCATCCAGCCTTTGTGGTGGAAATACCATAAAGGAATAATGGCTGATATCACCATCAAGCCCAGAGCGGCTGGGTAGCCCAACATTAAATCTAACTCAGGCATGTATTTGTAGTTCATACCCCAGATGCTAGCTAATAAAGTTGGAGGCATCAACGCAACTGATACCACGGAGAAGATCTTGATGATCTTACTTTGATTCAAGTTAATGAAACCTACAGTTGCATCCATCAAGAAGTTAATCTTATCGAACAGGAAGGCGGTATGGTTTTCGAGAG
>DAISKI010000044.1:0-8623 GCA_036821065.1 Polynucleobacter sp. | reverse complement strand
TGAGTGAACAAACCCATTCTCAAGCGCTTGAACCAATTCAGGCGAGATTAAGAGCTAGCTTTGATCCCTTCGGTGTTTTTGCTACGAACCGCCTTCCCTAAGCAATCCATGCAAACTGAACTCGCTCCCCAATTTCAAAATACAGCCGAAGGTTTAGAGGCTGCGCGTATCTTAGGTAAGTGTGTGCACTGTGGATTTTGTACGGCAACCTGCCCTACATATCAATTACTGGGCGATGAGTTAGATGGCCCCCGTGGTCGCATCTATCTCATTAAACAGATGGCTGAAGGCCAGGCTCCAACTGAGAAAACACGCTTACACCTTGATCGCTGCCTTACCTGCCGTAACTGTGAGAGCACCTGCCCTAGCGGAGTTCAGTACGGTAAGCTGATTGATATTGGTCGTCAATGGGCTGAAGATAAAACTGCTGCACGTCCTCTCAAAGATCGCTTGACTCGCTGGGCTCTTAAAGAAGGTCTAACTAGTCCCGCATTAATGAAGACGGCAATGCAATTAGGACGTCTGGTACGCCCAATTTTGCCGCAAAGCATGAAACGAAAAATTCCGCAACTGAAGAACAAGGCGCTCCACCCCGATACCAATCCCCATCGTAGACCTCAGACAGAACATGCGCGTAAGATGCTTTTACTAGAGGGTTGCGTGCAACCTGAGATGCTACCGAATGTGAATTCTGCAACTACTCGAGTATTGGATGCACTGCATATTCAACTGATCAGCGCATCTAATGCGACCTGCTGTGGCGCTCTGCGTTATCACCTCAATGATCAGACGGGTGGCTTAGACAATGCAAGGCAAAATATTGATGCTTGGTGGCCCTTAATTGAATCCGGAGTCGAAGCTATTGTGATGACTGCCTCTGGCTGTGGTGTGATGGTCAAAGACTATGGACACCTCTTAGCTACTGATCCAATATATGCAGCCAAAGCAAAAAGAGTTTCTGAGCTAACGAAAGACATCTCTGAAATTCTCCCCTCACTCCAAAATGAATTATTGGACTTAATCGGCAGTAATCAAAAGCCAGGTGTGGTTTACCACCCACCTTGCACTTTGCAGCATGGACAACAAATTCGTGGGCAAGTTGAAAAGTTACTAAGCAGCCTCGGCGTAGGGGTAAGTTTGTGTGCCGATAGCCATTTATGCTGCGGCTCGGCTGGTACTTATTCGATTACACAGCCTGAACTTTCGGAGCAACTGCGTAAGCAAAAGTTAATACACCTACAGACTGCTTGCGAAGAATCAGATGCAGAAATGATTGTCTCGGGAAATGTAGGCTGTATCGCTCACCTCCAGCAAGATCAAACCCCTGTTGTTCACTGGATTGAATTAGTCGATCAACTTCTTAGTCAACAAGCAGGGAAGAAATGACATCTATTGCGACCCATCTTGAACACGTTCGAAGACGGGTTCAAGATGCTGCCTTAGCTGCGCAGCGCAACCCTAACAGCATTACCCTGATGGCGGTTAGCAAAACCTTTCCTGCCAAAGATATTGAGCAAGCGATTGCAGCGGGCCAGAGGGTATTTGGCGAAAACTATGTACAGGAAGCAGTTGAGAAAATACAAATCTTAGCAGCGCTTCGACCTGAACTTGAGTGGCACTTTATCGGTCCACTCCAAAGTAATAAAACCAAAGATGTAGCAGCACATTTTGATTGGGTTCACAGCATTGACCGCCTCAAGATTGCTGATAGACTCTCCGCCCAACGAGGAGAGCTTTCAATTTCAAAGAAGCTGCAAGTCTGCGTACAAATCAATGTCAGTAATGAAGCCTCTAAAAGTGGCATTGCCACAGAGGAAGCAGAAACACTCTGCAATGCCATAGCTCAATTACCTCACCTTACCCTGAGAGGTTTAATGGCTATTCCTGAACCTACTTCAGATCCAATGAGTCAAGCAAGAGCCTTTGGTGCGGTGGAAGATTGCTTTAAACGAATTCAGGCTAAATACTCAAAAGAGGCTGGGTTTGAAGAATTTAATACCCTCTCAATGGGGATGTCGGACGATATGGAAGCGGCGATTGCTCATGGGAGTACGATTATTCGCGTGGGAACCGCAATATTTGGCAAGCGAGATAAGATAAGCGCATGACGAACAAAAATACATTGAACAGCGACATTCACATTACCTTTCTAGGTGGTGGCAATATGGGGCGCGCTCTGATTGGAGGTCTTCTGAAGGAAGGGCTTCAAGCTCAGCAAATTTCGGTAATTGAGACTAATTCTGAAACAGCCAGTCAGCTTAAAAAAGACTTTGCCATCACCACAATCAACTCAATTGATGCTATTGCTCTAGATGAGTCTAAGAATAATATTGTGATCATGGCTATCAAGCCTCAAGACTTTAAAGTGGCAGCACAAGCATTGAGTGGCAAAGTTCACGCATCTGCTGCTCCCTTGATATTGAGTATCGCTGCAGGAATTCGAACTAATGATATGAGTCGCTGGCTTGGTCAGACTCGTTGTGTTCGAGCAATGCCGAATACCCCAGCATTAATTGGTAAAGGTATTACCGGTCTTTTTGCAGAAACTACAGTGAATGATGCTGACCGTAACTTAGCAGAAGTGATTTGCAACGCCCTTGGACAAACGGTTTGGGTGGCTCAAGAGCAACTATTGGATGCGGTTACTGCTTTATCTGGTAGCGGTCCTGCTTACGTATTTGCTTTCTTAGAAGCACTGCAGGCGAGTGGAGAAAAGCTTGGGTTAGATTCGATGACGGCTCGCAAGCTAGCGTATGCTACGGTTGAGGGCGCCTCCCAGCTCGCCAATCATTCCGTAGAGAGTGCTAGCACCTTGCGTGAGAGAGTAACTTCAAAAGGCGGAACCACTGCGGCTGCTCTGGCAGTTCTCAAGGACATGGACTGGCAGACTACACTGGAGAAGGCCTTGGCCGCGGCTGCAGAGCGCAGTAAAACCATGGGTGACGAATTAGGCCAGGGATAGGCCCATCACTATTCCGAGGAATAGGAATCCACCCAACCAATTATTGTGTAGAAATGCTTTGAAGCAGTTCTCACGTGTGCGAGTGGAAACCAGTTTGACGTGATACAAAGCACATAACAGCGCAGCCCACCAGCCTAACCAAAAGTAAGGACTGAGATGAGCCATTCGTGCCATGATGATTTGGCTCAGTAGCAAAACTCCATAACAAAAAGTAATAGCGACCACATCAAGGTGGCCGAAAGTAATTGCCGAGGTCTTTATACCAATACGAATATCATCCTCGCGGTCCACCATTGCATAAGCGGTATCGTAAGCAATCGCCCAGAAAATATTACCGAGAAATAAAATCCATGCTTCTAGCGGGATGAATCCTAAGATAGCAGCATAAGCCATCGGAATACCAAAACCAAACGCAACTCCAAGCACAGCTTGCGGAATGGCAAAGAAACGTTTTGTGAATGGGTAGACTGCAGCAATTAGCACTGCAAGAACCGACAGCTCTTTAGTCAGAAGATTGAGTGGCTGAATTAAAGCAAAGGCTAGCAAGGCTAAGATGATTGCGACCCAAACTGCTTCTTTACCTGAGATCTGCCCACTCGTGACAGGACGATGTTGGGTTCTGAGAACGTCTCGATCAAAATTCTGATCTGCATAATCATTAATCGCACAGCCCGCACTACGCATCAGGAAAGTGCCAAGCGTGAAAATAATCAAAATCTGTAGATCGGGTAAACCACCACTTGCCAGCCATAAAGCCCACCAAGTAGGCCATAAGAGCAGCAGGGTACCGATAGGTTTATCTAACCTGATCAGGCGTGCATAGCTCTGTAAGCGCTCAGACATCAATAAAACTCACCCCTGAAAGATCACAACGACGAATTGTTTTTGCAAGCTCTTGCATCACTGGGGCGCGGGTATAACTTTTACGCCAAACCAAGCAAACCCGTCGAGTAGGTGTTGGCTCTTCTAGCGGAATATAACGAATCAAGCCTTCTTGGGTTTTAGGATCATCCACTGAGGTCCTTGGTAAAACGCTGATGCCGATTCCGCCAGCAACCATTTGTCGAATAGTTTCCAAGGAAGATCCTTCAAAACTGTGTTGTTCACCAATAGTCGAACCACTTCCTAAACGATTGAGCTCAGGACAGACTCCAAGTACATGATCTCGGAAGCAATGTCCTGCGCCAAGTAGTAAGGTGTTCTGAGCTTTTAATTCTTGATGAGCAATAGATTGGCGACTTTCCCAAGCATGCCCTTTGGGAACGGCAACTAGGAATGGCTCATCGTATAAATCAATCATCTCTAAGCCTGAGCTAGGGAAAGGATGTGCCAGCACAGCACAATCTAGCTCTCCTTGTCGTAACATTTCTAATAAGCGGGCAGTGAAATTTTCTTCTAGAAATAAAGGGGCATTTGGTAAAGACTCTCTAGCTTCTCTTACTAGACTGGGGAGTAAGTAAGGTGCGATGGTATAAATCGTTCCCAATCTTAGCGGGCCCGATAAAGGATCTTGGCCGTGCTTTGCTAAATGCTTCAAAGTATTCGCTTCTTCTAAAACGCGCTGAGCCTGTTCTACTACCAAGGCTCCCAAAGCAGTCATAGAGACCTCCGAACTCGTTCTTTCAAAGATCTGAATATTGAGTTCTTCCTCTAACTTTTTGATGGCAACGGAGAGTGTAGGTTGAGAGACGAAGCAAGCCTCCGCTGCACGCCCAAAGTGGCGTTCACGAGCAACGGCAACGATATAACGAAGTTCAGTAAGTGTCATAAGGTAATTATCAGGCCTTTAAAAATTCGGCGCGTGATCCCAGCCATCTTGCCAATTGTTTTTCTACCAAATCTGGATACTCTACTAGTAAACGCTCTGCTGCTTTCTGAGCCAATTCTATCAACCAGGCATCTCTTTGTAGATCCACAAAGCGCAACATTGCATCTCCAGATTGTCGGGCGCCTAGTAATTCGCCAGGCCCTCGTAATGATAAATCTCGCTCGGCAATAACAAATCCATCAGATACTTCTCGTAAAGTTTGCAGGCGCTCTTTAGCCGCTTGTGATAATGGCTCTGCATACATCAGAATACAAACTGAGTCCGCCGAGCCCCTACCTACACGCCCTCGTAGTTGATGAATTTGAGCATAGCCAAAACGCTCCGCATGCTCGATTACCATCAAAGCAGCATTCGGAACATCTACCCCAACCTCAATCACAGTAGTGGCAACCAAGAGCTGAATTTCATTAGCCTTAAAGGCAGCCATAACCCTTGCCTTTTCATCACTCTTCATACGACCGTGCACTAAACCAACTTTAAAGTTTGGTAAAGCGAGAGTGAGCTGTTCTGCACTCTCGATTGCGGTTTGTAATTGCAAAGCTTCAGACTCTTCAATCAACGGGCATACCCAATATGCTTGTAAGCCCTTAGCAAGCCATTCTTTAACGCCATCAATGACCTCATTGCGACGACTTGCCTTGAGAACCTTAGTGGTGATCGGCTTGCGACCTGGCGGAAGTTCATCAATTACTGAAACATCGAGGTCAGCATAATATGTCATGGCAAGCGTACGCGGAATCGGTGTCGCAGACATCATCATCTGATGGCAGTAAAGCAACTCTGAGCCGATCCTTTGCTGAATTTCCATTCTCTGTCTTACTCCGAAGCGATGCTGCTCATCGATTACTGCAAGCCCCAGCTTTGCAAAACGGACTGACTCTTGAATTAAGGCGTGGGTCCCAACAATCAGTTGTGCCTCACCACTTTCAACCAGCTCTTGTGCTAATTTTTTTTCTTTTACCTTAAGGCTGCCCGACAACCAAACTACTTTGACCCCAAGTGACTCAAACCATTCCTGCATTTTCAGAAAATGTTGTTCTGCCAAAATTTCGGTTGGAGCCATAATCGCAGCTTGGTAGCCATTGTCTATTGCCCTTGCAGCTGCTAGTGCTGCAATCACAGTCTTACCACTACCCACATCACCTTGAAGTAATCGATTCATCGGGAAACCTCGCGAGAGGTCATGACCAATCTCACTCCAAACTCGATCTTGTGCTGATGTGAGTTTAAAAGGCAAAACCTTTAGCAGCCCTGACTCAATACTTTTTTTAGAGCTTGATTCTGTTGCTTTAATAATCTCTGGAGCTCGCCTTTTTTGACGTATCGAATGAGCTCGCTTCAATGAGATCTGCTGGGCAAGTAATTCTTCAAATTGCACACGACGCCAAGCCAAGTGGGTTCGGTCTAACAACATTTGAGTATCTGCATCAGCTGGCGGTTGATGTAATAAGGTAATCGCGGCTTCTAAGTTAGGCCACTGATGACTGGGTAATAACTCGGCCACTAATTTGCTTGGCAAAAACTCTGCAAGTAAATCGTGAATATTGGAATCCTTAAGTGCATTCGCAATTGCCTTGCGCAGGACTGTCTGGGTCACGCCGGCACTGGCGGGATACACCGGGGTCAAACTCTTTGGTAGAGGGGCATCCGCTGCAACTGCTCGAACGGTGGGATGCACCATCTCCGGCCCCTGAAATCCTTCACGGATTTCGCCTCGCACGCGGACATGGGCTCCTACTGCCATTTGCTTTTGTTGGCTAGGGTAAAAATTGAGGAAGCGCAGTTGCAAAACCTCTCCTGCATCTTCAATCGTCACCACCAACTGCCTTCTTGGTCTAAACAAGACTTGATTACGGATCACAACCCCTTGGGTTTGCACAGCGCGAAAGCGCCCCAACTCCAAAGATTCCTCAATACTCAAAAGCTCAGTTTCGTCCTCATAGCGCATCGGAAGATGCAAAACGAGCGCCATAGGGCTATCTAGGCCCATTTTTTGGAGTGCTGGAGGTACAGTCTTAGTCATGATGGTTAGAATCCAAGCTCTGATGGTAATGCTATGCAACTCTCCGACTTCAATTACGAACTCCCTGCCCGCCTGATCGCCCAAAATCCCTTGGCCGAACGGACCGCAAGCCGCCTTCTTGAAGTGCAGGCAGGCAATCTGGTCGATCGGCAATTTACAGAGATTTTGAGCCTCTTTAAACCCGGTGATCTACTGGTCATGAACGACACCAAGGTCATTCCTGCCAGACTGCATGGAAACAAACCCACTGGTGGCGCTATCGAGCTACTGATTGAACGTATCACTAGCAATCAGCGAGCCTGGGTTCAGATACGCGCCTCCAAAGTGCCTAAGCTAGACTCCATTGTTCAAATCCATAATCGTGATGGAGCAAGTTTCGAGGCTAAGGTCACCGCTTACGATGGTCGCTTCTTTGAAATCGAATTCCCCGAAGCGATTCTCGATTTATTAGAGAAATTTGGCGAGCTCCCCTTGCCCCCTTACATTGAGCATCAACCCAACCTGGTAGATGTCAATCGCTACCAGACAGTGCTGGCCAAGAATCCTGGTGCTGTAGCCGCACCTACTGCAGGACTTCACTTTGACGAGGCTATTCTAAAAAAACTCCAGGTCTTGGGAATTGAACAAGCCAGCATTACTTTGCATGTCGGTGCTGGCACC
This sequence comes from Polynucleobacter sp., assembly GCA_036821065.1. Taxonomy (GTDB): domain Bacteria; phylum Pseudomonadota; class Gammaproteobacteria; order Burkholderiales; family Burkholderiaceae; genus Polynucleobacter. The sequence goes on along the minus strand of DAISKI010000044.1, from coordinate 1,150 downwards.
TTCACACCGGTGCGCGAAGAGGATTTAAGTTTGCACAAAATGCACTCAGAGTGGTACTCGATTCCAGAAGCCACTCTTGCTGCAATTGAAAGAACGCGACATGCCGGCGGGCGGATCATTGCTGTTGGTACCACCAGCTTACGCACCCTTGAGAGTTTTGCAATCAATCAACAACGCTCTGGTGATACCAATTTATTTATCACCCCAGGTTTCTCATTCAAAATCGTTGATTGCCTCATTACTAACTTTCATCTACCTAAATCAACCCTACTCATGCTCGTCAGCGCCTTTGCTGGTATGGAGAACATCCGCCAAGCCTACCAACACGCCATTGCTCAGGAATATCGCTTCTTCAGCTATGGCGACGCGATGTTTCTCACGCGGCTTTAAAATCACGCAGACATGACAAAACCCATTCAATTCAGCATCTCAGCGCGTGACTCGTCCAGCTTAGCCCGAGTAGGTCAACTTGATCTACCCCATGGCAGCGTTCAAACGCCCATCTTCATGCCAGTAGGCACCTATGGCACGGTCAAAGCGATGACCCCACGCGACCTTGAAGAAGTTCACGCGCAAATTATTTTGGGCAATACTTTTCACTTATGGCTTAGACCTGGTTTAGAGGTTGTTAAAAAACATGGTGGCTTACATCGCTTTATGGCTTGGGATAAACCGATCTTGACGGATTCGGGAGGCTTTCAGGTTTTCAGTTTAGGTGCGTTGAGAAAAATCTCTGAAGAAGGCGTGACTTTTGCATCACCAATTAATGGTGACAAATTATTTATGTCTCCAGAAGTGTCAATGGAGATACAAGCCGTTCTCAATAGTGATATTGCTATGCAGTTTGATGAATGCACACCCTACGAGAGTCATGGCAAAGCTACAACTGAGAAAACAGCTCAGCAATCACTTGAGCTCTCTTTGCGTTGGGGTGAGCGCTCCATCAAGCGCTTCAGAGAACTAGAAACAGGCAATGGTCTATTTGGCATTGTTCAGGGCGGCATGTTTGAAAACTTACGAGAGCTTTCCTTGGCCGGAGTAAGTGAGCAAGGTTTTGATGGCATCGCTATTGGCGGCTTATCCGTTGGTGAACCCAAACCTGAATTTGAGCGCATTCTCAACTTCACTGCACCTAAGTTGCCTGCCCACC
>DAISKI010000043.1:1471-8975 GCA_036821065.1 Polynucleobacter sp. | reverse complement strand
CGAAAACGCATTGCATGTCCACCATGAGCATTGGCAAGTTGTTTGAGTACCGCAAAGGTAGCATCATCACTTTGGCCTTTGATCCAACGCTCTTGACCATGCCATTCCAGAACTATTTCAGAAGACATATTGCCTGCTTTACCTAAGTCAAGTGGACCACAGGCAGCAGGTAAGGCTAGACGATAGAGTGTTTCATCTGCTTGGAGAGTAGTAAATGCTGGTAACTGTTGCTCGCGCAACTGGGCCCAGAATGTTTCGGCCTCTTGAGAATCTAATTCTTTTGCATTGAGGCTAGAGCAGAGCGATATTTTTGCTGCATAAACTGCTGCTTCGGCTCCTGCTAATCGAATGGTCAGTTCTCCCAAGCTATCAGCCTGATTTTTGCCAATCCAGCAGCTTGCAGATAGGGGGAGAGGTAGGCCCGCAGATTGATTCAAGCTTTGCAAGGCGGCAGCTTGGGTAATTTGGCAACGAATGCTTGTGCTGGCTGCAGGCTTTGGCAGGACCTTTACAGAGGCTTCTAAGATAAGAGCGAGTGTGCCAAGAGACCCTGGCATGAGGCGAGATACATCATAGCCTGCAACGTTCTTCATTACTTTGCCGCCAAAGGATAAATCTTGACCTTTGCCATCCATGATGCGAGCACCCAATACAAAGTCCCGAAAATTGCCTACGCTAATGCGTGCTGGACCAGCCAAGCCCGCAGCGATTGCACCCCCGAGCGTAGCGTGTTCGCCAAAATGGGGAGGTTCAAAAGCGAGCATCTGATTTTTATCAGACAGCACTTGTTCAATCTCGCGCAATGGTGTCCCTGCACGAGCAGTAATTACCAGTTCTTCTGGTTGGTAGTCGAGGATGCCGCTATGGGTTTTAGTGCCCAGCTTGGCAAACTGGTTGTTATTGCCGTACCAAGCTTTACTGCCACCACCTTCAATGGATAAAGGGGTTTTAGATTTTGCCGCTTCTAGTATCTGTTCACGAAAATAATCAATCTGCTGCTGAGAATCTGAGCCCATTAAAAGCGCTCCAACTCGGGATGAGGCAAGATGCCTTTGCTGACCCTCATACGGCCATACTCTGCACAGCGATTGAGGGTAGGAATTGCTTTATCGGGATTCAGAAGTTTATCTGGGTCAAATGCACTTTTCACACCCCAAAAAGATTCGCGCTCACCTTCACCAAATTGGATGCACATCGTATTGATCTTCTCAATACCTACGCCATGCTCGCCGGTAATCGTGCCACCTAATTCAACACAGGCTTCTAAAATTTCAGAGCCAAATTCCTCGGCACGATGCCATTCATCTTGATCAGCGCCATTAAATAAAATAAGGGGATGCATATTGCCATCGCCAGCATGAAATACATTTAAACAACCAAGACCATATTTCTTTTCCATGCCCTGAATACGCTTAAGCAAAGTAGCGATGTGGCGGCGCGGAATAGTGCCATCCATGCAGTAATAATCTGCTGCAAGACGTCCTGCAGCAGGGAAAGCATTTTTTCTGCCGCTCCAAAACTTTAAGCGCTCTGATTCATCACGTGAGATTTGTATACCGCTAGCCCCTGATTTTTTTAGGACCTCTGTCATGCGTTCAATCTCTTCAGCCACTTCTTCAGGAGTTCCATCTGATTCGCAAAGCAAAATAGCCTCCGCATCAAGATCGTATCCTGCATGAACAAATTCTTCAACTGCACGAGTAGTAGCTTTATCCATCATCTCTAATCCTGCAGGAATAATGCCGGCTGCAATGATCGCTGCAACAGCATTGCCACCTTTCTCAATGTCGTCAAAGCTGGCCATGATGACCCTTGCGAGTTTAGGTTTAGGTACTAACTTGACGGTCACTTCCGTAACAACAGCGAGCATGCCTTCGCTACCGATCATTACAGACATTAAATCTAGACCGGGCGCATCTGGAGCTAAGCCACCAAACTCTACGATCTCACCATTCATGAGTACTGCGCGAACACGTAATACATTTTGTAAAGTCAGGCCGTACTTTAGACAGTGCACTCCACCAGAGTTTTCATTTACATTGCCGCCAATCGAGCAGGCAATTTGGGACGAAGGGTCCGGGGCGTAATACAAGCCCAAATGTGCAACTGCTTCAGATATAGCCAGATTGCGAACCCCTGGTTGGACAACTGCAGTGCGAGTAAAAGAATCAATGCTGACGATCTTTTTGAGCTTCGCTAGCGAGAGGACCAGGCCTTGGGCAATGGGCATGGCTCCACCAGAAAGACCGGTGCCAGATCCCCTGGGAACGACGGGGATGTTCATGGCATGACAAATTTTTAAAATTTCAGAAACTTGAGCCTCAGTTTCTGGAAGGGCAACCGCCAAAGGCATCCTGCGATAGGCCGCCAGGCCATCGCATTCATAGGGAATCGTATCTTCAGGCTCCCAGAGAAGGCCGTCTTCAGGCAAGATGGGGCGCAAAGCATTCACAAGCTTAGTCTGTAAAGCGCTAATGATTGCGAGATCTGGGGGTGGGGCGACCATATTCATAGCCTCCATTTTAGCCATTTACCTATAATGTGTTCATGGGAAACCGACTTTCAAAAATTGCGACTAGAACGGGTGATGCCGGGATGACTGGCTTGGGCGATGGTAGCCGGGTCGAAAAGGATCATTTGCGCATCTGCGCTATGGGCGATGTGGACGAGTTGAACTCTGAAATTGGGGTTTTGCTGGCCACTGCTTTACCAGATAAGGTCTCGCAAGCCCTCCAGGATCTACTCTTGCAGGTGCAGCATGATTTATTTGATTTAGGTGGCGAGCTCTGTATTCCAAACTACACCTTACTGAAGCCAGAGCAAGTCGCCCGTTTAGATGACTGGCTTGCTCAATACAACGCGACCCTAGCACCCCTTTCAGAATTCATTCTTCCTGGCGGAACCATGGCAGCTGCGCAAGCCCATATTTGTCGGACGGTATGTCGTCGAGCTGAGCGCTCAGTCGTTCGTTTAGGTTGGGATGTTGAAATTAACGATGCTCCACGTCAGTATCTCAATCGCCTCTCTGACCTCCTATTTGTTCTTGCCCGAGTTTTAAATCAGGCGGCGGGTGGTAAAGACGTATTGTGGAAGCACGAAAAAAAAGAGACTAATTAAATTAGTCTCTTTAGTAAGCCACGATATTTTTTTATTTCTTTAGCTTGCGACGATTTTTTACTGCAAGTGCTAGTCTTTGTAAAACATTCACTGAATCTTCCCAGTTAATACAGGCATCGGTAATACTCTTGCCATACTCTAGCTGATTAGGATCATCTTTTCCTGGCGTAAATTTCTGGGCACCGTCTTTAATGTGACTCTCAATCATCACTCCAAAAATTTGGTGTGAACCAGACTCAATTTGTTCAGCTACATTCTCTGCAACAACAATTTGACGCTCGTGTTTCTTGCTGGAGTTTGCGTGGGATAAGTCCACCATCAAGCTGGCTGGCAGCTTTGCTGCTTCGAGCTCGGCGCAGGCTGCTTCCACATATTTTGCTTCGTAGTTGGGCTCTTTGCCACCACGCAAAATGACATGACAGTCCTTATTACCTTTGGTTTCAACGATGGATACTTGACCATTTTTATGGACTGACAGGAAGTGGTGTGGACGGCTGGCCGCCTGAATAGCATCAGTAGCAATTTTGATGTTGCCATCGGTACCATTTTTAAATCCAATTGGAGCGGATAAGCCGGAAGCGAGTTCGCGATGAACTTGGCTCTCAGTTGTTCGTGCACCGATTGCGCCCCAAGAAATCAAATCAGCAATATATTGAGGTGAGATCACATCGAGGAACTCACTACCGGCAGGCATACCAAGACGATTAATTTCCATCAACACTTGGCGCGCGATGCGTAGACCTTCTTCAATGCGATAGCTCTCATCGAGATAGGGGTCGTTGATTAACCCTTTCCAGCCAACCGTAGTGCGAGGCTTTTCAAAATAGACCCGCATGACGATTTCAAGTTCGCCAGAAAAACGCTCGCGTTCAGCCAAAAGACGTTGGCAGTATTCCAATGCAGCTCTGGGATCATGAATCGAGCAGGGACCAATGATGACCAGCAGACGATCGTCTTTGCCGTGAATAATGTTCCGAATCTTGACACGGGTTTTACTGATGAGTGCTTCAGTAGGCGTTCCAGAGATTGGGAAAAAACGTATCAGGTGTTCTGGTGGTGGCAGAACCGTGATGTTATGAATACGTTGATCGTCGGTATCCGACGTTTTATCAACGGCGGCATACCAATTGGCGGGGTTGGTGTTTTGTTGGCTCATACGACTATTTTAAGCCGTATTAAGCTGTACCACCGACAGTCATGCCATCGATGCGTAAAGTGGGTTGCCCGACTCCGACTGGAACGCTTTGGCCTTCTTTGCCACAAACCCCGATACCGCCATCCAGTTTTAGGTCGTTTCCGATCATAGAAACCTGTTTCAGGGACTCTGGACCGTTTCCAATAATGGTGGCGCCTTTGACGGGATATTGGATTTTGCCGTTTTCGACCCAATAGGCTTCCGATATCGAGAAGACAAATTTACCGCTCGTAATATCGACCTGACCACCGCCAAAATTGACGGCATAAAGACCCCGTTTGATGCTCGATACGATTTCTTGTGGATCATCTTTTCCTGCCAGCATGTAAGTATTTGTCATGCGGGGCATTGGGAGGGATGCGAAGCTTTCGCGTCGACCATTGCCAGTCAGGGGCATATTCATGAGACGGGCGTTCAGGCTGTCCTGAATGTACCCCTTTAAAACCCCATCCTCAATGAGCGTAGTGCATTGTGTTGGAGTGCCTTCATCATCAATATTGAGTGAACCCCTACGACCCGATAGCGTTCCATCATCAACGACAGTGACTCCCTTAGCAGCAACCCGCTCACCGATGCGTCCAGCAAAAGCAGATGATCCTTTGCGATTGAAATCACCCTCAAGACCGTGGCCTACCGCTTCATGCAGCAAGACACCAGGCCATCCTGGTCCCATCACAACTGTCATTTGACCTGCCGGAGCAGGTCTGGAATCGAGATTGACTAAGGCGCTATCAACCGCTTCATCGACATATTGATTTACTAGCTCAGAATTGAAGTAAGAGTAATCATGACGCGCACCACCACCAGAAGAGCCAGATTCACGTCGTCCATTTTGTTCGGCAATAACGTGAACCGAAACTCGGACTAACGGTCTAATGTCAGCAGCAAGCAGACCATCGGAGCGGACCACCAAGATCACATCAAACTCACCAGCAAGACTGGCCATCACTTGGATAATGCGGGGATCACGGGCTTTTGCTCTGCGCTCGATACTTTCAAGAAGCGCAATTTTTTCTTTTGGCTGCAGTGAGTCTAAGGGGTTGAGATCAGAGTAGAGCTCATTAGAAGTCGGAATAAAAATTTTACTGCCGAGCGCCTGTTTGCCACCTTGTGGCCCAATGACCCGCGTTGCTTTTGCTGCTTTATTAAGGGCCTCGAGATTCATTTCATCGGAATAGGCGAAGGCTGTTTTGTCACCATAAATTGCTCGCACACCAACACCCTGATCAATGCTGAAACTTCCTGATTTCACGATCCCTTCTTCAAGACTCCAGCTTTCATTGCGGGTATGCTGGAAATAAAGATCAGCATCATCGAGGCGATGCGTAAACATATTACTGAAGGTGCGATGCAGATCCTGCTCAGTCAAGCCAGTGGGCTCAAGCAAAATCGATTTTGCTAACTTGAGTAGCTCAGGCTGTTTCTTGCCTTTGGTCCAACTACTTGGGAATAATGCTTCAGGTGCGTTCATGTATTTAAAGCTTGCGGTGTTTCAGGGCGGGTAACTTGGAGCGTACCTCGTTTAGTCTATCTTTGCTTAGTATCCCAGAAATAAAGCCTTCTCCCTCAGGTAGGTGAGTTAGAACAGTGCCCCAGGGATCGATTAACATGCTACTCCCCCAAGTGCGCCGATTATTTTGGTGTTGACCGCCCTGGGCTGAGGCAAGAACATAGCATTGGTTTTCAATTGCGCGCGCCCGCAATAGGATTTCCCAATGGTCTTTTCCGGTGGTGTAAGTGAAGGCCGCGGGAATAATGTGGCAGTCAACTGGACCTATCGAGCGATATAACTCAGGGAAGCGTAAGTCGTAACAAATACTCAGTCCAAAACGCCAATTTATTCCATTGATATTGAAGTCAAAAGTACCGGGCTGATTTCCAGATTCGATCGTCTCTGCTTCGGCGTATCTCTCTGTCTCAGTCTCAAATCCAAATAAATGGATTTTGTCGTAACGCCCAATTTGTTCTCCAGCAGGGTTAAATACGAGAGTCGTGTTTAAAACTTTATTGTCCGTCCTGGCTTGCAGCGGAATAGTACCCGCGACTAGATAAATTGAATTCGCTTTAGCAATTGAGTGCAGAGCTTCCTGAATGGGCCCTTTACCCAGCTCTTCACTGACCTGTAGCTTATCGGTATCTTTAAAGCCCATTAGGCAAAAATACTCAGGTAGCACTACCATCTGCGCGCCTGCCTCGGCAGCGCTTTTAATGAGCCGACTTGCCGTTCGTATATTTTCTTCAGGCATCGGCGTCGATACCATCTGAATTGCTGCAATCTGGATTTCAGATGAATTCATATTGTCTAGTGGGCAATTATTCGCTAGGATTTGCCGTAGCTGGCGCGGCATTACCTGAAGAGCTTGGCTTACTTTGCTCTTTCAGTAAACCCTTTTTGCGTATGGTATCTATGGTGTTTTTATCCAAGGGCTGTCCTTGTTGATTGAGTGGAATAACCTCGGGGTCAACCCATGAACCTTGAATCAGATAGTCAGATTGCATTGAGCGATTGATTTGATTAGTGACCAAGTATTGACCAACTAGAGCACTCAGACCCACGATCGGATTAATCGCAAAGAGTGCAAGTGAACCCGCAGTGGCATCGATCGTTGGGAAAATAGTGACTCGTAAATCTTGTGTTTGTTTGGGCACATCGATTTGCCCATTCATAGCAACGCGTGCTTGATCCAGAATCATCACAAATTGATCCGTTTTAGCAATACCATTCTGAATATTAAAGCTGCCTGTAATCGAGTTATACGCTGTGCCTTTAGTTACCAGATTACCAACACTACCCTGCAGGTCGAGGGTGGCAAATTTAAATAAACTTTGAAGACTTAAAACATTCAAGATCTGCGCTGCGCTTGAATTGACCTCAAGCAAACGACCTTTTTCAAGCTTCAGATTCAGTTGCCCATTCAGAGTTTGAAAGTCAGGAGTGAAGGGGCTACTCATCCACTCTAGATTGCCATTTAATTGACCTTGACCACCCTCGATAGATTTCGTGGGCGTCCAGTGTGCAATGATTTGGCCTGCATCCTTAATTTGGAGATCTTGAACTAAGGAGGTCTTTTGTTTACCCGTCTGAGGGTCTAGGCTCCACTGGCCAGTAATAGTTGCATTATCTTGAGGATTGATTACTTGCAGTTTTTCTATATTCAACAAATTTTTAGTAGTTTGGCTCTTGATTTTGAC
>DAISKI010000043.1:0-1371 GCA_036821065.1 Polynucleobacter sp. | reverse complement strand
TTGCCAATCATTATTTTTGAGCAGCGCACTCAGATTGAAATTAGGCCAAACATAGTCAGCGGCAGTTAAGGATTTGATTTGCGCATTAACTTGAATACCAGTGGTTGAGACAGCTACATTTTTGCTCGCTGGTGCTCTAACTTGATTGCTCAGCAGAAAGTTACGCCATGTGTCGAAATTGAGTTCATTGGCTTGAATGCCAATACTTAAGCCTTTTGCAGGCATAGTTGCAGGTGAACCAAGCCCAATGGCATAACGCAATTCATTATTTATATTCAGGGCGCCCTGAGTAAAGTACTGATTACCTAAGCTGCCAGACCAGTTGAGACGATCTGAATTGGTCTTCTTAGCAAAGGTTTGGAAGAGAAGCTCACCTTCTAATGGGGTACCACTTTGTTTTTTGAGTGGCACGGGTGCATTGCTGGCCCAATTGTTCAAATCGAATTTCAGTTTAGTCTCGCTACCAGCCTTGCTAAAGCTAATAAGGCCATTGTATTTTGCAGAGCCGCTCATACCATTCAGAAGCGTTGTGACTGATTCAGAAACTTCAGAGAAATACTTCCTTAAAAAATCCGCACTCAGGTCACCAGTAATCGTAAAGTTTTGTTTATCACTGGAGGGCGGCGCACTGGCCATTCTGATTGAGCCTCCCAAAAATTGAGCGCTCACATCTTCAAACTCAGGGTTTGTTTCTGTAATGCGAACCTTACCCTTTAAGTTTTCTAAGGGCGGTATGCTTGCCCACTGTGCTGTGTTGTTGATCAGGTTCAGATGCGCATCTATTTTGGTGTCATCGCTGTTGTAGAGAGGTACTTGCAACTTGAGGTTGAGGTCTAGCGGCCCAGATACCTTGAGATTCTTTTCAAGCTCGGGACGTTTTTTCCCAAAAGGGGATGAAAAAAGATAGTTCAGCATCTGGGGGGCTTGCCCCTGCGCATTACCGTTGACAGCAAGTACTAATTGCTTGGCACTCACATTAGGAATTTGTGCATTGATATTACTCAGGCTGATTTCTTGATGATTGGCTTGCGATATATCCACATTCAATGCGGACTGTTTCATGCTGATGGTTCCAGCAACATTTGTAAAGTCTCCCCAGACCCCTTGATCAGTAGTAATCAGTGGTGCTGGCTTAAAGGTAACCCCACTAATTGGGAAGTTCAATACAAACTCACCAGTGGTGCCGGGCGGGAATGGTGCGTTATTAGGATCTCCTTTGATATGTAAGCTACCGTTTATCACCTTGCCTGCCGCAAAGGCCTTGCTTAAGTAGAGCTTGGTATCAGCGGACATCGTCATGGGTAAGTAACGATAGGCCTGTATCAGATTGGCCTGCTGAAAATCAATATCTAATTTGAGATCATCTGGTTG
>DAISKI010000042.1:0-9429 GCA_036821065.1 Polynucleobacter sp. | reverse complement strand
GGAATGAGTTCGCGAGCCTCGCGCACCATATATTTTTCAGCAAGCAAGCCTTCAATAATTGCTGCGCGCGTTGCTGGAGTGCCAAGGCCTTTCTCAGCCATCGCTTCGCGCATCTCATCGTCATCAACCCATTTGCCGGCGCTTTCCATGGCGGACAACAAAGTTGCTTCTGAGTAACGCGCTGGGGGTTTGGTTTTTAAGGGTACTGCCGCAATAGATTCGGTTTGAACGCTCTCACCTTCCTTAACCGCAACCAATTCATCATCAGCTTGATTGGCTTTGCCATAAACGGTTAACCAGCCTGGATTCACTAAGACACGGCCCTCGGTTTTAAAGTGGTGTCCTGAGGTTTCAGTAATTCGTGTGGTAACTCGGAATTCAGCGGCAGGATAGAACACTGCTAAGAAACGACGCACCACCAAGTCATAGAGTTTGAACTCAGGCTCACTTAAGGTTTTGGGAGCCTCAAGCGTAGGAATGATTGCAAAGTGATCAGAAATTTTGCTGTCATCAAAGATACGTTTATTAGGTTTGATCCAGCCATATCCAGCTTTGTTCTTTGGATCCTTGGCATCGCCTTTTAATATTTGCTCAGCAAAGGGGCGCAATTCTTGTGAGTGTTGCGCGAGATTTTCAATTGTTTGTTTAACGGTATCAAGATAATCTTCTGGCAGAGCCTTAGAGTCTGTTCTTGGGTAGGTCAGGACCTTGTGCCTTTCATATAGCGCCTGTGCAAGACCCAAAGTATTTTTGGCCGAGAAACCAAAGCGCGCATTGGCTTCGCGCTGTAAGCTAGTTAAGTCAAACAGCTGAGGAGCAAGTTGCGTTGCAGGTTTTGCCTCTTCGGTAACGCTTGCTTTTTTATCTCGGCAGGCAGCCACAATACTTTGCGCTGCAGCCTCACTCCATAAACGGTTCTCACGCGCATCGGGCGCAGTAACATCTTTTTTAAACTTAGGATCAAACCAGCGGCCCTCATAAATACCAGCGGAGGCAATGAACTCGGCCTTCACTTCCCAATAATCTTTAGAAACAAACTTGCGAATTAATTCTTCACGCTCAACCACAATCGATAGTGTTGGTGTTTGAACTCGACCAACGGTTGTTAAAAAGAATCCCCCGCTTTTGCTGTTGAAGGCGGTCATAGCGCGAGTGCCATTAATACCAACCAACCAATCCGCTTCAGATCGGCAACGAGCCGCATCAGCTAAAGGCTGCATTTCTGCATCGCTACGCAGTTTGGCAAAGCCTTCCCGAATGGCGTTAGGAGTCATCGATTGCAGCCAGAGACGCTTAACACCTTGAGGCGCTTTAGCGTGCTGCGCAATCAAGCGAAAAATTAACTCGCCTTCGCGGCCCGCGTCACAAGCATTGATCAGCATATTGATATCTTTGCGCTTAATTAGTTTTTGTAAAACCTTGAGACGGGATTCAGTTTTGGCAATCGGGCGCAGATCAAAGTGCGGAGGAACCACGGGTAAATTAGCAAAAGACCACTTACCCCGTTTGACGTCATATTCCTCAGGGGCAGCAATTTCTAGTAGGTGACCCACAGCAGAGGAGACAACAAAGTCTGCACTCTCAAAATAGTCTTCATGTTTTGTAAACCCACCCAAGGCTTTGGCAATGTCATTAGCTACCGAAGGCTTTTCGGCAATGATCAGCGCTTTTGGGTGATCGGCCCCAGAAGACTTTGAGCTAGTTTTGGTAGGTGCTTTAGCCACGCGTTTGCCTAAATTTGAGCTTAAAAAGATGGATGGAATGGGGAAAAAAGACGATCAATTTAAACCAAAATAACTACTGACCAACTAATTACCCCTTTTTTATTATTAACCGATAAATTGTGAAAAGTCCAAATTGCCCTATTTTTGAGCCTAATAATTAGGCAAATTAGTTGCCTAATGAACAGAAAATAGTGATTTTTTGCCTTTTAAAAGGGGTTTTTCAATAAATTAGCTCTTCTAGAACTTCTTTTGGGGAGCTCACCAGTTTTGCCCCTTCCCCAATCAAATAGTGGCATCCAGTGGATAAAGGACTATGAATTGAGGAGGGTATGGCAAAAACTTCTCTGCCTAGTTCCATCGCAAGACGGGCTGTTATGAGGGAGCCGGAGCGCTGAGCAGCCTCCACCACTAAAACCCCCATGGCCAGAGCTGCAATCAAGCGGTTTCTTCGCGGGAAATGAAAGGCCCTGGGCCCAGCACCCAAAGCTTGCTCGCTTAATAAAAGACCATTTTTATGAATTTCATTTGCCAATTCATCATGTTCAGGAGGGTAGGTGATATCTAGGCCAGTGCCGCAGATTGCTATTGTGGGTTGGCGAGCTGCAAGGGCTGCCCGGTGCGAAGCCCCATCAATACCCCTGGCCAAGCCGGAAATCACTAGCAAACCCGCATTGGAAAGGGCTCTAGCAAAGTAACTGGCATTTTTGATTCCCTCTGAGCTGGCTGTCCGTGAGCCAACAATAGCGACCATGGGCATGTTTAGCAATTCGACTTTCCCAGCTATATAAATAGTGTGAGGGGGGTCGGCTAAGTCAAGCAGACGTTTAGGGTAGTTTGCAGTTCCCAAAGCTAGGGGCAAAATAGATTTAGTTTGGGGCTGATTTTTCATTAAGCCATTCTGAGCCTTGGAGAATTTTCAGCAATCAGCCCGTTCTGATTGGTCTGTTGGATAATTCAGTCATGGCCCTATTACCCGTCCTTTGTTATCCAGACCCTCGCTTACATAAGCGAGCTAAACCTGTTGATAAGGTGGATGACCGGATTAAGGGAATCGTCAAAGATATGGCAGAGACGATGTACGATGCGCCCGGGGTTGGCTTGGCCGCAACCCAAGTAGATATTCATGAGCAAATTATTGTGATTGATGTTTCTGATGAACAGAACGATCTGATGGTGTTCATCAATCCTGAGCTTGTGTGGGCTAGCGAAGAAAAAAAATCCTGGCGTGAAGGTTGTCTCTCTGTACCAGAGTTTTACGATGAAGTAGATCGACCGGCTAACATTCGCATTAAAGCGATCGACCTGCACGGTAAACCGTTTGAACTAGAGGCAGATGGTTTGCTTGCAGTATGTTTACAACATGAGATGGATCATCTGAGAGGAAAAGTTTTCGTTGAGTATTTATCTCTCCTGAAACGTAATCGTATCTCTCTCAAAATGAAAAAGCGCGCCAAAGAACTTGCGGAGCAGCGCTAAGCGTAGCCAATGAAAATCGTCTTTGCTGGAACCCCTGAGTTTGCAGCTCAAGCAATGCGCGCTATTGATGCCGCTGGCCATCAGATTGTTTTAGCGTTGACGCAGCCAGACCGTAGAGCGGGTAGAGGAATGCATTTGCATGCAAGCCCAGTTAAGACATTTGCGCTTGAAAAGAATATTTCTGTTTTGCAACCAAGCACACTCAAACGTAATGCTACTGATCCTGAAAAAAAAGTAGAGGCAGAGAGTGCCTATCAACAGCTGGCTAAGCTGGACTTTGATGCGATGGTAGTGGTTGCTTATGGTTTGATCTTGCCCCAAGATATTTTAGATCTCGCAGAAAAAGAGAGTCGCTTCGGCTGCTTTAATATTCACGCCTCTCTCTTGCCTCGTTGGCGAGGAGCAGCGCCGATTCAAAGGGCGATAGAGGCTGGTGATAAGAAGACGGGCGTGTGCATCATGCAAATGGATGCTGGTTTAGATACGGGCGATGTCGTCTTGATGCAAGAGCTTGATATTGCAAAAGATGAAACGAGTGCATCCTTGCATGATCGCTTAGCAGGCATGGGTTCGAATCTCATTGTGCAAACACTCAATACTTTAGACGCTAAACAGACTCTAGTGAGAAGCCCTCAAGCAAGTATTGGCGTGAGCTATGCAGAAAAAATTCTTAAGAGCGAAGCGGAAATTCATTGGCAATTGAGCGCCAGTGAAATCGATCGACGGATTCGCGCCTTTAATCCTTTTCCTGGTGCAAGCGCTAGTCTGGATGGAGAGCCTATCAAGATTTTGAATTCTTCTCTAGCAGCAAAGACCCCACAAAAACAGCCTACAGCTCCAGGCCAAATATTGGGCGCATCTGAAACTGGAGTTTATGTTCAATGCGGAGAGGGGATTATTGAGCTCACCGAAGTTCAGCGACCCGGTGGAAAAAGAATGAATGCGAGGCTGGGCCTACATACACAGTTAGAGCAGAAAGAAGCGAGTCAGTTTGACTGAGCGCGCTGGAAGTCATAACTTGCCTTTATCAGAGGCAATCACGATCGCAGCGCAAGCGCTTGGTGAGGTCATGCACGGTAGGTCATTGGGCGAAGTGCTCGATCAGCTTGGCGCGCATGAGCGCCCCATCGTTCAAAGCCTGACCTTTGACGGATTGCGTAAATGGAATGCTTCACAAGAGCTCATCAAAGCGTTTGTACCAAAGACGCCGCCCCCTGAAACAGCCCATCTCTTAAGTGTGGCGATGGCGCTGTTTATGCACGGCGATCAGCAGGCTTATGCTACGCACACGATTGTCGATCAGGCGGTTGAGGCGTGCGGTCTTTACGATAAAACACTTTATGCCAAGGGCATGGTCAATGCAGTATTGCGTAAGGTGAGCCAGAAGTTTCAAGTTATTACTGATAAAGGCTATGCGCCTGACCCGATTTCTATGTATTACCCAGCATGGTGGCGCGCTAATTTAAAGAAGTCTTATCCTAAAGAGTGGCAGGCGATTTCTTATCAGCAAGCCCAGCGTGCCCCATTAATACTTCGAGTCAACATACGACAATACTCGCGCGAGCAATATCAAGCGATGTTGGCTCAAGTTGGAATTGCTTCTAAACCCCTTGATACTCTTGCAGGCATCTCGCTGCCTGCGGCGCTTATTCTCGATGAGGCTGTGCCAGTATCAGACTTGCCCGAGTTTTATAGCGGAGCTGTTTCAGTCCAGGACTCTGGCGCCCAATTGGCTGCGATATTGTTAGATCCAAAAGCGGGCGATTTGATCTTGGATGCCTGCGCAGCTCCGGGCGGGAAAACGGCGCACTTATTGGAGTTGGCCGACACGGATACAGTAGCCTTAGAAATAGACAAAGACCGCCTTGCCCGCATTGGCGGAAATTTAGATCGTTTGCGCCTCCATACTGATAGGGTGCAGATTGCAAGAGGAGACGCCTCACAATCATCCTGGTGGGACGGTAAGCTTTTTGACAAAATTTTGCTCGATGCCCCGTGTTCCGCCTCCGGAATTGTGGCCCGTCATCCCGACATTCCTTTTCTGCGTCGCGCTTCAGATATTGCTCAGCTGCAGCAAAAACAGCAGAGCATCCTTGCACAGGCCTGGCAAATGCTGAAACCCAATGGCACGCTCTTATATATCACTTGCTCTATTTTCCCGGAAGAGGGGGAAGATCAGGCTAAATGGTTTGCAGCAGAATACCCCAATGCGTTACGATTAAGCGCTCCGGGGCAGATTTTGCCCACTGCTACAAATGATGGTTTTTACTATGCCTTGTTTAAGAAAAATGGGCCATGAGCCAAAGCATTAAACAACTGATTTTTTGCATATTGTTAGCACTGGGCTTAGGTGCGGGTGCTGCGCATGCAGAAGGAATCAAAATCAAATCCGTTGAGTTGGAGCGGTCAGATAACGACTGGCTGCTTAATGCTACTTTTCAAATTGAACTGTCACCAGGTTTGGAAGATGCGGTTCAAAAAGGGGTTGTCTTATATTTTCAAACGGAATTTGATTTAACCCGCTCTCGCTGGTATTGGTTTGACGAAAAATCGATCTTGGCACAAAAGCAAGCCCGACTCTCTTATCAGCCCCTTACTAAGCAGTATCGAATTTCATCAGAGGGTTTTACATTTTCTGCACCCACTATTACAGAGGCGCTGCAAGTAATTGGCAGTATTGGTGGTTGGCGCGTGTTTGATAGCGCGCAGATTGATTCCGGCAAGTCATATACAGCAGGCTTAAAAATGGCGCTTGATTTGAGTAAGCTGCCTAAGCCCTTTCAAGTCAATGCCCTTAATAATCGTGACTGGAATGTGAGTAGCGAGTGGCTTCACTTTCCGTTTAATCCAGCTGGACAAAACCTGATTCAGCGATGAAGATGGCTTTTAACCCATTCATTCCTAGGTTTTCTCAAAAAGAGATTTGGAAGGGGCGCATTCTTCCCGTGGCGGCAGGGCTGATTGGCACATTTGCATTGATTCTATTAGTCATGCTTTCGCTTGCATCATCTAATACTCAGTTTTTCGATAATTATTTTATTTGGCTTTACGCTGCCAACATCATTATTGGAGCAAGCTTAACTCTAGTGATCGTAGTTCTGGTGGTCGTGATTGCGGTGCGCTGGCATAAGGGCCGCTTTGGTACAAGACTGATTGCTAAGCTAGCCATGATTTTTGGTCTAGTGGGTGTAGTGCCGGGCTTAATTTTGTATGGCGTATCTTTGCAGTTCGTATCTCGCAGCATTGAAACTTGGTTTGATGTGCAAACCGAGTCTGCTCTTGAGGCTGGCCTTGAGTTAGGGCGTGCCACCTTGAGTAGCTCGCTCGCTGAATTGCAGGACGAGGGGCGGATTATTGCCGATCAGATACAGCGCCTTCCAAATAATGCGAGCCCTGCTGAGTTGACCCTGCTGTTATCCAGAATGCGGGACCAATTTGGTATTCAAGAAATTACGATCTTTAATGGCCGTCAAATGATTGTTGCGACTGCGGCCTCTGGTGCTCTCGAGGCGCACGCTGCAGCGCCTAGCCCAGAGATCATGTCGCAAGCCTCTAAAGTCAATGGTAGTGCCTATATAGATGAGCCTAACAATACAGACGGAACGCAAGCTTATCGTTTACGCGCAATTGTTCCTTTGGTCAAAGAGCGTTCCAGCAATAGCCGCGGCTTCGGGCTTAACCTGCAGTATCAAAAAGAGTTTTGGTATCTCCAGCTTATTAAACCTGTGCCAGAGGCAATTAGTAAAAATACTATTGCGGTACAAGCGGCTTATACCGACTATCAAGAAAAATCATTGGGCCGCTCGGGCCTAAAGAAGATGTTTGTGGGCACGCTGACGCTCACGCTCTTCTTCGCATTGTTTGTGGCTGTAGTTTTGGCCTTATTGTTAGGCCGGCAATTGGCGCGGCCCTTGCTGATGCTCTTGCGAGGAACGCAAGCGGTTGCGCAAGGCGACCTTTCTCCGAAGCCCGAGCTAGATACAGGAGATGAGCTGGGTATGTTGACCCGTCAATTTAATGTGATGACACGTCAGCTTGCCGATACTCGCAAGTCATTACAAGAATCCAAGACCTTCTTAGAAACAGTCTTAGGAAATCTGACGGCCGGTGTTTGTATTTTTGATAAACATTTCAACGTGGTCTCCAGCAATGCCGGCGCAGACCGCATTTTTCGCCAAGACTTGACAAAATTAGATGGCAAAGCCTTGAATGAAATTCCTGCGCTCGAAGAGTTTGAGCAAGCCATTAAAGAGGGCTTTGCTACTATGAAACTCAGCATTGCTGCAGGGGGAGATGCAGCCACCGTGAATACAGAGGGGACATCCCCAGTTTGGCAAAAACAAATTCAGCTACACGCCACTAATGAATTTGAAAATGAGCTGGGCGTGACTTTGTTTGTCCGAGGCACAGAGTTAGCCCCTGATTTGAAGATGGTGGTATTTGACGACATCACTGATGTTGTCAGCGCTCAACGCTCAATTGCATGGAGCGAGGTGGCAAGACGTTTGGCTCACGAAATCAAGAACCCATTGACGCCGATTCAGCTTTCAGCGGAGCGCCTGCAACATAAATTGGCTGGTAGCTTAAGCCCAGAGCAAGAAGAGATGCTCAATCGCAGCACTGATACCATCATTGGCCAAGTGCGCGCGATGAAAGAGATGGTTAACGACTTTAGGGATTTTGCTAAGACGCCTGCGCCGCAATTAAAGCCAGTATCGATTAATGCGCTTACGCAAGAGATTTTGGGTCTTTACGAGGGAAGTCCGTTGCGAGTCATACTAGATCCACATTGCCCAGATATCATGGGTGATCCAACTCAGCTTAGACAGGTTATTCATAACTTATTGCAGAATGCTCAGGATGCAACTTTAGAAGGCAGCCATCAAAATGAGCCGGTTCAAGTTAAAACAGAGCTGGTTCCTTATGGTGAAGCTAACGGCATAATGCAATATGCAGTGAGATTGACAATAAGTGATTCTGGTTCTGGATTTCCAGCTAAGATATTGGCAAGAGCATTTGAACCATATGTAACAACCAAGAGTAAAGGTACGGGTTTAGGATTGGCGGTAGTAAAGAAAATTGTTGAAGATCATTCCGCCAAAATAGAAATTCGAAATCGTATGCAGGGAGAAGAAGTGATTGGTGCAAAAGTATCCATTTTGTTTATGAACCTAGCGAAAGAGGCGGCGTAATCATGGCCAGCATTTTGGTAGTCGATGACGAAATGGGCATTCGAGAGCTCCTCAATGAAATCCTTACAGATGAAGGCCATACAATTTACGCTGCTGAGAGTGCGGCACAGGCTCGCAAAATTCGTGAGCAGATGCGCCCCGATTTAGTTCTCCTGGATATCTGGATGCCAGAAACTGACGGTATTACGCTCTTAAAGGAGTGGTCCAAAACAGGACAGCTCACAATGCCTGTAGTAATGATGTCTGGGCATGCCACGATTGATACGGCAGTAGAGGCAACACGTATTGGCGCCCTCAATTTTTTAGAAAAGCC
The DNA here is from genome assembly GCA_036821065.1 of Polynucleobacter sp. Taxonomy (GTDB): domain Bacteria; phylum Pseudomonadota; class Gammaproteobacteria; order Burkholderiales; family Burkholderiaceae; genus Polynucleobacter. The sequence goes on along the minus strand of DAISKI010000042.1, from coordinate 724 downwards.
AATCGCCCTTCAAAAGTTACTTAAAACAGTTAACAAGGCTTTAGAAACTTCTCCAAAATATGTTGAGCCAGAGCAGGGCAAGGCCACCCAGTCAACCGCTCCGGCCCCTAAAGTAACCGCCCCAGAACCCATTAGCAATCCACAGCCTGAGGGTGAGTACATCAGTGGAATTGCAAAGAATTACTATGATTTACCTCTCCGAGAGGCTCGGGATTTATTTGAGAAGGCCTACTTTGAGCACCAGATGCAGATCATGGGTGGCAGCATGACCAAGATCTCCGAGTACACCGGTCTAGAGCGAACCCACCTCTACCGAAAGCTCAAGGCCCTCGGCATTGATACTTCTAAAAACAAGGGCGAGTCTTAGCCTAAGGCTACATAAATAGTTTGTCGTATGCAGCCAAGAGGCTTTGATGCATTGCGCTAGCTTCCATATTTTCACCAAGATCTTCAAGATCAAAGAAACGCTGATCTCCGTTAATAAGAGCTTTGGCTTGGCGCAATACTTCTGCACCGTATAGAAGGGATAGTGAATTCTCATAGGCGGCAGGTCTATCAAACTGAAGATAGTTTTCAATGCACCGATAGACTAGTCTGCGCGCAGGATTCATTTGCTTGTAGTGATGAATCCAATCGCAGCCTTCAAGGACTGCTTCTTTATCAGCCACCGCCAGGGCAAGCAAGGTTTTTAATTCGCCGATACGTAATTCTTTCCAGCTTGTAC
>DAISKI010000041.1:0-10164 GCA_036821065.1 Polynucleobacter sp. | reverse complement strand
TAAGATATTTTGTCGGTTTGCACAACAATCCAAAGACCTAGCTAATCTCTCCCGATCCACCAGTCATCCTAAGCCTTGCTCTCTCTTAAATCACAAAGCAATAAAATGGCTACTAAAGCAATAAACTACCTAAATTGATATGAGATGACTGGTTGAGACGACTGAATTTGAAACTCAATATTGAAATCGTTACCCCTGCTCCTCCTGGGACTCTGCACGGTAATCGCATTACTGCTATGCGCTGGCAACAATTTTTACGTTACCAACATCATCATTCCTCAATAACAGAGCGATGGTCTGGGATGCCTTGCGATATCCTCATTGCCCTGCATGGACTGCGTAGTTTTGAATCTATTCAAAGATTCAAGAAGGCTCACCCCGAGCAACCTGTCATCTTGATCATGACGGGTACTGATATCTATCGTGACCTGGAGAAAAATGCCAAAGTAGTGAAATCGATGGCAATGGCAGATGTCATTGTGGTTCTTCAGCCAGCAGCGATTGAGTCCATACCTCAAGAATTTCATCATAAAGTCCGCGTGATCTATCAATCTGTCAAGGCGATTACTAGAAAGCCGACTCCTAAAAATCAATTTTTAGCCAGCATCATCGGTCATCTCCGACCCGAGAAAGATCCGTTCTGCGCGGCACAGAGTCTGGCCCTTTTACCTGCTCAAAGTCGCATTCATCTCGTACAACTGGGTAAGGCGATGAGTCCTGCATTCGAAAAAAGGGCACTCTCTTTGGAGAAAAATCAGCCTCGATACCGCTGGCTAGGACAACTCAGTCATCCCAAAACTCTGCAATACTTAGCACGGTCCCATGTCATGATTATTTCTAGCGTCATGGAAGGAGGGGCTCATGTTGTCTCTGAAGCCATCGCCATTGGCATACCTATCATTGCTTCTGATATCCCTGGAAATCGTGGCCTACTGGGAGATAACTACCCTGCTTACTATCCTGTTGGCGATAAAGTTGGCTTAGCGAAATTACTTACGAGAATCGAATCGGACCCAGCCTTCTGTCGCAAAATAACAAAAGCAGTAGTGGCAAGACAGAAGATCACAAAACCAGAGTTAGAGCAAAAATCGATTCAAAAACTACTAAAAGATCTAATCTCTCACCCCTAATAAGTTTAGGCGGCAGCATAAGCTACTAAAAAATAGCTTTGCGGATCTGTCCAGGTTTGTATGTTTTTAAAGCCTGCATTCATCAACAATAATTGAAATTTCTCTGCTGTGTATTTATAGCTATTTTCAGTATGAATCAGCTCACCAGCTTGGAATGCTCGCTCTCCGCCTGGCCAACGTATCGTCTGTTGTTGGGTAGCTCGCAAATACATTTCAATACGACTCAGTGATTCATTAAAGATAGCGTAATGCTCCCAATGGGCTATATTGAAATTGGCATTCATCAAGCGATTCAGATGGAGCAAGACGTTCTTATTAAAGGCTGCAGTAATACCAAGACTATCGTTGTAGGCTCGAGAAAGAGTATCCCGATCCTTAATCAAATCCACCCCAATGAGTAGACCCCCCTTCCCCGTACAAACTTTAACGATATTTCGAAATAACCTTAAAGCAGCCTCAGGGTCAAAATTTCCAATCGAGGATCCTGGGTAAAAGAATACTTTTTTCCGATCCAGCAAATCAGTGAATACCAATTCTTCTTGTAAATCACAAGTTTGGGCCTGCATTTGAATCTGTGGATACTCTTTTTGCAAACCAGAAATAGCCTGCTCCAGAAATTCTTTAGAAATATCTAGCGCCCTATACTCTTTGGGAAGTAGGGTGTTGAATAATGCGCTTCCTTTCTCGCAGTTACCAGCTCCTAAATCTAATAACACATCACATTGACCAATAACAGCTGCCATTTCAGCGCCGTATTTCATCATGATCTGTTTTTCACTTCGGGTTGGGTAATACTCCTCTAAAAAAGTGATTGCCTCAAATAAATGAGAGCCAATTTCGTCATAAAAGAATTTCGGGGATATCGATGACTGCGGCTTCAATAACCCCTCTTGGATTTCATCAACTAATTTTGTATTAGCGTATTCTGCTTGACTCACTTTAAGCTCCTGTTTTGGACGGCTCGGCTTAGCCAAGACTATGCATTTGTACTCTACGCAATTGATTGCTCACCATATCGACACCAATGACCAAAATTAGCATCGCCATAATGACTGTCGAAGCTTGAGGCTCATGAAGTAAGGAAAGCTCATAGTACAGAATTTGACCAAGACCTCCTGCACCAACAAATCCTAAAATCGTAGCCATACGAATATTCATCTCCCAGCGGTAGAGGCTATAAGAAAGGAATTGGGAGAAAACGCCTGGCAAGGCGCCGTAGATGAATGCCTGAGCTTTACTTGCGCCCGCTAGCTTGAGAGCTTCCGTCGACTCCTGAGGATGATTCTCTAGGGTCTCACCAAACAAACGACCTAATACACCTATGGTGTGTAAACAAAGAGCTAAAGTTCCTGCAAATGGTCCTAACCCGACTGCTAGAACCATCAGCACCGCCCACACCAACTCTGGTACGGAGCGCAGGAAATTGAGTAAAAAACGGGTCATTACCTTGGGGGCATGACCGAACTGTCCAGCCGCAGGTAAAGCCAAAAAGAGACTGGCAATAGCTGCCAACAAAGTTGCTAAAGCAGAAATGGCTAAAGTTTGGAGAACCCCATCCCATACTTTTTTCAAAAAAAGAGGCGACAGATCTGGAGGAAAGAAGCGCGCTGTATAGATTGCTACATCACTCATAGCCTGCTTTGTAAACAAGGCTAAGGGATTAAATGAAAGATAAATAAAGCTGACAGCAATACAGCTCAGAATGACCAGCAAAGTCACTAAACACTTTAGACAAAATTCACGGGCTGGATGGGTATTCATGCGAGCTGCCTACGGATGACTAGGCTGATGTAGTCTGCCAGCAAAACTAGTAATAAAAACATGATCAGGATGGTAGAGACCTCTCCGCCATTGAGCATCTTCATGGACTGGTCCATCAATTGACCAAGGCCACCAGCACCCACAAAACCCATTACCACAGAGGCTCTAACCGCACATTCCCAGCGATACACCGTATATGAAGCCAATTCCTGCGCCGTACCTGGTAAGAGTCCGTATAAAAAAGCATTAACGCGACCACTCCCAGAAATCAACAGCGCTTTAGCTGGCAAAGTATTTCCGGTCTCCAAAATTTCTGAGTAGACTTTTGCCAACATCCCTCCATAGGTGATCCCGATAGCCAAGACCCCGGCGATAGGACCCAGACCAAACACTCTGACCAAAAGTAAGGCCCACACAATTTCTGGAATTCCTCTGAGTAATAACATCAGCATGCGGGCGCAGTATCTGCCTAACTTTGCAAACCAGTGGCCAGATGCTGGACCAATCCGTGAAATAGAGAGACTGTAGGTAATGATTAAACCTAAGGGAATCGCTATCAGCATGGCCAGCGTAATGCCAGCAGTTGCCATCGCTAAGGTTTCTAAAGTTGCCTTGATCACCAGCAATAGAAACGATCTTTGTAAATCCGGAGGAAAAAATTGTCCTAAAAAGTTAATGAAGACATTGAGCTTGCGATCTTCAAATAGCGCAAACACATCAAACTGAGCCAATTCCATCATGGGCCACAAAATAGCCAGTGCGATAGACGTGATCAAAAAACGCTGAAGTGCCGCAGGATCTCTCCTGTGAGTGATTCCCCGAATGACAGTCAATTGATGCTGCCCTGTGTCGGTATCACTCCTCGCTCAGCTGCGTACAGTTGCTGCAACAAACTCTCGCTAACCTCAGAAGCCGGCAAATCAAAAAATACCTCGCCATCCTTGAGTCCAATAATTCTCGGAAACCACCGTAAAGCAATATCGACTGCATGCAAGCTAGCTACGAAACAGGCGTTTCGGGTTTGTGCATCCTCAAGCAGGACCTGAATGGTTAAATCAGAGAGCACTGGATCCATTGCGGAAACTGGCTCATCAGCTAATAGTAAGTTTGGCTTTTGATAAAGCACTCGGGCTACGCCCACTCTTTGCAATTGACCACCAGACAGGCGATCACAACGATCAAATAAGCGGTCAGCTAGATCTAGTTTTTGCAGACAAGCTTGAGGACCAGCAATGTCTACTGGATAAATTAAAGAAAGGACTGATTTCCAGAGCGGCCACTGCCCCAGTCGTCCCGCCAAGACTGCAGTAATGACCCGCTGTCTAGGTGGGATGGGTGCTGCTTGATGAACTAAACCCAGCTGTGAACGTAAACGCTGTAAGCGCCCTTTAGATATCGCCCAAGGATCTACATTCAACACAGTGATCGAACCCCTACTAGGACGTAATGCAGTAGCGACAAGGTTAAGAAAGCTTGTCTTTCCAGATCCAGATGAGCCAATAATAGCAATAGCCTCTCCTGCTGAGGCGCTACTACTGATGTTACTTAGCGCCTCTTTCCCATTGGCATGAGTAAAACTGAGATTCTGAAATGAAAATGCTATTTTCTTCACTTAATCAGACCAGCTCCAATAGCGGCTTTTTCAATTTCATCGTAGTTAGATGACTTGGTCGGAATATATTTAGTCGCCCTTTGTAAGTCCATTAATTCTTTTTGCGAAGGATCGTTTACATTTAACTTTAAAAATGCATCGCTGATTTTTTTGACTAAGGCAGCATCAAGTCCGCCACGGACGGTCCAGTTGTAGTCATGGTATGGCGGCGTGGTGTAAAACACTTTGACTTTTTCAGCATTGGGATTTTTAGCATCTGATAATTTATCCCAAACCGATGTATTTAGAGCGCCTGCATCGGCTTTACCGCTGGCTACAAAAGCTACCGTTGCATCATGCGCTCCAGAGAAAGCAATGCTCTTAAAGTCTTTGTCTGGATCAATACCTGCCTTCATGAGGTAGAAACGGGGCATGAGGTGGCCCGATGTTGATGAGGGAGAACCAAAAACAAAGGTCTTGCCTTTTAAATCCATTAGGGACTTGACCGGACTGCCATCAGCAACAATAAATTTGCTGGTAAATTTTTCATCTTCGAGTCGCTGAATAATCGGTTTAACTACACCATTAGTCCGAATTTTTGCTTGAATGTAGGTAAAGCCTCCTAACCAAGCCATATCGATTTTATTGGTTGCAAGTGCCTCTACAACCGCTGCATAGTCAGTCACAGGAATGAATTCCACTTTCATTCCCGTCTCTTTAGATAAGTACTCACCTAAAGGCAAGAATTTTCTTTGCAATTCGGTTGGTGATTCATCCGGAATTGCTGAAACGCGCAAAACCCCTTGTGCGTAAACTTGAGTACCAAGCAAACCGCAACACACAATGGATAAAAATAGACTCAGAGTCAATCTCAGCTTAGATAAATGTAGTTTCATTTTTAATCGATGCCTTCTATTGGTTTAATCAAGTGCTTATTAGCTTACAGAAATTCCAGAGCCCTCAGTAAAGGTCCCTATTTTTTGCGCATGGTTAAACCCATCCGCTCTCAGAATCTCCAAAACTTGCTCGGTTGCTTCTGGACTACAAGAAACTAATAATCCCCCACTCGTTTGTGGATCGGATAGGAGATTTTGCTGCCAAGGCTCGAGATGGGCAGCCATCTGCATTTCATGGCCGTAACCCAGCCAATTACGAGGAGATGCGCCAGTGAAGATATCTTGTTTGGCAAGCTTGACCGCCTCAGCAATCACTGGAATTGAGTCCCACTCGATCCGGGCTGCCAGCTTAGCGCCCCTACAGAGCTCTAGCAGATGGCCTGTCAAACCAAATCCAGTGACATCTGTAAGCGCATGAACACTGTCAAGCTGAGAAAGTGCTACACCGGGTTTATTGAGCTTAGTAGTCAGAGCAATCATTTCTTGATAGGCGGAATCAGAAAGCTGTTCTTTTTTAAGTGCAGCAGAAAGAATTCCTACACCAATAGGTTTACTTAAGATGATGCTGTCGCCTAACTTCGCACCGCTATTGCGCTTGAGTTTTTTAGGGTCTACTACACCAATAGCCACTAAGCCATAAATTGGTTCCACTGTATCGATGGAGTGGCCCCCAGCAATCATAATCCCGGCTTCTGCACACACAGACTCACCACCAGCGGTTACTTGCTGAATGACTTCTAAGGGCAGCACATTAATTGGCATCCCTAATAGTGCTAGAGCAAATAGCGGTTGCGCTCCCATGGCATAGATATCTGAAATCGCGTTGGTTGCAGCGATACGCCCAAATTGAAAGGGATCATCCACAATCGGCATAAAGAAATCTGTTGTAGCTACGATAGCTTGATGCTCATTAATTTGATAGACAGCAGCATCTTCATTATTGTCAGAACCTGCAAGGAGTTCAGCCGGAATCTGACGAATCGGGGAAGACTTCAAAATATCGCTCAATACACCTGGAGCAATTTTGCAGCCACAGCCTCCACCATGAGAGAGAGAAGTAAGGCGACCGTTATATGTCATAGAGGGGGACTCAATTTAGTGTACAGAATAGATTGGCAATGATACGAGCTTACCCAATTTAAGTTAAACAAGTGCGAAAGCCACAGAAAAAGTCATTTCGGGATGGTAAATAAAAGTTACGAAATTGGGGACGCCGCAAATAATCAGGCGTATAGGCGCTCCAGCCCTTCAAAACCCGGTATTGGTCATCAAACCATGGCGCGGAGTAATCTTGATACGGGTCGGAGCTAAAGCCCTCAAAAGGCTTAAAAGTGCTGCTAGTCCACTCCCATAAATTAGACGGTACCCAATGAATATTGGACCTAGTCATCATCAGACAAAGCTCATTTTCAGAGGGAAGTCGAACACCCCGCCATAGACAATACTGCTCTGCAGCCAGCGCCGAAACGTGTCTCACCGGCGCTGTGAGATCTAATTCTGACCATTGGTTAAAAAAGCGCTCGTACCATTTTTCACCCTCTTTTTTCCAATAAGCAGGCTGATATTCTGAAGCGCTTTTTCCAGAGGAAATGAGAGACTCTAAAAATACTAAGTATTCACCATTATTTACCGCACGACTTGAAATTGAAAAACTGGGAATGGTCACTTCATGTTGCCATTTTTCGTTATCAAATAAAAATCCTGAGTTTGGAGCTGATCCAAGATCAAGTTGACATTCAGGCATAGCGATATAAGGCCCCTCTGAATCTGTATTGTCACTTTTCACAGAGCCAAGGCGCTCTTTAAGAGGCCACTCATAAGATAGTGATTGCCACATATATGCAAATGCTTCATTGTGCATATCCTGATGATAGAGTGCCAGCTGAATAAAGTAATTTTGCTCAGAACTAATAGACTTAGATCGCAAAATAAGGAAAGTTCGCTCCATCACATCGACAAAATAATTCATCAATACATCAATACTCGGCAATGAGACTTGCCAACGATCATCGTGAACGATTTCAGAGGAATTAAAAAGTGTATCTGCGTCGGCAAACAAAGAAGGCTCGGATACGGATCCTTTTCGATGTACCCAAAACTCATGAAACCAAATCAGATGGCCAAATTCCCAATTCGGAGGGTTGAGATTAGGTAATAGCGCAACTCTCTCCTGTCCTGGTCTGAGTTGGCTGATGATGGTTTGGGTTACCTGAGCAGAGCGCTCTAAGTCTTTTAAAAGACTTTTAGATGATGGCCATGGCCCATAGCGATGGAAGTCAGACTGGCTCATTTGACTACTAATATGAAGTTAGTGGCTCTCAGCTTTTATGAGGCAATAGCTTGAAAGTAGCTATATGGGCATTCAAAGTCTGCCCAAATCTGAATCTGTATCAATTGAGTTCCACCTTAAGTCATTCCTGATGTGACATCATATTCTCAAAGCGGGTTGTCTTCCGAAACGGCGCTATTTAGAGCTTAAATGGGCTAACTCAAAGAGGAATATATGGGCCTGGCCAATTTCGTGCGACCCACCAGCAATACAAAAGCTAATCTAGGGTGGCTTAATTGACTAGACAAGCTAACTATCTTGATCGCTCGATACCTCTGAGCCAAATGAAGCTATGTTTTCATCCATGAAAGTTGCCGGTGTAATACGGCGCCTATTAATAGTTAAATCAAAAACATCAAAACGATTGTAGTACCCGACAATATCGTGAAATTGCTTAGGCTCTACACAATCATTTAAATTAAAAGTAGCATATCCAATGCCCTCATCCTTCTGGAGAGTATCGCCAATTTGTGCACCAGTAGGATCTAAAAACATCGTAGCTGCTCTAGGAGATTTCTCCAAAACCTCGATTGCATCCTTATCAGCACCCTTGCTGAGGGCATCAAACATCACCTTATCCATAAATCCTGAACAAAGGATCCCAAACGACTTGTTTTCGAATGAGGCGCCACCGGCACGAATGCGATTAGCAGCAACATTATCAAAATTTTGACTTCCTGGCTTACGAGTCGGCCAAATTGCAGGCCATGCAGAAATATGAATTTGCTCACCACCCGCAGCCAGCGCATATCTGGCCAATGGATTTGTATTCTCGCCACAGATGAGGGCTCCGATTTTTCCAATACGAGTATCGGCAACCCTTAAACCGAAACCATCGCCGGATGACCAAACCAACTTTTCATAAAAAGTAGGTACCAGCTTACGATGGTGCACCAGAATCACGCCGTTATCATCAATGATCACATTGGAGTTCCAAATACACCCTACACTAATAGGCGTTGCTTCACTAAAACCCAGGGAAATGAAAATACCAAATCGTTTAGCAGCGGCTGATATTGCAGCGATTTCAGGACCATCAATCAAAATACTGTTCTCAACCATTTTCCCGAACCAATCATGGTTATAAATCGGCGCCCATAATGAAGCCCAAACGGGGAACCCGGGGATAAAAGATTCAGGAAAAACCATGAGCTCAGCACCATTCTTTGCTGCCTCTTCAATCATAGAAATTGCTTTTTGAGTAGTGGCACCCTTATCCATATAGACCGGTGCCGCATGGGCTGCAGCAACTTTAACTGTTGGAAGAATCATGTTTTATTCCTTATTTTCGTTTCACGACTAGTCACTCCAAAGCTTACCTGCAGTAGCCCAGTCAGACTTTTTGACATCTTGGTAGATTACATCTACTGACTCGGCTGAGCAGCCCATAATTTTTACTGCCGCCTCAGTAATTGCAATAGCGTAGTCACGCTTTACCTCATTACTGCGACCTTCAAATAATTGAATTTGTATCAATGGCATATCGACTCCTCTAATTAAACTACTAAGAATTTAACAACCAGCGCTGATATGCTGGCCACTCTATTTGACCCTCAAGATCGCCATCCATGCATAGCTGATCGAAGGTTCTACTACAGACTTGATCATCAGGATAAGTGATGCTATCTAAGTCAAGAATTTTTAACTGAATAGAACAGGCTTTATCTAGGGTATGCATCAGATAAAACGCCTGCTGAATTGTTGTCCCGCAAACAAGACTGCCATGATTTCTTAATAACATCGCCTTTTTATTTGATAAGTTCGCTATCAGCTCTTCCTGTTCCTGCGAAGACAATGCTAATCCCTGGTATGGATGGTAGGCAATATCTTTATAGAAACGCATTGCATGCTGTGACAAAGGCAATAATCCTCGAGTTTGTGCTGATAAGGCAATACTAGATTCATTGTGCAAGTGAAAGATACAGAGAGCATCTTTACGGGCTGCATGAACTGCACCATGTATTGCAAAGCCCGAAATATTAACTGGTCCAGATCCCTTTAAGATATTGCCTTTGGTATCAACCTTAACCAAGTTCAAGGGAGTTACCTCATCAAATGTGAGACCAAATTGATTAATAAGGTAAGCATCAGGCTCATTTGGTACTGCCGCAGAGATGTGTGTATAGATACCATCATCCCAGTGCATTTTGGCAGCCAATCGATAGCATGTGGCTAAATCGATTCTGGTTTGGATTTCTGCAGATGAGAGTGCACCCAATCGATCCCAAGATTGCTTATCAATAGAGAAGTAATTCTCAATATCAGTTGTGTGCATTACCAAAGTATATTTTAAGAGCTATAAAATAGTAGCTTATACAGACTTTTCGGTAAATAGCCAGTCTGAAGATCGCTATAGATTCAGAGATATATTTGAATGAATGTATGCCTAAAATTAAATACTCTGTCTGCTACAACGACTCTGTTACTTACATTCCAGGATTGGCTCTAATTTTCTCT
>DAISKI010000040.1:0-10255 GCA_036821065.1 Polynucleobacter sp. | reverse complement strand
GGTGTGAAGTCCAATATTTTGCGCATGCTGGCTGAACGTGGTTGCGACTTAACCGTTGTTCCTGCACAAACCAGCGCAGCTGAAGTGTTTGCTATGAAACCTGATGGTGTGTTCTTCTCTAATGGCCCTGGCGATCCTGGACCATGTGACTACGCCATTGCCGCCGCCAAAGAAATCATTGAGAAGGGTGTACCGACCTTTGGTATTTGCTTAGGGCATCAAATCATGGGCTTGGCGGCTGGTGCCAAGACGCTGAAGATGAAATTTGGTCATCATGGTGCTAACCATCCCGTTAAAGATCTGGATAGTGGACGTGTTGCAATCACTTCTCAGAACCATGGCTTTGCAGTGGATCCTAATACCTTGCCCGATACCGTGCGCGTGACACACATTTCATTATTTGATGGTTCATTGCAGGGCCTAGCTTGGAAAGATAAACCCGCATTATGTTTTCAAGGTCACCCAGAGGCATCACCAGGACCGCATGACATTGCGTATTTATTTGATCGATTTGTGGAGCTCATGAATGCTAGCAATAAAGGAGGCAAATAATGCCTAAGCGTAGCGACATTAAGAGCATTCTGATTATTGGTGCTGGCCCGATTGTGATCGGCCAGGCTTGTGAGTTTGATTATTCTGGGGCGCAGGCTTGTAAAGCATTACGTGATGAGGGATTCAAAGTCATTTTGGTCAACAGTAATCCTGCAACCATCATGACCGATCCTGAGATGGCAGATGTAACCTACATCGAGCCGATTACCTGGGAAGTGGTGGAGCGCATCATCGCCACTGAAAAGCCTGATGCCATTCTTCCTACTATGGGTGGTCAAACGGCATTGAATTGTGCGCTGGATCTCCATCGCCACGGTGTGCTTGAAAAGTATGGCTGCGAATTAATTGGTGCTTCCCCTGAAGCGATTGATAAAGCAGAAGACCGTCAGAAATTTAAAGATGCGATGACCAAAATTGGTTTGGGCTCAGCGAAGTCAGGCATTGCTCATTCCTTAGATGAGGCGCATACCGTTCAGCAGCGTATTCAGCAAGAAACCGGTAGCTCTGGATTTCCAGTAGTAATCCGTCCTTCATTCACGATGGGTGGATCGGGCGGGGGTATTGCCTATAACCGCGAAGAGTTTGAAGAAATCTGTAAACGCGGTTTGGATCTTTCGCCAACCCATGAGCTCTTGATTGAAGAGTCACTCTTGGGCTGGAAAGAGTTCGAGATGGAAGTAGTTCGTGATCGTGCTGATAACTGCATCATCGTTTGCTCAATCGAAAACTTAGACCCTATGGGCGTTCATACTGGTGACTCGATTACGGTGGCGCCTGCTCAAACCCTGACCGATAAAGAATATCAAATCATGCGTAATGCATCGATTGCGGTATTGCGCGAGATCGGTGTAGATACTGGTGGATCAAACGTTCAGTTTTCCATTAACCCAGTAGATGGGCGCATGATCGTGATTGAGATGAACCCGCGGGTATCGCGTTCATCGGCTTTGGCTTCTAAAGCAACTGGTTTCCCAATCGCTAAGATCGCCGCCAAGTTGGCAGTGGGGTATACCTTGGATGAGCTTAAGAATGACATCACAGGTGGAGCCACACCTGCCTCCTTTGAGCCATCAATTGATTATGTCGTGACCAAGATTCCTCGCTTTGCTTTTGAGAAGTTCCCGCAAGCAGATTCACGTTTAACCACTCAGATGAAATCCGTCGGCGAAGTCATGGCGATTGGCCGTACCTTCCAGGAGTCCTTCCAAAAAGCCCTGCGCGGTCTAGAAGTTGGTGTGGATGGTTTGGATGAAGTGTCTACCGATTTAGATGACATCATTCAGGAGATTGGTGAGCCTGGCCCAGATCGTATTTGGTATCTAGCGGACGCCTTCCGTATGGGTATGGGCTTAGATGAGATCTATGCTGAAACTAAAGTCGATCCCTGGTTCCTAGAGCAAATTGAAGAACTCATCACGATCGAGACTGAGCTTAAGCAACGCAAGATCGATAGCCTGTCCGCTGCGGAACTGCGTTTTGTTAAACAAAAGGGATTCTCGGATCGTAGACTCGCCAAATTACTGGGTGTTGATGCGTCATCTGTTCGCTCTGCGCGCCATCGCCTCAAAGTCATTCCCGTTTATAAGCGGGTAGATACTTGCGCAGCAGAATTCGCTACCAATACGGCTTATATGTATTCCACCTATGAAGCAGAGCATGGTGAGTGTGAGTCCAATCCCACTAATCGGGACAAGATCATGGTGCTCGGTGGTGGACCCAACCGCATCGGCCAGGGTATTGAGTTTGATTACTGCTGCGTGCATGCTGCACTAGCGATGCGAGACGATGGTTATGAAACCATCATGGTGAACTGCAATCCTGAAACCGTTTCTACTGACTATGACACTTCAGATCGTCTTTACTTTGAGCCATTGACGCTTGAGGATGTTTTAGAGATTGTCGCTAAAGAAAAGCCTAAGGGTGTCATCGTTCAGTATGGTGGTCAAACCCCACTCAAGTTGGCATTAGATCTTGAGAAAAATGGCGTACCCATCATTGGTACATCACCAGACATGATTGATGCAGCGGAAGACCGTGAGCGCTTCCAGAAACTTCTACAGGATCTGGGCTTACGTCAACCACCAAATCGGACTGCACGTGCTGAAGATGAAGCACTCAAGCTCGCTGAAGAAATTGGCTACCCCTTGGTAGTGCGTCCTTCCTATGTTTTGGGCGGTCGTGCTATGGAAATTGTTCATGATGGCCGAGACCTTGAGCGCTACATGCGTGAGGCTGTCAAAGTGTCTAATGACTCTCCCGTACTATTGGATCGTTTCTTAAACGATGCAATTGAGTGTGATGTGGATTGCATTAGTGATGGTAAGCAGGTGTTCATTGGTGGAGTGATGGAGCATATTGAGCAGGCTGGTGTTCACTCTGGCGATTCTGCATGCTCATTGCCACCATATTCTCTATCAGATGAAACCGTCTCTGAGATCAAGCGTCAAACTGCGGCGATGGCCAAAGGGCTCAATGTGGTCGGTTTGATGAATGTCCAGTTCGCAATACAGAACGTGGATGGCCAGGATGTGATTTACGTACTCGAAGTTAATCCACGTGCCTCTCGTACCGTTCCCTTTGTTTCTAAGGCGACTGGTTTGCAGCTTGCGAAGATTGCAGCGCGCTGTATGGTTGGTCAAAGCTTAGAACAGCAGGGTATTTTGGCGGAAGTGAAGCCACCGTATTTCTCGGTTAAAGAAGCGGTCTTCCCATTTAATAAATTCCCTGGCATTGATCCAATCCTGGGACCCGAGATGCGCTCTACAGGCGAAGTGATGGGGGTTGGTAAAACCTTTGGTGAGGCGCTCTTTAAATCCCAACTGGGTGCTGGTACTAAATTGCCTAAGACGGGTACAGTTGCTTTGACGGTGAAAGACAGTGATAAGGCAAAAGCAGTAGAAGTGGCTAAGCTTTTGCATCAACTGGGCTTTCCAATGGTGGCTACCAAAGGTACCGCAGCAGCGATTGAGGCAGCTGGTTTGCCGGTTCGGGTTGTAAACAAAGTCAAAGATGGTCGTCCACATATTGTTGACTTGATTAAGAACGGGGAAATCTCTCTGGTATTTACTACTGTAGATGAAACCCGCGCTGCAATTGCGGATTCTCGCTCGATTCGAACGAGCGCTCAGGCTCAAGGGATTACCTACTACACCACCATCAGTGCAGCTCGTGCGGTGATGGATGGCTTACTTGCATCTCAACATGGTGGAAATGAGTCGCTTGAGGTGTATTCCCTACAGAATTTACATCTCGTACTGAATTAATCTAAAATCAGGCCTTGCGCGATTTGCGCAAGGTAATTGATTCTTATTTAGGTTGGCGGTATGAGCACTATTCCCATTACTAAGCGCGGTGCAGAACTTCTCAAAGAAGAGTTGCATCGCCTCAAACACGTTGAACGTCCTTCAGTCATCAATGCGATCTCTGAAGCGCGTGCGCAGGGCGATCTATCTGAAAACGCTGAATACGATGCTGCCAAAGAAAAACAGGGTTTCATTGAGGGCCGCATTCAGGAGTTAGAGAGCAAGTTATCTGCTGCGCAAGTGATTGATCCAGCTTCTCTCGATATTTCTGGCCGGGTAGTCTTTGGTGCAACAGTCGATTTGGAAGATCTAGAAGATGGTACCAAGTTCACTTATCAAATTGTTGGCGATGATGAGGCCGATATCGCAAGCAACTTGATCTCGATTAGCTCACCCATTGCTCGTGCTTTGATTAGCAAAGAAGAGGGTGATGTGGTTAAGGTTCAGGCTCCTGGCGGTAATCGGGAAGTTGAAATCTTAGCGGTTCGTTATATTTAAGAGCTCAGTGTCGCAGTCTAGAGCGCCTACTTTCTTCAATGTTATTGCTGGCCTCTGGGTTGGTAGCATGTTGGCTGCTGGCTATCTCGTAGCACCAGCATTGTTCTCAATTCTCACTGATCATCAGGTTGCCGGCATGATTGCTGGGGACATTTTCAGAATCGAAGCCTATTTGAGTTTTGTAGTGTGCTTAGTACTCTTGGTGATGGCTAATCATTTTGTCAATCATGGGCAATTGCAATATAAGTTGATTCGCTGGCTTTTATTAGCGATGTTAATTTGTGCTTTGATTGGTAGTGTGATCTTGTTGCCTTGGATGAGCGCTTTGAGAGATCAGGCTTTATTAAACGGAATGCCCGTCATGCAGTCGCCTTCAGCCAATCTGTTTGGTCGCCTGCATGGCGTTTCTAGCGTCGTGTATTTAATTCAAAGCCTCTTGGGCATTAAGCTTGTTTGGGAATCCGCTAAAAGTTCTCATTAAGAGCTTAAGCTCAGAACTCAACCCAATAGTTTCTTTTTAGTACTACTCATTCTGGCTTTACGTTTCTTGATTGGGGCAGGTGCTGCAGTAGCCTTGCGATAACCCGGTGAGGACCAACCAATTTTGGATTCTGCTGCTTCAGAACGTAAGGCTCTCTTCTTTGGCGTTTTGCTTGCAGTCTTCACAGCGGCTGCACGTGTGAAGGGAGACTTGCTCGCGCTTGAGCGACGATCTGATCTCTCTGAAGTACTGGTGCGTTTACCGGCAGTCGATTTACGAGGTGCCTGCAAAGTCTTTTTAGTTTGTTTACTTGAGCGACCCAGATGTAAGAGGTGTTCATCGATCTCTTGTTTGGGTTTCCAGAGCACGAAGAGCTTACCGATATGTTGGACAGGAGCAGCATCCAATTGATCACAAAGTGTTTCATACATGACGATGCGTGCTTCACGATCGTCGCCTAGGACGCGGACTTTAATCAAGCCATGGCTTGCAATTGCTAGTTTGGCTTCTTTAATAACGGCAGCACTCAAACCAGTGTTGCCGATCATGACGACTGGGCTAAGACTATGGGCTTGGGCTTTAAGGGCTTTACGTTGGGCGGGGGTCAGGGTAAGGGCGGTCATGTGTTGATGATAGAGCATGCAGCTTCGAATTGAGCTTAGATGAGGCTATTTGAGAACAATTTGCGGAGATTCTTTGCCTTGTACTCTAGAAACAAGGAAAATACCTCACTGAAAGTGGACAAGCTGTGGCAAAAAATAAATTTAATAAAAGTTGGTTGCAGGATCATTTAACGGATCCGTATGTGAAGATGGCCCAAAAAGAGGGTTATCGTGCTCGTGCGGTTTACAAGCTCTCTGAGATTGACGAGCAAGATCATCTAATCAAAGCAGGCATGACCATAGTTGACCTTGGTAGCGCACCAGGCAGTTGGTCTCAGTACGCCCGCAATCGCTTGACCGAATTAGGCAAAAGCAATCCTGCAATTGAATCTGGCAAGCCCGATGGCACGATCATCGCTATCGACTTGTTGCCGATGGAAGATATCGCAGACGTTAGTTTTATTCAGGGGGACTTTCGGGAGGATGAGGGGCTAAAGGCCTTAGAGGCTTTGTTGCCTGCTTCAGATCAGGGCAGGGTCGATTTAGTGCTTTCAGATATGGCACCCAATCTTTCTGGGGTCGGAGTAGCTGACTCCGCCCGCATGGCTTTCTTGGCGGAAATTGCCCTAGAATTTGCCGTAAATCACCTTAAGCCTGATGGGGCTTTGTTAATTAAGTGCTTTCATGGCAGCGGCTATAGCCAGATTGTGGAGACCTTTAAAAAGGTCTTTAAAACGGTATCTCCCCGCAAGCCCAAGGCTTCGCGGGATCGTTCCTCTGAAACCTTTCTGTTGGGGCGGACACTGAAAGCCCCCAAATAGGGCAATAACCCCCCGATTTACATGGGTTTATTAAATAAATTGGCTCCAAGACCTTGAAAAAGCCTAGTAGTAGAATCAAATACTTAGGTATCAGCAATGCAATTACTCCCGGATTAATCCGGCAAAGGCCTCGTTTTGAATAGCAATATGTTCCAAAAAGTGGGTATCTGGCTCGTTGTGGGTCTCGTCCTATTTACGGTCTTCAAGCAATTTGATAAGCCCAAAGATCAGCCGCAAGTAACTTACTCGCAATTTATGGAAGATTCCAAAGCGGGCAAGATTAAACGCGTCGATGTACAAGGTCGCACATTACAAGTCACACCAAACGAAGGTGCCAAGTATTCCATTATTTCTCCTGGTGATATTTGGATGGTGGGTGACTTAATGAAGTATGGTGTTCAAGTAACCGGTAAGGCGGACGATGAACCCAATATGTTTGTCTCTGCTCTCTACTATCTTGGACCTACGCTACTCATTATTGGTTTCTGGTTTTTCATGATGCGTCAGATGCAGGGCGGCGGTAAGGGTGGCGCATTTTCTTTTGGAAAATCCAAGGCGCGCCTCATTGATCAAAATAGTAATACCGTAACTTTTGCTGATGTAGCAGGTTGCGATGAAGCCAAAGAAGAAGTCTTTGAGTTAGTCGACTTCTTAAAAGATCCGCAAAAGTTTCAAAAACTGGGCGGCAGAATTCCCCATGGTGTCTTGCTGGTAGGCCCTCCTGGAACCGGTAAGACCCTGCTAGCACGTGCTATTGCTGGTGAAGCTAAGGTACCGTTCTTCTCCATCTCAGGCTCTGACTTCGTTGAGATGTTTGTGGGTGTCGGTGCATCCCGCGTACGCGATATGTTTGAGAACGCTAAGAAAAATTCTCCTTGCATCATCTTCATTGACGAAATTGATGCGGTAGGTCGTCATCGTGGAGCTGGCATGGGCGGCGGTAATGATGAGCGCGAACAAACACTGAACCAAATGTTAGTGGAGATGGATGGCTTTGAAAGTAATAGTGGTGTGATCGTTGTTGCTGCTACTAACCGTTCAGATGTTCTGGATCGCGCCTTACTTCGTCCAGGTCGCTTTGACCGTCAAGTCCACGTTGGCTTGCCTGATATTCGGGGTCGTGAACAAATTCTGCAAGTACATATGCGCAAAGTGCCGATTGATCCAGATGTCAATGCTGCCGTCTTAGCGCGTGGCACACCTGGGTTCTCCGGTGCCGATTTAGCAAACTTAGTGAATGAAGCCGCTTTGTTCGCTGCACGTCGTAATAAGCGCGCAGTTGATATGAAAGACTTTGAAGACGCTAAGGACAAGATCTATATGGGTCCTGAGCGCAAGTCTGCAGTGATGCGTGAGGAAGAGCGTCGTAACACTGCGTATCACGAGTCTGGTCATGCTGTTGTGGCTAAGGTATTGCCCAAGGCAGACCCTGTTCATAAAGTGACCATCATGCCGCGCGGTATGGCATTGGGCGTGACTTGGCAGTTGCCAGAGTTTGACCGCGTCAATCTTTATAAAGATCGCATGTTGGAAGAGTTAGCCATTCTGTTCGGTGGCCGAGCTGCTGAAGAGATTTTCTTGCACTCAATGAGTACGGGTGCATCGAACGACTTTGAGCGTGCTACCAAAATGGCACGTGATATGGTGACCCGTTTTGGTATGAGCGATAGCTTGGGTACGATGGTTTACGTTGATACCGAGTCTGAAAGTATTTTTGGGCGTACAAGTTCCAAAACGGTTTCTGAGCTCACTCAGCAAAAAGTGGATGCAGAAATTAGAGCTCTGATCGATAGTCAGTATGCTTTGGCACGTTCGATTCTGGAACAGAATCGCGATAAGGTTGAAGCCATGGTTGCTGCTTTGCTCGAATGGGAAACCTTAGATGCCGATCAGATTACCGACATCATGGAAGGTCGTCCACCACGGACACCTAAGCCACCTCCTGCAACAACTGTCTTTGGCAATTCAGCTGGAACAACTACCCCAGTAGTAGAGAGTTCATCTTCTACGGTATTTGGTAATGGCCCAGCACCAGGAAGTGCGCCAGCAACCGCTTAATTCAGAGCAAGTAGTTCAGCCCGCAACTTGGCGTTGCGGGCGTTTTCTTTTTGAGCCCCGCAAACGCCCATTGGTAATGGGTATTCTGAATACGACACCGGATTCTTTTTCGGATGGCGGTCAGTTTCAATCAGCTAAAGCTGCATTGGCGCATGCAGAGCGGATGATCGAAAGTGGAGTTGACATCATTGACATTGGTGGCGAATCTACTAGACCCGGCGCCGAACCCGTTTCATTGCAAGAAGAGCTTGACCGCGTCATGCCGGTGATTGAGTCTCTCGTCAATTGTGGTGTGGCATTGTCGATCGATACATATAAACCTGACACTATGCAAGCCGCGCTCGATGCGGGTGTCGATTGTGTTAATGACATTTGGGGTCTACGTCAAGCTGGTGCTGCGAAAGTCGTTAGTGATCATTCAGAGTGTGGAGTGGTCTTAATGCATATGCAACGAGATCCACAAACGATGCAATTTGATCCTCACTATGATGATGTGATTGCACAAGTGAGTGACTTCTTAGTAGAGAGGGTAAATACCTTAAGCAAGCTAGGTATATCAGTAGATCGAATCGCACTCGATCCCGGTTTTGGCTTTGGTAAAAGTCTTGAGCACAACCTCACAATGCTCTCGCAATTTGAACGCTTTACCCAATTAGGCTTTCCTGTTCTTGCAGGAATCTCTCGTAAATCGATGCTGGGTAAACTCACTGGGCGAGAACCGGATGATCGCTTAGCAGCCAGCATTGCAGCAGTGATCATGGCAGCAGATCGTGGCGCCCGTATTGTTAGAGTGCACGATGTAGCTGAAACAATCGATGCCCTGAAGCTCTGGGAAGCAGTCTTATAATTCATCTTATGAAAAAACAATACTTTGGTACTGATGGTATTCGCGGGGAAGTAGGTCAGTTTCCGATTCTTCCGGATTTCATGACCCGCTTAGGTTACGCTGCAGGTATTGTTTTGACGAGTCAAGCCAAAGCGGACGAGCGTTGCAAAGTGTTGATTGGTAAAGATACTCGTGTCTCAGGCTATTTATTAGAGTCTGCGCTAGAAGCAGGTTTTGTGGCTGCTGGTGTTGATGTGATCTTGTGTGGCCCAATGCCAACCCCTGGCGTTGCTTATCTCACCAAAGCATTGCGCCTATCTGCAGGAGTAGTCATCTCCGCTTCACATAATTTATATCAAGACAATGGCGTAAAGTTTTTCTCAGCGCAGGGTGATAAGTTGTCAGATGATTTTGAATTTGCAATTGAAGCTGAGCTCAATAAACCCCTAGGTTGCGTTGACTCAGAACATTTAGGCAAGGTCTCGCGTTTAGATGCTGCAACTGGACGCTATATTGAATTTTGTAAATCTACTTTCCCAGACAATCTCAACTTACGAGGTATGAAGGTAGTGGTCGATTGCGCTAATGGTGCGGCTTATCAAATTGCCCCTAATGTATTTCGGGAACTTGGGGCAGAAGTTATTGCGATAGGCGTTGAACCCAATGGCCGCAATATTAATGATCATTGCGGTGCAACTGCACCTGCAGCTTTGATTGCTAAAGTCAAAGAAGTGGGAGCGGATATTGGTATTGCTTTAGACGGCGACGCCGATCGCTTGCAAATGGTCGATAAAACGGGTCGCCTATTTAATGGTGATGAATTGCTCTACGTATTAGCAAATGACCGCTTGCAGCGCGGCATTGCTATTGATGGCGTGGTGGGCACCCTCATGACTAACCTGGCAGTGGAAAAAGCCATAAAGGCACTGGGTGTTCAGTTTGAGCGATCCGCTGTGGGCGATCGTTATGTTCTGGAGTTACTCAAGCAAAAATCATGGATTTTGGGTGGCGAGGGATCGGGTCATTTATTGTGCCTAGATCAGCATACGACCGGGGATGGCACGATTGCCGCCTTGCAGGTCTTAGCAGCGATGAGCCAGCAAAAGAAGGGCCTA
>DAISKI010000039.1:0-10300 GCA_036821065.1 Polynucleobacter sp. | reverse complement strand
TTGGTCGACTGAGGGAGCTCAAAAAACGTAAACCCAATTTACTGATTGGGGTGGGCGGCTGTGTTGCGAGCCAAGAGGGTCAACAGATTATCAATCGCGCACCTTATGTAGATGTGGTCTTTGGCCCTCAAACCCTACATCGTTTGCCTGACCTGATTGCGCAACGCCATCAAACTGGCAGACCTCAAGTGGATATTTCTTTTCCGGAAATTGAAAAATTTGATTTCCTGCCGACCTCACGCAAAACACGTGGCTCTGCTTACGTATCGATCATGGAGGGTTGCTCAAAGTATTGCAGTTATTGCGTAGTGCCCTATACCCGTGGCGAAGAAGTCTCACGCCCACTCGATGACGTTTTGACAGAAGTAGCAGGCTTAGCTGCGCAAGGTATCAAGGAAATTGTTTTACTGGGACAAAATGTCAATGCCTATCTTGGCAAAATGACTGAGGGTGATGAGCTCGCTGACTTTGCTTTACTGATTGAATATGTTGCGGAGATTCCAGGGGTTGAACGCATTCGCTTTACAACCAGCCATCCAAAAGAATTTACGCAACGCTTAATCGATGTCTATGCAAAAGTGCCTAAGCTAGTGAGTCATTTGCATTTGCCCGTGCAACATGCCTCTGACTCAGTGCTGTCCGCTATGAAGCGCGGCTACACCGCCTTAGAATACAAAAGCATCATTCGTAAAATGCGGGCTGTCAGGCCTGATCTCACGCTCTCCAGCGACTTCATCGTTGGGTTTCCAGGCGAAACCGATGAAGACTTTCACAAGCTGCTCAAAATGGTTGAAGAACTTCAGTTTGATAATAGTTTCTGTTTTATTTTCAGCCCCCGGCCTGGAACGCCTGCCGCCAATTTGATAGATGACACACCTTATGAGGTCAAACTAAAACGTCTACAAACTCTGCTAGCCCTGATTGACTCACAGGGAGAGAAAATAAGTCAGGCCATGCTTGGTAACACCGAAACCATTTTGGTTGAGGGGCTCGCTAAAGATGGTATTAATCTTCAAGGACGCTCGGCAAATAATCGCGTCATTCATCTCGAAGCACCAGATCAAAATAAGGATGACTGGATTGGGAAAATGATTGATGTCAAAATTATCGAGGTATTAAATTACACCTTGCGCGGCGAATTAATTGAATCCCATGTCCACTAAACTGCAAATCGATATTCAGTATGCTAGTTCGGCAATCGAAGCGGCTATCAGTAATATCGCTTCTAATAACATGCTGAAAAAATGGGTCAAACTAAGTACCAGTAAATCCGGCTTTATAACCATTCGCTTTGTAAATGCAGCTGAAGCAAAAAAGATAAATGCTGCTTACCGAAACAAAGATAAGCCAACCAATGTGCTCACCTTCTCTTATGCCCTAGATAAGGCCAGCCTGAATGCTGACATCATCTTATGTCTTCCTGTCATTCAAAAGGAGGCTAAAGAGCAAGGCAAGGACATGAAGTCCCATTTAGCCCATCTGCTGATTCATGGCTGCTTGCATGCTCAAGGCTACGACCATGAGATCCCTAAACAAGCTGAAAAAATGGAAGCTCTAGAGATCAGGCTCCTGAAAGGGCTTAGTTTTGCCAACCCCTATACCCCTCAGTAATCCATCGTCACCGATTTCATCTATTTCTGCGCTATTCTTGCACCATGCCCGACCCCAATAAATCATTACTGGAACGCTTAACCGCCTTTCTTAGCCCTGTGCCCAGCAGCAGCACAGAACGTCGTCAAGAACTCATCCTTACGCTACGAGAAGCCCAGTCTGAAGGTTTGATCGATGCGGATGCCTTATCGATGATTGAAGGTGTTTTCCAGGTAGGGCAGCTCTGTGCCCGCGATATTTTGGTGCCTCGCGCCCAAATTGATTGGATTGATATCAACCTTCCTTTGGCAGAAATTATTCAGAACGTTATTACTGCGGCCCACTCCCGCTTTCCCGTGTTTGAAGGCAGTCGAGACAACATCATTGGCACCTTACTCGCCAAAGATCTTCTTCGCAATGCGAGTGAAAAAGATTTTCAGGTACGCGATTGGTTAAGACCTGCTGTATTTATTCCTGAATCAAAACGACTGAGTGTTTTACTGCGAGATTTCAAGGACAACCGTAATCACCTAGCCATCGTAGTTGATGAATACAGTGGTGTAGCTGGCATCATCACCATTGAGGATGTACTCGAGCAAATTGTGGGTGACATAGAAGATGAACATGATATTGATGAAGAGGCTGACAATATCATTGCCTTAGATAATGGCGATATCCGCGTCAAAGGTATTACTGAGCTCGAACAATTTAATGAAGCTGTAGGCACTGATTTTGCTGAAGAGGATATTGATACCGTTGCTGGTCTGGTCATTCAGCACCTGGGTCGCGTTCCAAAAATTGGTGAGCTAATCAAATTGGGTAATGTCGAATTTGAGATTCAGCGTGCCGATCCAAGACAAATTCATATTTTGTTAGCCAGACAAATTCATAAGCAATCCTTATCTGATTAAGCTTGCATTCTGCTTTGAAAAATCCAACCCGATTTCTAACGCTTGTCTTATTTGGGGCAATACTTGCGTGCTCAGCCGAACTGCCTTACGGCGGCTGGATTCAAATTCCCATCCTCACATTAGTTTGGTGGGGTCTACTTCAGTTTAAGCACGCATCGCTCAAATATTTCTTGCTAGCGGGCTTAGCTTTTGGTTTAGGCTACTTTATAGTGGGCCTCTCTTGGATCTACATCAGCCTACACGATGTTGGAAAAATGAATTTTTTGCTCTCGTGTGCAGCAGTAGTTTTACTTTCTACATACACTGCAGTCTTTTTTGCTTTAGCTAGCTTGCCACTGTATTTCTTTAAGAAAGAGTCTTTTTACACTGGATGCTTTCTGGCAGCAAGTTGGGTCTTGATTGAATGTCTACGTGGCTTTTTCCTCACCGGCTTTCCCTGGCTGGGCTTAGCAGAAGTCCAAGTCAATGGTCCGTTTGGGCTAATAGCGCCTTACCTCGGCGGTCTCGCTTGTACCTTCTTGACAGTGTGGAGCTCATGGCAACTCTTACATATTCGTAAACATGTTGTATGGAGTATTGCTCCAGTAGCACTCGTAGTCACGCTTGTACAAATCATGGGCTTATGGAGTTTTACTAAGCCCACTGGATCACCCTTAAGTATTGAACTCGTACAAGGCAATTTTTCACAGAGTCTGATCTTTAGGCCTGAAGGTGTAATGCAACAAATTGACTATTACTCGAATGTCATGAAGCGCTCTTCCGCAGAATTGGTTGTTGCACCTGAAACTGCCCTTTCATGGCCTGATATCAATTTACCTAGCGGCACACTCGAGTCCTTACAAGAAAGTGTCAACCAACATCACAACACCTTGTTATTTGGGATCATCGGTCGACGCATAAATCCTGCAGATGGCAGAGAGTTCTCGAATCGCGCACTTGGACTAAATAGCAATACTCAACCCTATCAATACGACAAATCTCATCTCGTTCCCTTCGGCGAATTCATTCCACCTGGTTTTCATTGGTTTGTAAATGCTTTTAATGTCCCCTTAAGTGATTTCGCCCGCGGTTCAATGAGTCAGCCACCCTTCATGATTGTGAGAGAGGGAAAGGATCCGTTGTTTGCTGCAATCACCATATGTTATGAAGATGTCTTTGGCAGTGAGCTCGCAACACGTCTACGACATAGTTCTGAACCCACCAATCTCTTAATTAATATCACCAATCTGGCATGGTTCGGTGATTCACAAGCTCCCGGTCAACAACTCAGACTTTCACAACTGCGCTCTTTAGAAACGGGACTGCCAGCCCTACGCGCTACCAATACTGGTATTACTGCGGTCCTGGGGACCGATGGGAAAGTCATTCAACAATTGCCTAAATTTACGCAAACTGCTTTAGTCGGCTCAGTTCAGGCTTATACAGGCAGAACACCTTATGTCATTTGGGGTAATGCGCCAATTTTGACCATCTCTTTCCTACTCCTATTGATAGGCATCATTCGTCAAAGACGGTTTTAGCAATTACTTAGCTTCGCCATGTAAAATCAATGGCTTAGCTAGGTTAAACATGCTTACATTTCAGCAAATCATTCTTAAACTTCAAGAGTATTGGGACCAACAAGGTTGCGCCCTATTGCAGCCTATCGACCTTGAGGTTGGTGCGGGCACATCGCACACAGCTACCTTCTTAAGAGCGATTGGTCCTGAGCCTTGGAAAGCTGCGTATGTTCAACCCTCCCGCCGCCCCAAAGATGGGCGCTATGGAGAGAACCCCAATCGCCTTCAACACTATTACCAATATCAAGTGGTGCTCAAGCCAGCACCTGCCAATATTCTCGAACTCTATTTAGGCTCATTAGCGGCGCTCGGTTTAGATCTCAAAGAAAATGATGTGCGCTTTGTAGAGGATGATTGGGAAAACCCAACCCTCGGCGCCTGGGGTCTTGGTTGGGAGGTCTGGCTAAATGGTATGGAAGTAACGCAATTTACTTACTTCCAGCAAGTGGGTGGTTTAGATTGCAAGCCTGTTCTTGGAGAAATTACCTACGGTATTGAGCGTCTGGCAATGTACATTCAGAATTGCTCGAACGTTTTTGATCTTGTTTGGGCAGATGGCATTTCTTATGGTGATGTGTATCACCAAAATGAAGTTGAGCAGTCCTGCTACAACTTTGAACACTCCAATACCGATTTACTCTTTGCAAACTTCAGTAATTTCGAGAGTGAAGCAAAACGCTTGATGGAAGTACCTTTAGCTTTACCCGCTTATGAAATGGTGCTCAAGGCGGCACATACTTTTAATTTGCTTGATGCACGCGGCGCTATCTCGGTTACGGAGCGAGCAGCCTATATCGGCCGTATTCGGAATCTGTCTCGCGCAGTGGCTCAAGCCTATTACGACTCACGTGAGAAATTGGGATTCCCAATGTGTCAGGGTAGTTCGGCCAAATCATGAGCACATTAAATCCTGGCTCGACTTCAGCCAGCCTCTTGCTAGAGGTATTTACAGAAGAGTTACCTCCAAAATCTTTACGTCGCTTAGGTGAAGCTTTTAGCGAAGGGGTATCGAACTCTCTTAAAACTGCGAACCTATTAGGTGAACAATCTACAGTCACTGGCTTTGCCACTCCTCGCCGTTTGGCAGTTCACATCACCGATGTACTGAATCATGCGCCTGACCATCCAGTTCGAGAAAAATTACTGCCCAGCTCTATTGCCTTTGATGCACAGGGTCAAGCTACTGCCCCCTTGTTAAAGAAGCTGGCTAGCCTAGGATATGCTGACATTGATATTGCCTCGCTAGAGAAGTCTGGCGAAGGAAAGAATGAGGCGCTCTATTTGAATGTGCTTGCAAAGGGGGCCGCTCTAGAGTCAACCGTACAACAAGCAGTTGAGCAAAGCTTGAGCAAGCTACCAGTCGCCAAGATGATGCATTACCAAGTCACACGCACCAACGGTGAATTGGTGGATGTTCAATTTGCCCGCCCAGTCCACCGTATTGTGGCTTTACATGGCAATACCCCACTGCATATCAGCGCCCTCGGCATAGATTCAGGAGAGCAAACTGAAGGGCACCGCTTCTTAGCGCCTGGACTCTTTCCGATTGAAAGTGCAGACCAATACGAATCCGTTCTGGAGAGTAAGGCGAAAATTGTTCCCAGTTTCACGAAACGGCGCCAACAAATTGAGGCATCGCTGCTCAAGGCTGCAGGTGACGATCTAGTGCTGATGCCAGACAGTCTTCTTGATGAGGTAACAGCCTTAGTTGAGTGGCCAGCAATTTACGAGTGTCATTTTGATGCAGAGTTCTTGGAAGTTCCACAAGAATGTTTGATTCTGACGATGCAAACTAATCAAAAATATTTTGCGTTAACTGACAAGCAAGGCAAACTCAGAAACCGCTTCTTGATTGTTTCTAATATCCAAACCAATAAACCAGCAGCGATCATCTCAGGGAATGAACGTGTAGTACGCCCTCGCTTATCGGATGCCCGCTTCTTCTTCCAACAAGACCAAAAGCGCTCTTTAGCCTCTCGAGTCCCTGATCTAGCAAGAGTGGTGTATCACAATCAATTAGGCAATCAACTCGATCGCACCAAACGGGTTCAAGCGATTGCACTAGGTATAGCTAAATTACTTGGATGGAATGAAACACTCGCTAGCAGGGCTGCTGAAATTGCTAAAACAGATTTACTGACCGATATGGTGGGTGAGTTCCCAGAGCTACAAGGGATTATGGGTCGTTACTATGCGAACTTAGACAAAGAGCAAGAAGGAGTAGCAGCTGCGTGCAGTGAGCACTACATGCCACGCTTTGCTGGTGACGCTTTACCAATAACTCAAACAGGAACTGTCTTAGCCATCGCTGATAAGCTAGAAACCTTGGTTGGCATTTGGGGGGTAGGACTGGCGCCAACCGGTGACAAAGACCCTTACGCCTTACGCCGCCATGCCTTAGGTATTTGCCGCTTACTTCTGGAAAAAAATCTGCCCTTGAGTCTGCCGACCCTGATTGAATTGGCGCGTAAACAGTTTCCCCAAAAAGAAGTTCAAGAAAAAGCGCAGGTTAGCGAGATCAATGAATTTATTCTGGATCGCTTACGTGCCTACCTTCGGGATCAAGCAGTTGCTGGTAAATCTTTTACCAGCCCAGAAATTGATGCTGTCTTAAGTCAAGCTCCTGAGCAAATTAACGACGTCATTGCACGTCTCTCTGCCCTTCGAGAATTCAATGGATTAGCTCAAGCAAGCCAGCTAGCTGCGGCTAACAAGCGCATTAGCAATATTCTGAAAAAGACTACTACCGCCATTCCCAAGACTTGTTCAGCAAAGCTTTTGCAGGTACCTGCAGAGGTTGCTTTACATCAAGCTCTTGAGGCACTGAAGCCGAGCTTAGACTCGGCCTATGCAAAACATCAATTTGTTGAGCTATTAAAAGCATTGGTTGCTCTAAGTGAGCCAATCGATCAATTCTTCGCAGATGTGATGGTGATGGATCCTGATACTAAGTTGCGCGATAACCGCCTTGCCCTATTGCAAGAACTTCACCTGAAAATGAATTTAGTCGCGGATCTCGGCAAATTAGCATGAGCACTAGCTCTTCTAAACTCATTATTCTCGACCGCGATGGCGTAATAAACGAAGATCGCGATGATTACGTTAAGTCTGTTGAAGAATGGGCTCCCTTGCCAGGCAGCTTGGAAGCCATTGCG
Organism: Polynucleobacter sp.; assembly: GCA_036821065.1. Taxonomy (GTDB): domain Bacteria; phylum Pseudomonadota; class Gammaproteobacteria; order Burkholderiales; family Burkholderiaceae; genus Polynucleobacter. Next base: position 3,085 of record DAISKI010000039.1, on the reverse strand, counting down.
CTTCTAAATCAAGCTGGCTACCAAATTGCTATTGCAACCAATCAGTCAGGCTTAGCGCGTGGCTTTTTTAGTATTAACGATTTACATGGTATGCACAGCAAAATGGCTAACCTTCTCAAACCTTTGGGTGGCCACATTGACAGCATTTTCTTTTGTCCTCATACGGATGCACATGCCTGTGACTGTCGCAAGCCTGCACCCGGGATGATGAAAGAAATTGCGCTGCGATATCATAGAAACCAGCATCAAAAACCCTTAGAGAGTGTGCCCGTGGTAGGTGATTCTCTGCGTGACCTACAAGCTGGTGTAGCCTTGGGCGCTACACCCCACCTGGTTCTTACTGGTAAAGGCCAAAAGACTTTAGCCTCTGGAGGCTTGCCTGAGGGAACAGAAATTCACCAAGACCTACTTGCTTTTGCTAATCGCTTTCTCAATGGCTTAGCGTAAAGATGATGACCTTTATACGTTCAACGCTATTCACTCTTTTCTTATTGGTCTTTACACCAATTTGGTCGGTGCTTTGTATGCTGGCCTTTCCTTTTCTCAATCCAGAGAATCGCTATCGCTTCATCGGTTTGTGGAACAAGGTGGTCATTCAAGTTCTCAAGCATCTCTGCGGCATTCATTTTGAGATTCGGGGTATGGAGAATATACAAGCGGTTCTAGATCAACCAGTAGTGGTATTGAGTAAGCACCAATCCGCTTACGAGACGATCGCTTATATTGCCTTACTACCTAAACAACTTTGCTTTGTCTTCAAGCGTGAGCTCTTATGGATTCCTTTTTTTGGTTGGGCTTTAGCACTGCTCAAGATGATTCATATCAATCGGGCAAGCAAAGAAACCGCGGCACTTTCTGTGGCAAGCCAAGGCCGTAAACGCTTAAGTGAAGGCAAATGGATTCTGATGTTCCCCGAGGGGACTAGAACGCCCGTTGGCTCTCATAAGCCCTATCGCAAAGGTGGAGCTCGGCTTGCAAGTGCTACTGGGGCTACAGTTGTTCCTATCGCTCACAATGCTGGACGGTTTTGGCCTCGCAATAGCTTCATGAAATATCCTGGCACCGTGATCTTTTCAATTGGCCCCGCTATTGCCTCGGCTGGAAAATCTGGTGATCAGCTACATCAAGAAGTCGAAGCCTGGATTGAAGCCGAGATGAGAAGAATAGATCCCAGCGCTTACTGAGCCAAGATTGAATTAGCTAGTAATTTAGCCCAAGCTACGTAGCGATCCACCGAAATATCTTGTGCTCTAGATTTAAGCTCTTCCTCACTCAGACTTAAAAGACCCGCATGAGTCTGTAAATTAGTGCGCAGCATTTTTCGCCTCTGCGCAAAGGCCGCGGCGACTACGGCTTCTAAAGTACTCCACTCTTTTGCACTCAAATCAAAGTCTGCCCGAGGAATCATTCTGACCACTGCAGAATTCACCTTGGGCTGCGGCTCGAAAGCCTCAGGAGGAACCTCCAGCACTTGCTCCATATGGTAACGGGTCTGCAGCATGACCGAGAGTCGACTAAAGTCTGAGCTACCCGCAGGAGCAACCATTCTCTCCACCACTTCTGCTTGTAGCATAAATACTTGCTCATCAATCTGGCTTGCCGCCGACACCAAATGAAATAAGAGGGGCGAAGAGATGTTGTAAGGCAAGTTTCCAACAACCTTACATTTACCCTGATTTGGGGCTCGCTGTTTGGCCCATTCGGCAAAATCGAACTGAAGCGCATCACCCTCAATGACATTGAGTCCCTGTAGATTTTGCTGCTGCCAGTAAGCGACTAAGTCACGATCAATTTCTAGAAGATCTAAATGCTCCAAATTGGCCAATAAAGGACGTGTTAATGCGCCCAGACCTGGTCCAATTTCAATAATATGTGTGTCTGCAGTAGGATGAATCAGGTTAACGATTGTGTGAATGACACCGTTATCCTGCAAAAAGTTTTGACCAAATCGTTTACGAGCGCGATGCATCTATACCAAACTGTTGTTATGCAATGCAAGTGAATAAGCTAAGCGTAATGCCTCTAACATACTGCGATGATCTGCTAGACCTTTGCCTGCAATATCCAGAGCTGTACCATGGTCTACTGAAGTACGAATGATTGGCAAGCCCAGGGTGACATTGACACCACTCCCAAAGCTGACAAACTTGAATGGGGCTAAACCCTGATCATGGTACATCGCCAAAAAAACATCTGTTTTATCAAGGACACTAACATCAAACATCGTATCGCCAGGATAAGGGCCTGATACTGCAATCCCTGCATCACGCGCCAGATTGATCGCGGGAATAATTTGATCTAGCTCTTCTCTACCAAGGTAGCCGGCCTCTCCCGCATGGGGATTTAAGCCAGCAACGCGAATCTGAGGGTGTGTAATGCCAAATTTTGAACGTAAATCATGATCAATAATTTGAATGGTTTCAAAAAGATCATTACAGCTTAAAGCTGCTGAAACAGCCTGTAATGGTAAGTGGGTCGTTGCTAGAGCGACTCTTAAATGCTGAGTGTTATCCATACCTAAGATTCCAGCAGGAAGCTCAGCACATAACATCATCACGACGTGCTTCACTCCACAACGCTCAGCCAGATATTCAGTATGACCAGTAAAAGGGGCCCCTGCAAGATTGATAATGCTCTTTTGGAGAGGAGCAGTCACCATTGCGTCAAATTGTTTCTGCAAACATCCATCGACTGCAAAATTTAATGTATTTAAAACGTAGGGAGCGTTCGCAGGGTTGAGTTCACCAGAGCGAGTGGGTACAGCTAATGAAATATGATGGACATGTAGGCGATCGCGAATGGTGGGATCGAGCCTATCTGACGCTGTTAAAAGGTCGCTACACCCCACGAGGGTCACTTCAAGATTAGCTTGCTCTTTTAGCAAATGAGCTGCAGCAGCCAAGGAGACCTCAGGACCAATTCCAGAGGGCTCCCCGGTTGTAACAACTAACTTAACGATTGCCGGTAGCTGCATCTTCGACGTTCAAAATCTTTACCGTCGCAGAATCACGTAATTGACGGAGCCAATCCTGATATGCCTGCTCGAATTTTTTCTGACGAATCGCAGCTTTTGCAAACTCACGCT
>DAISKI010000038.1:0-10392 GCA_036821065.1 Polynucleobacter sp. | reverse complement strand
CGCGACTTCATTTCAAATAAGCACGAGAAAAACAGAAAGACAAGTGCGCTACTCACTAAGCCTACCCATGCTGGAGGATCTAATGCAAACTTGGCGTTGTAAACACGACTTCTTCGTAACTCAGCAGAATCGGTAATTAAGCGAAGCATTTGTTGGTGGGCATTAATTTCGCCAGCTGTCTTAGGTTGGTAGCGAATAATTTCGCTCTCAATTTTTAGGAATTTCTGATAGCTAGCAATATTAAATTGATCCTTGCTCAAGAGGGGCCAATCTTCCTCTATGATTGAGTGTGTGTAGTCACGAATGGCCGCCTTCCCTGCTTTATCAATTTCAGGTGGAAATGCCGAGTAAAGGCGATAGATATTATTTAAATTGCTTGCCTCTTTAGTAACTGCATCATTTACCCCGTTGTAGTTTTGCCAAACTAGAACGGTAATAAATGCAAAGACTAAGCTGAATACAACGCCCATAGCGTTATAAATATAGCCAGCATAGGAAGAATGATCCCGATTAAATAAATACTTCCTGAAAATAAGTTGAAAAAGGTAGTAGAAGGCAAAACAAACAGAAAGCACTAAACCACTAAAGCTAGCCTTAGACCCATATCAGATAAGCCGAGCAAGAAGCGCAAGAGAGGTAAATTTAAGGAGATAGTAAGGTCTGGGTTCATGGTGATGATGGTTTTTGGTCTGCCTCAGTGTAAAGAATATCGCCCCTTCTGGCTAGGGCATCAAAAGAGCGCCATAAATTCGATTTGGGCAAGCTGAATCTGATACTATGTTTTGGCATTTTTCTCATTATTTATTAATGATGCAGAGTCCCTAAATACAGTAGCAAATTCTGGATAGAGAGCGAGTCTTGGCGATGGAAGAGAATATAGAGTCAGTGGCACCTAAATCGACCACTTCTAATGTTGTGCATTCCGCGCCAACAAAGTCTCGCTTAAATGTCGCCTTAATATTTGGCTTGATTTTGGCTGCTGCCCTGATTGCGATTTTCTATGGAACCTCGACTTATAAAACGAGTACTGAGCATGCTGTAGAGTTAACTGAGGGACGCGCCAAGCAATTCCAGGTTGTGGCTGAGGAATTACTGCGTGCACGCTATCGCTCGATGGGTATTGCAGCAGATACCTTGCTGCAGAGTAAAGTCACTATTAACCCATTTATGAAAAGAGATCGCGCTGCTTTAGAAGCAGTGATAGATCCTTACTTTAGATACGTTAAAGATAAGCATGACGTCTTACAAATCAATTTTTGGATTCCAAAGGCAATCCTGTTTTACAGAGCCGGTTCTCCAGAACTGGGTCAGATGGATGCCAGTAAGTTTCGGAATACCGTGGTCTCTGCCAATGAACGCCAGGAGCGCATTATGGCTGTTGAGACTGGGCAAGGGGGTGTGGTAGGTATTCGGGGGATTGTTCCCGTATTAGATGGTGAAAAATTTTACGGTTTAGTTGAGTATGTCAGTGATTTTCACATCCCCCTGAACGGCGCAGCGGGTGAGTCGCATATGAAGTGGGGTCTGAGTATCAGTAAAGAGAAGTTTGAGCAAACTGAGAGACCACGTAATGATGCTGAAGACGCTGTTAAAGATAATGATATTTATATTGAGTACTTAGACAGCGGCACCCGCGACATCATTAAGAACGTGAATTTTGATCCGCGCTCTAAAGAGCATGGCGTTTATGTATTTGATGGACGTCATATCTTCATTAAGACTTTTCCAATTTACAACTACGTTGGCAAGCCTACTATTACGATTGCAATGGTCGATGATATCTCGCAAGAATATGCCCTTGCTTTTCAAAAGGCTCTGATTCATGGGGGAGTGTTGTTCCTGATTCTGAGTGCCATTTTGGTATTTGGCTATTTGAAGATCGACAACTTACGTTCAGGTATTTTGGGCTCAATCGGTGCTGAGAAACGTTTATTAAAAGAGCGTTTAGCTCAAGGCGATGAAGCCATCAGTAAGTTACGCGATGTAGAAATTGTCAAACGCCGTTTCTTTGCTAATCTCATGAATGCGATTAATCGTCCGCTTCTAGCAATAACAGGACAATTGGAGACTCTCAGGCAAGAGCTCTCCGATAAAGGGCTATTAACAGATAAAGCATTGGAAGAACGGTTTACATACACAACTAAAGAGGCGCAGTATGTTCAGCGTTTAGTGTCTGACTATGAGCAGATCGAGGTCTTCAGACACGATTTAGTGAATACGGATCTCACCCCGATTTCTTTAAAGGGCGCTATTGAAGAATCGCTGGTTAATATCGAAAGATATCGCCGCTTACCTAATCTGAGTATCAATTTGAACCTAGCTGAGACTCTGCCATTCATTCGCGGTAATGTGGATTTATTAGCTAAAGCTATCGATGGCTTAATGGGTTACACCATTCACATTGCAGGACAAGGCGATATTAATATCTCAACTATGCGTGATGAGAATTGGGCTGTGCTGAGTATCTCTGGGCCGGCTTTAGCAGGTCCAGACGCCCCTAATGAAGCTCTACTCAATGAAGTCCAGCAATTCTTAGCTGAATTATCAAAAGGCATCACCCCAACCGGTAATGCAGAAAAACTCATTGGCCTGCTATTAGCTAGAGTAACTATTGAGAGCTTTGGCGGCAACTTACAGGTAGCTTCTACTGGCGAGCCTGGCTTTATTGCGCGCTTTCCTCTTGCTGATTAAACCGAGATACTGACTAGAGAGCACAAGATGAAAAAAGGGTACCGTGGCTTAGTTGTGCTCGTCATCGTATTGGGAATACTCAGTCTATTGCGGGACGGTTTTATTGGTCCGATTGCTTTGGCTACGGGATTGCCTGATGAGATGGTCTGGCAGGGTGTCACAGGGCTTTTCTTATTGGCTTTGACTTTCTTGGTTGCTAAGATTTTCAATGAAGAATTTATCCACGGCTATATTGAGCGCTCATGGTCAGTGAAGGTTCCAAACCTGATTGGTGATATTGCTTCAGGCATCGTCATCTTCATCGGCGTTTGCTTAATACTTTCTTTAGTTTTTCACCAAAATATCTCAGCCCTAATTGTTACCGGGGCGGGTTCTGCAGCCATCCTAGGCTTTGCCTTAAAAGACTTTGCAGTCGCCCTCGCTACGGGGATCATGCTCAACTTTGAAGATACCTTTAAGGTGGGCGATAAGGTAGTCATTGATGGCAACGTTGGTGTCGTACATAAGATCACTTGGCGCAATACAGTGCTATTGACAGATACCCTTGAAGCAGTTTTTATCCCCAATGTCAAGATTGCTGATGCAGTGGTTACGAACTATTCCCTACCAAATCCCAACCGTAAACAAATGATTTCAGTCACGATCGATTATGGCGTCTCGGTAGAGAGTGTTGAGCGAATTTTGTATGCTGCGACCCTTGGTGCATCTGGAGTCAAGTTGGCTGCCCCTCCTATTGTGAGCGCCATGGAAATGACGGATACGGGTGTACGCTATGAAGTACGCTTTATTTTGCAAGACTACCGTGATCTAGTGCTGTCTCAGCATGCCATTATCAAGAGTATTTTGGAGTGCATGCGCGTAGCCAATATCACAGTTGCAGGCGGCATTACTGATACTGATGGAGAGATAACCCTGAACTCCAACACAATCGCTAACCGTTCTAAGGACTTATTCTATTTGGTTCAGCAAGTCAAAGTATTCCAGCACTTCTCAAAAGAAGCTTGGCAAACCTTAAGTGACTTACTCATTCCGAAGCGTTTTTCTTCGGGCCAAGTAATCGTTGAGGCTGGTTCGCGTAAACATATGATGTTCATCGTGGCCGAGGGCATTGCTTCTCGTATGCGTGTTGACCAAAATGATCAACTCATCAAGCAACGTTTTATTGCTACTGAATTCTTTGGACGTAATGCTTTGTTTGCTTTTATGCCATACCTTGCTACGGTGACTGCTGAAACTGATGTACTTTTATATGAGCTTAATGAGAGCGGTCTCAAAGCTTTGCTAGTGAAACATCCTGAACTCACTCGATTGCTAGCTGATACGCTTGCATCGCTTGATTGGATCGAATCTAATCAGAGCTATCTAAATGAGCCAATGCATCCACAGGATGTGATTCATTTTGTTCGGATTCATGAAGGGCATTTGGCCGCTAACTACGGTAAAAATCAACCATTACAGTAAAAATCAGTCTGGCTGCATCCGTTTTTGTTCGGCCATTACATAGGTCTTGCAAGCCTCACCTGCTGCTCTTGCGCAAACAATATCTTGGCTATCGATCCGAGTGTCAATGAGTTTTTGTAGGCGCAGGACATCTCCGTCGGCGCTAAAGTGGGGTAGCCATGCGCCCCAAAAAAATCCCAAGCCCTCTAGTTGTTCGATCAACTGAACTGAGTCTGGATGATGAATGGGGATATCAATATAGATCACGGGCGGTTTCAGGGCTGTGGACTTGTTGATTTGATCACTAATGCTGTCAATCACATCAAAGCCATCAATCTGAATATGTAAGTATTCAACTGCACCAGTGCCGCCAATGGAGGTGCTGATCCTGCCTTTATTAGCAGCTACTTGACTAGCGCTAGTCGTACCTATACTTCGAGTCAATCCTAAATTGATACAGAGAGATTCAAAAAAAGCATGATGGTGTTTGGGTAGAAAAACTTCAAGTGATTGATCTTTAATTAGGGGAACAAAAAAAGGTATTAATGAATGCCTGACATCGGCGATGTTATTTAATCCCTCCATGTGAACGCTGCTAGGCTGACCATTAATGAGTAAGCCAGTTTCATGGCCACCTGTTGCAATGATTTCATCTTGGCTAAAAGGGTGGTTCGTAACGCAAGCTGACCAATAACCTGGAATACCGAGCTTTAATGCCTCCTGGTGCCTGACTTTTGAGAGTTTGTCTGAAATATGATGGCCGCGATAGCTGGGGTCAACTAAGAGCTTGCCTGCCTCAGGAACAGGATCGCTGGGTTCATCAAAGCTCAAAGCGCAATGGCCAATTAGCTCACCCTCAGTGTCTAAGGCAACTACGGAATGCAGTAGTCCCTCAGAGAGGGCAGCATCGAGTTTTTGCGGGTCGTACAGTATCGGGTTGGGGTAGCTTGACCCATAACAGCGGTAGACGCATTGGATCAGGCCCTCCGCATCCTTGGGCTCCATTTTTCGGACTTCAAGCTGAAGAGCTTCTGAGCCTGGGCTCGAGGGATCATTTGTTGGCATTGAAATATTCTAAGCTAATAAATTTGTTAGTATGATTCAAAGCACAGCTTGTAGAATTATGTGCGATCTCGATTTCAAATCTATTACAAATGATTATGTCAGCCATGGCCCAAAAATACATCCAGTTTAAGAACCGCATCTTATCGGTGGCGGGAATTCTGTGTTTAGCTGCCTGTTCTTCACCATCACCGAATTTTGGTGAAATGTCTGAAAAATATGCCAGTACGTTAGTGCAGTATCAAATGAATATGCAGTTGGCGAATATCGTACGCTCTTCAACCCAGCGACCCATGAGTTTCTTGGATATTCCAAATATTACGGGCACTGGCTCCATTACCTCTACTCTCGGGACTAGTGGCAGTATTTATACATACCCGCTCAGAGCCTCAAATCCTACCGATTCAATCTTTGGCGCTTCTGCTGGCATTGCGATGGCCAATACCTTTAACTTCTCCCAATCTTCATTGGATAACTCGGTTTTCTGGAAATCCTTCTTGGAAGAAATACCGCCAAGCTACATGAAATACTTTATCCACAACCATATCCCGCGTGAAGTGATGTTAAGTTTAGTCGTGGACTCCATTGTGATTACCGATCCTGATGGCACTAGACATTTTTATTTCAACAACCCTTTACTGCCTGGCTATCCAGAATTTCAAAGACGTTTATATAAATTAATTGATGCTAATTTATCCGTTAAAGAAGTGCCCGAGGAAATCGAGGAGGGCGGACCCTACTCTAAAGAGCACATGATTAAAACCTATGGTACAAACTTTAAGCAGGTCTTATCCAATCAAAATAAAGGAATTCGACCTGTCTTGATCGGGAACCAAACCCTGTATAGCGTAATTGGGTTCACTAAAGTTTTTAAGTTGTGCATCGACAACGATCACTATGACAATTTTGTAAAAGAAGAGTTTGGCCCTAAGCTTTATTGTCAAGCGCCTCCTGGACAAGGCTCAACAACTAAAAAAGACCTCAAGATCAATATTCGTTCTACTCGCAATATTTATGACTTCTTAGGCCAAGTTGTCGCTGCTCAACTCAGTGAAAAGCCTTATATGGTGACACTTCCACCCACTGCTTACACTACCAATTTAAAGGTTGGTCAATCAAATCAATACGCTTTGCTAGTAGTCGAAAAAGATCATCGCTTTCAGGCAAACGAACCCAAGCCATTTGCAGCAATTGAATCTGAAGACAATTCTTATTACTCGATTCCTTCGCAAAATAATGGCTATTCACCTACAGTCATTAATCTGCTGTCTCAATTCTTGACCCTATCTAAATCACCAGGCGCAATTCCAGCCTCGCCAGCAGTCTTAATTCATTAATAGTAAGATCGCTTTACTGAGGAGTACTTATGCACGCCTATCTCTACACCGCATTCATTACGCTGTTGACAGTAGCCTTGCTCTTTGGCATTACTTTTAATGTGGGTAGGGCAAGGGGTAAGTATCAAATCAAAGCTCCTGCCACTACTGGACATGAGATGTTTGAACGGGCTTATCGCATTCAACTGAATACGATCGAAAACATTCTGATGTTTTTGCCTGCTTTATGGCTCTATGCCATTTTTATTGGCGATAAGGGCGCGGGAGATTCAGGGATGATTTGGCTGGTGGGCCGCATCTGGTATGCAATTGCCTATCAAACTAACCCCGCTAAACGAGGATATGGATTTCTGATCTCTCTACTGGTCATCGTAGGACTTTGGTTAGGCGCCGCTTACGGTATCTATGGGGCATACCTAAAAGCCTAGTCGCTATTGATTTGATATGAGAACCTGGCGAATGAAGCGCAACTGCGCACTGACACCTAAACAGCTCTTTCAGTTTTACGCCGTCTTAGTCTTTTTCTCATTACTGGTGGGGATAGGCTTTCTGATTGCAGGGGTATGGATGATCATTATCTTCACCTGTATTGAGTTATCCGCATTGACCTTAGGCTTTTTAATCTACGCGCGCCATGCCTTAGATTACGAAGAGATTGAGATTAATGGCACGATTCTCAGAATCACTAAATTTATTGGCAGCAAAACCAAAGAATATGAATTCAATAGCCGTTGGACTCAAATCGTTTTACCCAAAGATAAACCCAAAATCTTTGTTCTGAGCTCCGAGAAACAAAACATTGAACTCGGACAGTTTGTTACACAAGATCAACTGCCCCAATTAATCTCTGAAATTAAGGCTTGTTTAGGTTAGGTCTTCAGTTTTGAATCTGCACTAAGGCAACTCTTGGTAGCCTTAGATTCCAGTGCTTGAAGCCAAGCTGGCTTTAATTTGGGATCCATGATGAATTCGTTAAGTTGTCGATTTGTTGCATTTTGAGAGATCAGTCCCGCGACACAAGTACAAAAAGGCTTGAAGTCATCTTCTGTCAAAGTGCTTTGTTTTAATCCCTTGTGCTCAGAAAGTTGCTCTTGAACACATGCAGCTTGATAGTCTTTGGAGAAGGTCTGTGAGAAGCTAGGATTGATACAAAAAACAAAGAGACTGATAGAGAGTAGGAATAGTTTCATCGTTTTCCTTAGATCAGTAAATAAATAAATACGGCTAACTGAGCTAAATTGATGATGACGCTAAGTGAATGTAAAACATGAAAGCGTCTATGTTGTTCGCGGTCTTTAGCAAGATTAATTTGGTTTGTCAGAAACAGTAGTAGAAAAGCAAAGAAGGCGGTACAAATCCACAGAATGAGGGCGGTTTGAGCATTATTGCTAGTAAGGGCAGCAATCGCACTGAGAACGCCGAGGCAGAAGTAGTATTTTGGGAAGAAATTTCTGACGTATTTACTAGCCCATTCTGCAGGAAGCACCTTAAATACAGTAGGTGCTACAGCAACCGTGAAAAAGAGCATGATGCCGATCATGCCTGCAATGATGTCATTTGTAATCATGATGCTTGTTCTTTCTTATCCATAAATTCTTCTATAGGAGTGAGCTGCTACACCATCTTTGAGTGCTTCTCTGATCGGAATAGCAATCAAATCAATACTGTTATTCACGACCATTTGCTCTAGTCTAGACGGAATTGGTTTTTTGAGTATGTCAAAGGCCCAGTGAGGCAGATTTTGAAAGCCGGCTTTACTAATGAGCTTAATAAACGGCTTAGATTGCAAGTTGCTTGGAAAATGATCTAGTAAATGAATAATGCTTTGAGCCCGCTGACCATAATGAAGCTCTGGTTGATATTGCTCAAGCGCTGCTTTAGTGCCTGCTAGGGAATCCGGTAAATCTTTTGCCCCCATCATTTCCCCAAGCACTTTCATCTCCTTAAAGTATTGATCTTGTTGGGATAAGGAGAGTTTGGGTTGGCGATAGCTTTGATAGGCATTTAAGAAGCTCAAGGTTTCAGTCAAATGAACCCAAGCCAATAGATGGGGATCCGTCGCTTTATAGGGCTTGCCAAACTCATCATGGCCGTGGATATGTTGATGAATGCTATTCACCTTGTTGATCACGCCATACGCCATATCTAGAGGGCCGTAAGTAGTCGCCGCAATAAAAAAAGCGGTTCTGCCTAGTCGACCTTTGAGATCCTCCCTAAAGCTCGAGTGGTCCCAGACGCCTGCAAGAGCTTGGGGGTGGAGGGCCTGAAGTACTAAGGAGCTAATGCCACCAATCATCATCGAAATAAAGTCAGCATGAACTTGCCAGGCAATCGACTCAGGGCCAAAGAGTCCCCGATCTCCCTTTGGGGTTAAAAATGCAATGGGAGGGCCACCACTACCGCCAACCATTTCACGAATGGTTTTACGAATTAGCTCATTGATCATGACAGAGGCTTTTTAATTCGATCACTTTTTGACGTTCTTTGATAAAACGAGTCAGGCTTAGTTTTTACCCAGCTAATAAATTTTTGCATATCTGGATGTTCTTTAAGTGACTCGGCCGTATTGAGTTTTCTGGCAAGTTCGGTTTCGCTAAACAGAGCATGTATTTGCCGATGGCAGATGCGATGCAGATACTCAGTTGCTTTACCCCCCTTCGATTTTGGGATGAGATGATGAGCATCTTTTTGCGCCTGCGGAATATCTCGGTCACAAATAGGGCAAACATAGTGAGCGGCTATCTCAGCCCTAGAGGGTAGTGACTCAATGAATTTTTTCCGAACTTTTCCCAGCATCTTGAGACTCGCTAATACTGTGCTTGAAACTGCAGCGCGGTTTGAATCGTTTGAAAATGAATATCGACCGTCGATTCAAGATCCTTGCCATATCCGCCGGCCATAGAAAACGCCAGTGGCAGCTTACGATCGAGGGCATATTGAAATACTGCCTGATCCCTTTTAAGCATTCCTGGTTTGCTCAACTCAAGTCTGCCTAATCGATCGCCTTCATGGGGATCTGCTCCCGCAAGGTAAATCACGCAATCGGCTTTAAATCGGTTATCCAATTGGTCAAGTGCGTTTTGTAAAGCGTTTAAATACATTTCGTCATTGCACCCATCGGGTAAGCCGATATCGAGATCGCTACTTTCTTTCTGAAAGGGAAAGTTATTTTCACCATGAAGGGAGAGGGTAAAAATTGATGCATCATGCTCCAGAATCGAAGCAGTGCCGTTGCCCTGATGAACATCTAAATCAATAATAGCTATTTGAAGCTTGGGATTGATTTCTTTTTGGAGGGTTCTGGCAGCAATCGCTGAATCGTTAAAGACACAAAATCCACTACCGCGATTACGATAAGCATGATGGGTTCCCCCAGCCAGATTACAAGCGATACCATCATCAAACGCCACTTTGGCGGCAGCTACAGTTGCGCCAGCAGACCGGCGTGAGCGCTCGACCATTTTCTCGCTCCATGGAAAGCCAATCTCTTTTTGCTCCTCAGGATTCAGTTTTCCTTCCAACACTCGAATGAGATAGTGAGCATCGTGGGCGTACAAAATTTGGGTATCACTAGCAGGAGGCGCCTCCACTAATTGAGCCCCGGTGAGTTTAGAGACTTGATCGCGCAGACGGGCGTACTTTTCCATGGGGAAGCGATGCCCTGGAGGTAGGGGCAAAACGAAATGGTCGGTATAAAAGGCCTTCACTCAGCTAGCGCAAATTGTTTCAAAGTCTCGAGAGAAACCGTTTTGAGTGCATTGATATGCGTGCTCTCGAGCTTAATTTGTGGGGCGCAATCAGCTGCTAGCGCCTCTGCCCAGCGGCTAATACATAAACACCATTGATCCCCTGGTACTAGACC
>DAISKI010000037.1:0-10484 GCA_036821065.1 Polynucleobacter sp. | reverse complement strand
TACCAGTTTGCTCTTTTAGAAATTCGACTGCCGCAGCCAAGGAAACCTCGGGGCCAATGCCTGAGGGCTCTCCTGTGGTAACAGCTAATTTAACGATTGCCGGTGGCTGCATCTTCAACGTTCAAAATTTTCACCGTTGCAGAATCACGCAGTTGACGGAGCCAATCTTGATATGCCTGATCAAATTTTCTTTGGCGAATTGCAGCTTTTGCAAACTCGCGCTGTTTTTCAGTAGTCAATTCAGCTTGACGTCGCTCAAGAACTTGAATTAAGTGCCAACCAAATTCCGTTTTGACCGGTGGGCTGACTTCTCCAATCTGCAAACGGTTCATAGCCTGTTCAAACTCAGGTACTAATTCTCCAGGGCCCATCCAACCCAGATTCCCGCCATTTGCGGCAGATCCATCTTCAGAATACTTTTTAGCAAGCTCACCAAAGTCAGCAGTTTTGGCAATAACCTGTGCACGATAGCCAGCCAAACGTCTTTCAGCATCTTGATCACTCAAGCCCGCACGATTCTTGAGCAAGATGTGTCGAGATAAGGTTTGAGTGATCGCAATATTTTGGGGGGCTCCTAGAGTTGCTGCCTCTTGAGCTGGAGCCTGAGGAGCTGTCTGCTGCTGGCCACCTCCAGATCGACGATCCAGCACTTTTAAAACGTGGTATCCCGCGGGGCTTTTAACCACATTATTAGCTACCTGGCCACCGCCAATATTTCTGACAGCCTCATAGAAAAGTTGGGGTAAGCGATCAGGTGTTCGATAACCTAACTCCTGAAACTTAATTTTTGGATTTTCTTTAGCAGCCATTTCACCCAGTTGAAGAAAATCTACATCTCCACGAGCATCTTTTAATAAGCTCTCTGCTTTTTTCTTAGCTTCAGCTTGAGCACCAGCGCCAGCATTAGCATCTGCTGGGATAAAAATTTGGGCAATATCAATTTCCTCTACACCACCAGCTGCAGAAGGTGTATTTGCGATCGGCCTGACAGCGCCACCCCTTCCTCTTGACTGCTCGGCAATAAAGTTATCAATCTCAGCGTCAGAAATCTTAATCTTCGATTCAACTTCGCGCTCGCGATAACGGCTCATCACAACATCGTTACGCAACATCTCTTTATAGCGCTCATAACTCATACCAGATGCAATAACTTTTGCCTTAAATTCTGCAAGAGTCGTTTTATTTCTTGTGACGATGTCATCAATAATTCTCGTAAGTTCTTTTTCGCTTACGGTGACCCCATCTTGCTCAGCCTCTTGGAGTTGCACTTTTTCTATGATGAGGCGCTCTAAAATTGCTTTTCTAAGTGCAACTACATCTGAAGGTAGTTTTGCACCCTGTTTTTGCAAGGTCACAATACGATCATCAATCTCTTTACGAGTTATAAATCCAGTATTTACAACCGCAGCAACTCCATCAATATCCCGGACCTTACTATCAGAACTGGTGTTATTGCTAGGGCTTTCAAGGTTGCTAGTAACTTTTTTAGGTACGCCAGCAGTTTGAGCACCTGAAGTAATCGATAGTAAAGCGAGTCCTGAAAAAATTATCGCAAAGAGGATGTGCTTGAGGTGAATTCTGTAATACGTCATTGATAATTCTCATATGTTGAAGGGGGTATAGGCTTTGATGTTGGCATATATCCAGGTACGTTTAGCTTCATGATATCAACTGGGTTGCTACCTGCGCTGGCAAAACCCCTAAATTCGACCTGAAAGAGGACTTGAGTGGTCATTATTTGCGAAGTATTAACTACCTGCGAGTATGCCCCTCTGAAAGTCCAGCAATCCCGGGTCCATTCAAGCGCAGCCATAGAGTTTAAGGTTTTACTTGCTAGCGCATCATAACCCCAGCGCCCCAGGACGGAGAGTTCTCGAGTGATTGGCCATTGCCCAGAAATATTGTATTGATTGGTTGTTGTAGCACCTGGTGCAGCAACTTGATTATTCTGAGTAGAAGCTATAACAGGAGGGGTATAAACATTGCGATACCCAATATTCAAACTTCGACCCGGGGTAGGACGCCAACTCGCTCCGGCGGTAGTTTGCACAAATTGACTGAGTGTTGGGTTGTAATCTCCAAACCCATCAATACTAAAGTTCCCGAGTAATCGTACTGAGGCAGCTCCCAAGGTATCGTTATACGCGGTTGGATTGGCTATGGTTCCATTCAAGCCAACACGCTGAGGCGTAAAGTCCTGGCGCTGCGCAAGCGTTACCGAGGCGCGCTCGGTCCCGGTATTAGCTTCAATCATGCGGCTGGTAACACCGCCGGTCAATTTATTGTTGTCCGCTATACGGTCGCCACCAACAAAATTGTTTTCACTAAAAATCTGAATTAATCCAAAACCACCATCAGCAGTATCAAAGATCGGGGTGTAGGTTTGGTTTTGATATGGGGTATAAACATAGAACGCACGTGGCTCCATTGTTAAGAGCATATCGCGGCCAAAGAAATTTTTTAACTCTGCTGCGTCACGCTCATACGCTACTCCAGAATCCAAACTAAAGGTAGGCAAGATGAAGCCTTGAGCGGGTGCTGCAGTACTATTGTTAAAAGCAGTCGCGTTGTAGTTATTAGCTTGAAAACTCACTTTCGGGGTGATATAGTAACCCGGCGTCACCTGTGGTAAAGCCATGGCACCCTTAACGATTGTTCGGTCAGCTTGGCTATATACACCTGGTGCAGTCGCAGCTAAATTTGCTCCGATGTTATAGGCAAAGCGAGTGTAATCCGATGAAAAGCTGGTAGCTGGTCCGGTCGGTAAAGTAATATATTTCCCACTGACATCAGTTGTAGTTGGTGTCAAACGATTGTTGTATGAAGCCGTAACATTAGGCAAAATGTTATATGGAGACTGCACAATATTAGTCGGATCGGGCTGCAGTGTCTGGAAAGTCAAAGCGCGTGCTGAAACATTCCAGTTACTTAAACTTCCCATCAATTGTTTATTGGCACCTACTTCTTGACGAAACTGGCTTGTTACCGCTCCCGCAATACTTTGCGAAAAGTCTGTTGGATAAAAGTTATCCGAAACTCGTGCCACGTTGGCATACCCCGTCCAAGCTCCGGGAGCTAAGGCTCCATTAGGCCCCATTGCGCCACTAAATAACTGTCTCTGTTGCCAATCATAACGCCACCGGTTTGTTCCTGTTTTTCTGTCATAGGGAAGATAGTCTCCACCCAAAGTGCCCGCCTCATTTCTATCCAAAAATCGATATTGCGCTCCTAACTGTGTCCCACGTTGACCCATTACACGAGGTAATAAGAGTAGATCTCTATTTGGGGCAATATTGACGTAGTAAGGCTGCGTAACATCAATACCATTATTTGAGTTGTAGCCTGCAATGGGAGCAAGCAAACCTGAACGCCTTTGACCTGAAGTTGGCACACTGAAATACGGAACATAGGCGATAGGTACATCAAAGAAACGCATTACTCCATTGGTACCAGTCATTTCTTTTTGCTCGTTATCGATTTCAATTTTGCTCGCTGTGAAATACCAATCGAGATTTTCTGGATTACAAGTTGTATAGGTTGCGTTATCAAAAACAAATACATCGGCACTTTGTACGGTTAACTTCTTAGCCTTACCATTGGCACGAGTGTCGCGTAACTCGTAATTAGGCAAATCCATTTCGCCTTCGCGTGCATCCACATTAAAACGTGCATTCGGCCCCTTAAAGGAAGTATTTCCTTTGATCAATTCCGCATGGCCGTTTAAGGTTGCAATATCACTATCAGGATCGTAAGTAATTTCATCTGCTTTCATGACTGCGCCATTACGACGCATTTGTGCGCGACCAATTAAATGCATATCTCGCTCAACTACACCATCAATCGCATCGCTCGATGTAAATGTGAGCGCCTTGCCATCTGCAATCGGTTGCCCAACTCGCAATTGATCGTCTAACTTCAAAACGGTGACGTCACCCCGATCAGGAATTAAAATAGATCCGACTGAAGACTGTGAAGTAGGCGGTAATGGAGGGGGAGCTTGAGCGCTCGATTGAGCAGCCAATCCAAGTAAAGCCAGCCCCATCAAAACGCGCAGGGTTAGCTCACAAAAAAGAGGGGCGCAAAGGCCGGCGCGACGGCGATAATGACTCATGGATCTTGACCCGCCTTATTATACGAATCGACATGACCGACACACGCTTAGACACCCTCCGCAAATGGCTAAAAGGCCTAGAGCCTAACTGGCAATTAGATCTTGCCAGCTTGGCGCCCGCTTCGGCTGATGCCAGTTTTCGAAGGTATTTCCGGATTGGGTCCAAAACTCCTCATTTTGAGACCTTGATTGTCATGGATGCCCCACCGCAACATGAGCCCTTAGACGACTTTATTAAGGTAGATTTGTTGCTAGAAAATGCCGGGCTCAATGTTCCCAAAATATTAGAAAAAAATATTGCTGAGGGCTTTCTTTTACTCAATGATCTAGGCACTAAAACCTATCTCGCTGAACTCAGTTCTCAAACAGCCAATCAGCTTTATCAAGACGCGACTCAGGCGCTGATCAAAATGCAATTGGCTAGCAAGCCAGATATTCTTCCTAATTATGATGCAACACTTTTACTACGCGAACTCCAACTCTTTCCAGAATGGTATTTGAACAAGCATCTAGAAATTTCATTAGATACAAAACAAGAACAACTTATCAAGGTTACTTTTGATCACATCATTCAAAATAATTTAGCTCAAGCAAAAGTCTACGTGCATCGTGATTTCCATTCCCGAAATTTAATGCTTACCGAACACAACAATCCTGGTGTCATCGATTTTCAGGATGCAGTGTATGGTCCAATCACCTATGATGCTGCATCCCTTTGGCGTGATGCTTATATTGCATGGCCTGAAGAGCAAGTATTGGACTGGGTGATCCGCTTTTGGGAGGATGGAAAAAAAGTCGGGCTTCCTATGCCTGAAGATTTCGGTGAGTTTTATCGTGATTTTGAATGGATGGGTCTACAACGCCATCTCAAAATACTGGGCATCTTTGCAAGGCTATTTCATCGCGATGGTAAAGAGGGTTATTTAAAAGATATTCCCCTGGTTTTGGAATACGCTATCGCAACTGCTAATCGCTATATCGAGCTCAAACCATTAGCCCGCCTTTTAGAATCCACACGTAGATGAGCAACTCTTCTTCACTTCCCTGTCTCTTGCTTGCCGCAGGCCGAGGTGAGCGCATGCGCCCTCTTACAGATGAGTTGCCTAAACCCCTTCTCAAAATTGGTAATCAATCTTTATTGGAGAGACATCTCATTTCACTTAGTCAGGCTGGCATCAAAAAAGTAGTAATCAATCATGCCTGGCTTGGTGAAAAGATTGAAAATGCCTTGGGTGATGGTAGCCAATTCAATCTTCAAATTAGCTATTCTCGAGAAGGCACGGCTTTAGAGACTGCGGGCGGTATTCACAAAGCACTAGATCTTCTAAGGCCTACCGACTATCTGCTCGTCATCAATGGGGATGTTTTCTGCCCTGATTTCCCAATAACTGCTCTGCTGAGGCAAATACCGAAACTGAGGGCTATTCCTGCAATGCCCATGGCTTATTTAGTAATGGTGCCCAACCCGATTCAACATCCGGATGGGGATTTTTATCTTCTCGACGGGAAGGTTCAAGACACCACCTCGCCTGAAGCCGAAAAACTGACCTTTTCTGGCATCGGCATCTACCATCAGAGCCTATTTGCCCATCTCAAAAGCGGAGCATCGGCTAAATTAGCCCCACTCTTGAAGGAGGCTATGCATAAAAATCAGGTGCTCGGTGAAAAATATCTCGGACCGTGGCACGATGTCGGTACACCTCAACGTTTACAAGAGCTTAATGCGGCATATGCATCAACCTGAAATTTATCAATCTCGAAGATTAAAACTGGCAGAGCAAATCCGATCCAAAACGGGTGGTGGTATCGCGATCATTGCAACTGCACCAGAAGTAGCTCGCAATCGGGATAGTGAATTTCCTTATCGTCATGACAGTGATTTCTTTTACCTTACCGGCTTTGAAGAGCCTGGTGCAACATTGGTTCTCGTAGTAGAAAGCAAGTCATTCCAGTCACACCTTTTTTGTCGTCCAAAAGACATTGAACGCGAAATTTGGGATGGTATTCGACTGGGGCCTGATGCAGCACCAGAATTTCTGGGTCTCGATTTTGCCTACAGCAATCAAGAGTTAGATGCAAAACTGAGTGAGCTATTAAGTCAAAATGATGCCGTGTATCTTCGCCTAGCCCAAAGTACTGAAGATGATCGCCGCCTGAGGGATTGGATGGAGCAAGTACGCAAGCAAAGTCGCTCAGGTCTTAACCCACCAACACAATTTCATGATGTTGATGCCTTGATTCATGAAATGCGTTTATTCAAAGATGTGCATGAAATTGAGATCATGAAACGGGCAGCAGCGATTTCTGCACGCGCCCATATTCGCGCAATGCAAGCCTGTATACCAGGTATGCATGAATATCAATTAGAAGCTGAATTACTTCACGAATTTCGTTACCACGGCTCGCAAAGCGTAGCTTACAACAGCATCGTAGCCGCTGGTGCAAACACCTGCATTTTGCATTACCGCGCTGGCAATGCGCTTTTGCAAGATGGTGATCTGTGCTTAATTGATGCAGGCTGTGAACTCGATAGCTATGCTTCTGACATTACCCGCACTTTCCCAGTAAATGGAAAATTCACTGGTCCACAGCGCGCTCTGTATGACATCACCTTGCAAGCACAAGAAGCGGCGGTTGCACAAACTCGTCCTGGTAATACTTTTATTCAGCCCCACGAGGCTGCTGTCAGAGTGTTAACCCAGGGATTGCTTGACGAAAAGCTTCTCAAGCTTGCGGACTTAGGCTCACTTGACAATGCGATTGAAACCGGCGCCTATCGACGCTTTTATATGCATCGTACTTCCCATTGGTTGGGTATGGATGTTCATGATGTGGGCTCCTACAGGGAGGCTAGCATTCAAACCGACAAACCTTGGCGGATTCTTCAGCCCAATATGGCTCTCACGATTGAGCCTGGTCTCTACATTAGGCCGGCTGAAGATATTCCTGAATCCTTCTGGAATATCGGAATCCGGATTGAAGATGATGCAGTCGTCACTCCATCTGGCTGCGAATTGATTTCTCGTGGTGTGCCTGTAAAGGCCGAAGAAATCGAAGCCCTAATGCGCAATTAACTGCAATCCGATGACAAGTCCTCCTTGCGATCTTCTGATTTTAGGTGGTGGTCCCGTTGGGCTAGCCTGCGCTGCCTGGACTCTACAAAAATATCCAGATATTCGGCTCACTCTCATTGACCGCAACCCCATTGAGGATAGCGCTCTGGGCTCGGCTGATACCAGAGGTATCGCTCTCTCTCATGGGAGCAAGCTTCTACTCGATACGATTAGTGCCTGGCCTGATGAGAGCGCACCCATTCATCAAGTACATGTGTCTCAAGCTGGGCGCTTTGGTCGTGCTTTGATGACGCGAGAAGAACTCAAACAAGATGCGCTTGGTCATATCGTTCGCTACCGCGATATTCATTTGGCATTACGCAGCACACTTCGTCACTTGCAAAAAAATAGTCCTCACTTTACTTGGCGGCACATTGATGCCAATAGTGCTCCTCTAGATCTACATGCTCAATGTATTGTTCATGCTGAAGGTGGCTTATTCAAAACCCAAGATTGGGTTGAGTCTGGTCGAGACTATGGTCAAGCTGCTCTAGTGGGTTTGGTGGAAGTAGATGCCGCTACGCCACAGATGGCATGGGAACGGTTCACTGCTGAAGGCCCCCTGGCAGTGCTTCCGAGTCACTACGGTACAAATATTTTGAATCTGGTTTGGTGTGGCTCTCCTGAGTCAACCCAACATCGACTTACTTTAAGCAATGTCGAATTTTTATCTGCACTACAAAATGAATTTGGTTCACGGATTGGACGCTTTCTCAAAATCCAAGATCGCCGCTTCTATGATTTAGGCCTCAATTACCGCAAAGAGATTCATCAAGGTAATGCTGTTTGGATTGGTAATGCAGCACAAACGCTGCACCCTGTTGCCGGTCAAGGCTTGAACTTAGGTCTGCGAGATGCTTATCTCCTCTCAGAAAAACTCAGCAGTGTATTCGCCAGGACTGCAACCGGCATCACAACAACGGCGATTGATAAAGCGCTTTCTGAATATGCTGAAAGTCGACAAGTGGATCGCAAGACAACCATTGGCTTGACCGATATGATGGCCAGAGTCTTTACCTCAAACTTAATCCCCGTTGTGTTTGCCCGAGGCTTAGCTTTATCGGCCCTGCAATGGCTCCCGCCAGTTAAAACAGCCTTAGCCCGTCAAATGATGTTTGGACGACGCTAGGGGGCTTAAAAGCAGTTCTACTGTCACTCAAAAATGAGGCTTAATTTGCCTAAAATTTAGGCAAATTAAGGGGCTCTTGTGCTAAAGTAACACCCTCTCCTATTCGCACAAACGCCTTTTACCCCTTTCAAATACATGAAAATCGGACCACATCAGCTAGCTAATCAGCTATTCGTAGCCCCGATGGCTGGCGTGACTGATCGCCCTTTTCGTCAGTTGTGTAAAAAACTGGGTGCTGGTTATGCTGTATCCGAGATGATCGCCTCGAACGCGCTCTTATGGAAAAGTGAAAAGACCCAGCGTCGCGCAAATCATCAGGGTGAATTCAAGCCGATTGCTGTCCAGATTGCCGGAGCTGACCCAACTATGATGGCTGCAGCTGCCAAACTCAATGTTGATCATGGCGCCCAAATCATTGACATCAATATGGGCTGCCCAGCTAAGAAAGTCTGCAATGTTGCCGCTGGTTCCGCCTTATTACGAGACGAGCCTTTAGTCCAACAAATTATTGAAGCCGTTGTTCAGGCTGTTGGTGTTGGTCCCAATGCAGTTCCTGTCACTCTGAAAATTCGGACAGGCTGGGATCGTGAAAATAAAAATGCTTTGGCTGTTGCAAAACTGGCTGAGCAATCTGGGATTTCAATGTTGACAGTTCATGGTCGTACACGCGCAGATTTGTATCTCGGTGCTGCTGAATACGAAACGATTCAAGCTGTGAAGAGTAGTGTACGAATTCCGGTGGTGGCTAATGGTGACATCACCACTCCAGAAAAAGCAGCTCAAGTTTTAAAACTTACCGGAGCCGATGCCATCATGATTGGTCGCGCCGCTCAAGGTCGCCCCTGGATCTTTAGAGAGATTGCACACTATCTTTCTACCGGCGAAACTCTACCAACGCCTGAGATTGCCGAGATTCAAAACATCATGAACGAACACTTGCTCGATCATTACGCTTTTTACGGTGAATATACTGGCCTTCGCACCGCACGAAAGCATATTGGCTGGTATTGCAAAGGCTTACGCAATTCTCATCACTTTAGACAGAAAATGAATACTGCTGACGATTGCAAGACCCAATTGCAAATGGTCAATGATTTTTTTGATGAAATGAAATCCCACTCTGATCGTCTACTCTTTTTAGAGGCTGCTTAAATTCGCAATTGATTCATGACCAATAAACACCCTATTACTGAGTGCGTTCAAACTCACCTCCAGCACTATTTGGATGACCTCAAAGACACAGCCCCATCTGACGTTTATCAAATGGTCTTAGAGGTAGTTGAAAAACCCATGCTCGAGATTGTCATGCGTCATGCAAAAGATAACCAATCTCTAGCTGCGCAATATCTTGGTATTAATCGCAATACTTTGCATAAAAAGTTAGTCGAGCACAAACTCATTAAATAATCATTTCTCTAAATAAATCACATGATTCGTACCGCACTTCTTTCTGTTTCTGATAAACATGGCATCGTTGACTTTGCTAAAGCTCTGCATGCTCTTGGCGTCCAACTCATTTCTACAGGAGGAACAGCTAAGCTACTCGCTGAAAATGGTTTGCCAGTTACCGAGGTCTCTGCTTTGACCCATTTTCCAGAAATGCTCGATGGTCGTGTTAAGACTCTGCACCCCATGGTGCACGGGGGACTTTTAGCGCGGAGGGACTCAAAAGAGCATATGGCTGCCTTGAAGGAGCATGGCATTGGCATGATTGATATGCTGGTGATTAACCTTTACCCCTTTAATCAAACAGTGGCAAAGGCAGAATGCTCTTTCGAAGAAGCAGTTGAGAATATTGATATTGGTGGCCCAGCAATGCTGCGGGCTGCGGCGAAGAATCATCAAGACGTTACAGTATTGATCTCACCAGACGACTACTCAGCAGTACTCGCTGAGATGAAGTCAAATCAAAATCGTGTTTCTTATAAAACCAATTTAGCTCTAGCCAAGAAAGTCTTTGCTCATACCGCCCAATATGATGGCGCTATTGCAAATTACTTATCTTCTCTAGGCGATGATTTAAGCCATCAGCATCGTTCTCCATACCCAGAGACACTCCACCTCGGGTTCGAAAAAGTCCAAGAGATGCGCTATGGTGAAAACCCCCATCAATCTGCTGCCTTCTACAAAG
>DAISKI010000036.1:0-10612 GCA_036821065.1 Polynucleobacter sp. | reverse complement strand
AATTTATCAACATCGCCATTGGGTGCTGACTTTTGAGCTGATTTATTCCAAGCATCCAGATTGGTCTTTGCTGCATCAGGCCAAGATGTTGTTTTGTCCTTCTTAGTACTAGCCATCTATTGCTCCCATAAGGCTGTATCAATCTCACAAAATAATTAAGGCTATTTTGCTTGACAAATCCCAGTTTGTCTAGATATTGTATACATAATTATGAATACAAAACTAATAAATCGGCCCTTATATGAGGATGTCGCTGACCGCCTCAGAGGCCAAATCTTTGCCCATGAGCTGGCTCCAGGAAGCTGGTTAGACGAACAAAGTCTAGCCGTTCAGTTCGGCATTAGCAGAACGCCCATGCGCGAAGCCATTAAATTACTCGCTGCTGAGGGGCTTGTAACGATTAAATTGCGCAGAGGTGCCTATGTCACCGAGGTAGAACGATCTGATTTAGAACAAATATTCACTGTCCTCTCGCTTCTAGAGGCAGAAGCAGCCAAGGAAGCAGCTACGAAGGCCAATGAGTCCCAATTGAATCAGCTAGATGACCTCCATCATCGCCTAGAAAAAGCGGCCGCGGATCGAGATATTGAGCAATTTTTTGAGATTAATGTGCGATTTCATGAACTTATCCTCGATATTGCGGGAAATAAGTGGTTGAACGGGGTGATTGGCGATTTGAGGAAAGTACTCAAACTTCAGAGAAAAGACTCTTTAAATCGAACTGGAAGATTGCAAAACTCCCTGCTGGAGCATCGACAGATCCTAGAAGCCATCCTTAAAGGCGATGCTAATGCTGCTGAAATGGCAATGCGTAAGCACTTGGCTCAAGGTTTAGAGGCTGCTAAGTAGATTTTAAAGTATCAGAGCTATATAAAACAATGGCTTAGGAGATTATCCTAAGCCATTACTGTATCTTCTAAAGCAGCGTTACTTTTTAATTACTAGAGTGCCTGGTAATGAGGAAACGTAAGCTGCGATATCTTTTAGATCTTGATCAGAATAGGGCTGAACCTGTCCGGCCATGATGGCATTGTTCCGGCCATACTTGGCATTGCTGCCGCCCACTTGATAGGCGTGTAAAGCGTAGTAAAGGTAATCAGCAGGTTGACCAGCCAAACGTGGATAAACCGGCAAGATTGGAGCGTTAAGTCCTGCGCCATGGCAAGTAGTACAGGCGCCCTTCTCTACCAAAGCTTGGCCTTTTTGAATATCAGCAGCATTAGCCAGGCCAACACAGCAAAACACAAGAGTTGTGATGAATGCAAATTTCATAGACATATCTCGATTACTTCAATGGGTTAATCGGTGAGCTGGATGTTTGAGCGGCGTAGTATTCGCCAATGTCAGCCATATCCTGATCTGACAAGCTTCCGGCGATAGCTCTCATCGTTGGGTGCTTACGCTCCCCCTTTTTGTACTCAGACAAAGCAAGCGCAATATAGCCAGCATTTTGACCGCCAATCATTGGAACCCGGTAGACCAGTGGGTAGTCAGCGCGATAGTCAGGAATGGAATGACAGCCAGTACAAAGCCATACTTTTCCAGCTCCTGCTTTGGCAGAACCCTGAACATCGTCAGCTTGTGCCGCAACGGCAAATAAGGCTAAACCAGCAGATAAGGCCAATTGGGAAATCAGGTGTTTTTTCATAGAAATCATCAAGCAGCTAATTGATAAAAAGTTTGAGAGAGTATAGCGGAGACTGCTAGCAAATAGCCTAGAATGCCTGTTTTTAGCGAATTGGCGTGTATGGAGAATATTTATCCCTATACTTTCTCCTATTCCCCATCATCGAGAACACCATGACCGCCCTAGCCTCTGATCGCCTCAAAACTTTAGGTATTGAATTGCCCCCAGCGGGTCCTCCAGCAGCAGCGTATGTGATGGCAAGCACCTCAGGCAATACCGTTTACCTCTCGGGGCACATAGCAAAGCAGGCGGGAAAAGTTTGGGTTGGCAAACTTGGTCAAGATATGGATACCGAAACGGGCAAGAAAGCAGCACGCGCGATTGCTATCGACTTACTCGCCACACTTGATACGCACTTAGGCTCTATCGATCGGATCAAAAGAATTATCAAAGTGATGGGTCTAGTGAACTCCACTAGCGACTTCACCGAACAGCACTTAGTCATTAACGGATGCTCAGAACTCTTATTTGATGTTTTTGGTGATGCGGGCAAACATGCTCGCAGCGCCTTTGGTGTAGCTCAAATCCCTTTGGGTGCCTGCGTAGAAATTGAACTCATCGCTGAGATTTAAATCACTGCTTTAGTTGGCTTTGAGTTTTCCATCTTTTAGGCGAGGCTCAACAAAGTGGCCTTTGCGTGCGCGATTACCCACGAACGTCTTGAGAGTCTTGGCATCCAGATTGAGTTCCGTTGGTTTACCGGCTCTTCCTGCGCCTGTATAAGTCGCCCCCTCAGGGCCGACTGCAATCGCAGAGGCTAATGTCTCTTTCCCATCTAAGCCCATCAGAATCACACCCTTGCCTCCAGCAGGCAAACGCTTCAGTTCGTCTAATGGAAATACTAAAAGTTTTGCACTCTCGGATAAACACGCAACCTGTTTCATGCCAACAGATACCTTGGCGGCTCCAAGCGGAGCATCTCCACTCGGAAACTTAGCATCGATACCCACAAAAGCCTTACCAGCTTTATTGCGCGTCATCATGTCGCTCACATTAGCCAAGAAGCCATTGCCTGCACGCGTTGAAATTAAGACTAGATCATCAGCATGTCCTGCGTAATACGCCACCATTTGGGATCCAGCCGCCAAATTAACGAAGCTAGTAAGGGGCGAACCATCTCCACGTGCGCCAGGGAGCTCACTGACAGGGACGGTATAAACACGACCATCGCTACCAAAGCCCTGCATTAAATCCACGGTGCGGCATTCGAAAGTGCCATACATTCCATCGCCAGCCTTAAATGAGAACTGACTTGGGTCATGCTCATGCCCTTGACGGACGCGGACCCAACCCTTTTGAGAAACAATCACGGTCACTGGCTCATCGACTACTTTGGTCTCAGCAACAGCACGCTTATCTTCTTGGATGATGGTGCGACGATCATCTCCAAAGTCCTTCATATCGGACTCAATTTCTTTAATGATGCGCTTACGCAAATTACTATCGTTTTGCAAAAGTCCCTCAAGATCATCACGCTCAGTTTTAAGCTCTTTGAGCTCTTGTTCAATCTTGATACCCTCTAAGCGAGCTAGCTGACGCAAGCGAATATCTAAGATATCTTCTGCTTGACGTTCAGTAAGCTTGAAGGCAACGATCAAATCTGCCTTGGGCTCATCGCTATTACGAATAATCTTGATGACCTTATCAATATTTAGAAGTACCGTTAAACGGCCTTCCAGAATATGCATACGGTCTTTGACTTTACCCAAACGGTATTCGGTACGACGAGTGACAGTTTGTACTCTAAAACCAATCCACTCCGAGATAATCTCTTTGAGGCCCTTCTGACGCGGGCGACCATCCGTTCCAATCATCACTAAATTGATTGGCGCGTTTGATTCTAAAGAGGTATGGGCGAGCAAGAGATTTACGAACTCATTCACTTCAACATTTTTACTCTTGGGTTCAAACACTAAACGTACTGCCGCATCTTTACTGGACTCATCACGGACACCATCTAATACTGCCAAGATGGTTGACTTCAAGTTATTTTGATCGGTTGTTAAGGTTTTTTTGCCAATCTTGACCTTGGGATTGGTGATCTCTTCAATCTCTTGTAAAACCTTTTGGGAGGAAGTGGAAGGTGGCAATTCATTTACGACTATTTGCCACTGACCGCGAGCCAATTCCTCTACAGACCATCGAGCTCTGACTTTTAGACTTCCGCGACCACCCTCATAGATCTGAGCAATCTCATTGGCAGGAGAAATAATTTGACCGCCCCCTGGAAAGTCAGGGCCCGGCATGATTTCTAATAAATCGGCAGTCGACATCTTGGGCGACTTCATTAAGGCAATTGCTGCACTGGCTACTTCCCGCAAATTATGTGAAGGAATTTCCGTGGCCATTCCAACTGCAATACCCGAAGCGCCATTAAGAAGAACGAAAGGTAAGCGCGCTGGTAATAACTTAGGCTCTTGGAATGATCCATCGTAGTTGGGCGCAAAATCTACTGTACCTTCGTCAATCTCGCTGAGGAGTAAACCAGCAATCTTGGTTAAACGCGCTTCGGTATAACGCATTGCTGCCGCACCATCACCATCGCGTGAACCAAAATTACCCTGACCATCGATTAAGGGGTAGCGCAACGAAAAACTTTGCGCCAAACGTACCAATGCGTCATAAGCAGATTGATCGCCGTGTGGATGGAACTTACCCAATACATCACCTACGACCCGCGCGCTCTTTACAGGTTTTGCATCCGCACGCAAACCCATCTCGCTCATGGAGAAAAGAATGCGGCGTTGCACTGGCTTTTGTCCATCTGCAACATCTGGTAAAGCACGGCCCTTGACAACGCTAATGGCGTAATCTAAATAAGCACGCTCCGCATACACTGCCAGCGTTAAGCTATCTTTGTCATCTTCATTGAGTTCAACCTTATTAGGATCATGTGGTGGCGAATTGCCGCCAGACTTTGATGACTTCGGTAAGACTTGGTCGACCTCAGCAATTTCTATCGCATCGATATTAGAGAAAAGATCAGCCTGCTCTACCGGCTTGGCCGATTTTGTGGAAACTGTTTTCTTAACGGGCTTCTTAATGGCCATTAGATATCTGCCTCAACTTCATTACCGCGTTCTTCCAACCAATCGCGCCGTGCGCCAGATTCAGATTTACCCATCAACATATCCATGGTCTTAATCGTTTCATCCTGGGTCCAATCGCCCAAGGTTACAGGCAAAAGGCGTCGAGTATCCGGGTTTAAAGTGGTATCCCACAATTGCTCCGCACTCATTTCACCCAAACCTTTAAAGCGGGAAATTTGCCAGGCTGCTTCGCGAACCCCATCTTTACGTAACTTATCTTCAATCGCTTGCAGCTCATTTGCATCCAGCGCATAGATTTTTTGAGCAGGCTTCTTACCACGGGCTGGTGCATCCACTCTAAATAAAGGCGGTCTGGAGATATAGACATGGCCCAAGTCAATGAGTTTAGGAAAGTGCTTGTAGAACAAAGTGAGCAATAAAACTTGAATATGCGCTCCATCAACGTCTGCATCAGACAGAATACAAACCTTGCCATAACGCAAATTACTTAAGTCGATCTCGTCATTGGGACCATGCGGATCAACTCCAATTGCTACAGCGATATCGTGCACTTCATTATTCGCAAAGAGGCGATCACGCTCTGCCTCCCAAGTGTTAAGAACCTTTCCTCTGAGCGGCAGGATAGCTTGATACTCCTTATTGCGACCCATCTTTGCTGAGCCCCCCGCTGAGTCTCCCTCAACCAGGAAGATTTCGTTCATGCCGGTATCTTGACTCTCGCAGTCGGTTAGCTTTCCTGGGAGAACAGCAACCCCTGATGATTTTTTCTTCTCAACTTTTTGGCCAGCACGCGTTCTCGCTTGCGCCTGCTTAATGACGAGATCAGCAAGTTTGCGACCGTAATCGACATGTTGATTTAGCCAAAGCTCTAGGGCCGATTTGGAATAAGCCGAAACCAAACGCACTGCATCACGGGAGTTCAGGCGCTCTTTAATTTGCCCCTGAAATTGGGGATCTAGAACTTTTGCCGACAAAATAAAGGAGGCTCTTGCAAACACATCTTCCGGCATGAGCTTGACACCTTTGGGTTGCAAAGCATGCATCTCAATAAAACCTTTGACAGCATTAAATAAGCCTTCGCGCAAACCACTCTCATGTGTTCCGCCGGCTGGTGTTGGTATTAGATTGACGTAGCTCTCACGGACGGGTGCGCCATCCTCGGTCCAAGCCACTACCCAAGCAGCACCCTCACCTTCAGCAAAACCATCTTCATCACTATTCCCAGTGGCATATTGCTCGCCTTCAAATGGAGGAATGACCTCGGCTCCATGGCCTGCTTGGGCAATCGCTTCATTAAGGTAGCCACGTAGGCCTTGAGCGTATTGCCAAGTTTGACTATCACCTGATTTTTCTTGAATCAGCGTGACTTTAACCCCAGGGAGTAGAACCGCCTTAGATCTTAGTAGACGAATCAACTCCGGCATTGGAATAACTGAACTATCAAAATACTTTGCATCAGGCCAAGCTCGTACCCGAGTGCCATGTGACTTATCTTCTTTGCTAGAAGCTTTGGATTTGAGTTTCTCGATAACCTTGCCATCAGCAAAGGTCAGCGTAGAAACTTGCCCATCACGCCATACAGTCACTTCCAGTCGTTTGGAGAGTGCATTCGTAACGGAGACGCCAACGCCATGCAGGCCGCCTGAAAAGGCGTATGCCCCGCCACTGCCTTTTTCAAACTTACCACCAGCATGCAATTGAGTGAATACGATTTCTACAACAGGGAGTTTTTCAGTGGGATGTATTCCAACAGGAATACCTCGACCATCATCCTCTACGCTCACGCTACCATCGGTATGCATCGTCACAATGATGTGTTTGCCAAATCCCCCTAGCGCTTCATCCGATGCGTTATCCAGAACCTCTTGAATAATGTGCAGTGGATTATCAGTGCGGGTATACATTCCGGGCCGCTGCCGGACGGGTTCAAGGCCTTTGAGGACCTGAATCGATGATTCGCTGTATTCGGAGGTTTTACGTGTAGCCATTCGCGCAAATTGTAGCCATGTCTGGCTGACACCCTCAAATTTCAGGGATTAACCCTGTATTCATGCCAAAATTAGCTAATGGGTGCCTTAAGTCATATTCGTGTTTTAGACCTCAGCCGGGTTCTCGCTGGACCTTGGTGCACCCAAAATTTGGCTGACCTGGGTGCCGATGTCATTAAGGTAGAAAAACCTGGGGTTGGCGACGATACTCGCCATTGGGGACCGCCCTTCGCTAAAGATGCTCAGGGTCAAGATAGCAGTGAGACGGCTTTTTTCATCGCCATGAATCGAAATAAACGCTCAATCACCGTTGATATCAGCACACCTGAGGGGCAAGACATCATTCGCAAATTAGTCGCCGAGTCTGACGTTCTGATTGAAAACTACAAAGTAAGCCAACTCGTGAAATACGGCCTTGACTATGCTGCTCTACAAAAAGTAAAGCCCGATTTAATTTACTGCTCGATTACTGGCTTTGGTCAAACTGGCCCTTATGCCAATCGCCCAGGCTATGACATGATTATTGAGGGCATGGGTGGCTTCATGAGTGTTACCGGCGAAGCCGAAAATGTTCCAGGGGCATCACCCCAAAAAGCGGGAGTGCCGATTGCCGATATTTTTACAGGTATGTATGCAACGAATGCAATCATGGCAGCCCTGATTCATCGCGATCGGACTGGCGAAGGGCAATGCATCGATATGGCTTTACTCGATACACAAATTGCGGTCATGGCTAATGCAGCCAGTGCTTATTTATGTACTGAACAAATTCCGCAACGTTTAGGAAATGCATCGGCAACGATCGTGCCGTATCAAACTTTCCCAACATCCGATGGCTGGATCATTGTTGCCGCTGGAAACAATAGTCAGTTCAAACACTTTGTAACTGTGGGTGGTCAAGCCCAGTTAGCCAATGATCCATGTTTTCACGACAACCCTAAGCGGGTTAAACATCGCGATCAGCTCGTACCACTTTTAGAGGCAATGACACGACAAAAGACCAAAGCCGAATGGATTCATTTGCTTGAAGAAGCGAAAGTCCCTTGTGGTCCTATTAATAACTTTAAAGAGGTTTTTGAGGACCCACAGGTACAAGCCAGAGGCATTGAAGTCACGGTTCCCCATCCAGCAGTAGGCCAAATGAAGTTAGTTGCCAATCCAATGCATTTATCCCAGTCGCCAGTTCAATACAATATGCCACCACCCATGTTGGGGCAACATACTCGAGAAGTTTTGCAAGAACACTTGATGCTGGATAGCAAAGCAATAGAGAAACTTTATGACAAAGGTGTTTTGTGATCTCCCCAGAAAAAGTTGCTCGCTCTCTCAGTATTAAAGAGGTTCTGATTTATGGTGGGCTCATGGTCACCCTTTCTATGGGTATTCGTCATGGCTTTGGTTTATTTAATTTACCCATCACTTTAGAAAATGGTTGGGGACGCGGCACATTCGCCCTCACGATTGCGCTACAGAATTTAATTTGGGGTGCATTCCAACCGCTTACTGGGGCACTTGCTGATCGATTTGGCGCATTCAGAATCATGCTTCTTGGCGGTCTACTCTACGCCCTTGGCTTGGCAGGCATGGCCATATCTAGCGATACCTTGAACTTCACAATTGCGGGTGGCCTCATGATTGGTTTGGCCCAAACAGCGACGACCTATAGCGTGGTCTATGGAATTTTAGGCAGAAATGTACCAGCCGATAAACGCGTCTGGGCAATGGGAATCACTGCTGCTGCAGGATCCTTTGGCCAGTTCTTAATGATTCCTGCTGAACAAGGTCTCTTGAGTCGTTTTGGTCCACAAGATGCCCTCCTCCTCTTGGCGATTATTGCGAGCTTCATGATCCCAACTGCTTTCTTATTGCGGGAGAAGAATTTTGTCTATACCCATGCCGCTGGTGACCAAACAATTCGACAAGCACTTCGAGAGGCAGCTAGCAATCCAAGCTATCGTTATTTAACTCTGGGTTATTTTGTCTGTGGCTTTCAGGTAGTTTTTATTGCGGTTCACTTGGCGCCCTACCTTAAGGATATGTCTCAAACTTATCCAGCGGTAGGATCACCTACGATTGCAACCACGGCCCTTGCTTTGATTGGATTATTCAACGTCTTTGGTACCTATTGCGCAGGTATTTTCGGGCAGCGCTTTCCTAAACGTTATTTACTCTCAGGAATTTATTTTGGCAGGTCCATTGCCATCATGGCTTTTTTATGGACACCACTATCGCCTATCACTGTTTATATTTTTTCTGCCGTGATGGGTTTCTTATGGCTTTCTACTATTCCACTGACTAATGGCATTGTTGCGCAAATCTTTGGGGTTAAATACCTGAGCATGCTCTCGGGCTTGATTTTCTTTGCTCATCAATTGGGGAGCTTCTCAGGCGCTTTTTTGGGTGGCTACTTGTATGATCTGACGGGCTCTTATAGCGTGGTTTGGGATATTGCAATTGGCCTTGGTGTGTTGGCATGCCTAATTAACTTACCCGTTAAAGAAAAAGCCCTTTCGCGCAGTTCACAAGAGGAACTCCCAGCATGAATACCCCGCTCTCTACCTGGTTAGTTCGTGGGATCACTTTAATATTGCTTGCTCTCGTATTTATCAGCTACTATCGCCCAGAACTGATGGTGAACATCACTAAGCAGTTATGGGCTTTGTGTAGTTAAGTCTCAGTGACCCGCTGTAGCACAATGGATAGTGCAACCGCCTCCTAAGCGGTAGATCCAGGTTCGACTCCTGGCGGAGGGACCAAATTTGAGTCAAAGTTATCCACAGGCTCTGTGGATAAATACCAAATTGTTTTGCTAAGTTACCGATTTGTATAGAGCGACCTAGCTTGCCCAATATTTGAGCAGTTTATCTTGCTTGACTTTCTGTATAGTTCGCTTGCAATTTCTCTTACACTCTGCTTATGCAAAAAATAAATGACAGCACCTTAGCTGCCCTCGAAGAGATGCTGCAAAATTCGGCACGCTCTGCACCACTTGATTTCTTGCCCATTTTTTTTATTGGTGCACATGCTGAAAAGCAAATCATTGGTCATATCAATCCCGAGTTCATTCCTTTTATTCATGACTCTTTGCAAGAGAAAAAAATTAGCCATATTCATATGGATCACCATGGCCTATTCATTAATAGCGCGAGTCCCTTTCTGATCTCTGCAGGCTTGACTGAGTTAGCTAATCGACTGCGCCAAGGTGGCTTTATCCCCGGTTGGCGTAATGAAGAGTTTGCTTGGATTGATCACAATGGTCACGCCTACTTTCGCCTTGAGAGGGCCGCTTTTAGGATTCTGGGTTTACGAAGCACTGCCAGTCATATCAATGGCTTTACCAAAGAAGGAAATTTGTGGCTTGGTCGGCGCAGTGAGAGCAAAAGAACCGATCCTGGTCTTCTAGATAATCTGGCAGCGGGTGGTATTTCTGCAGATGAAACCCCTTGGGTTTGTGCTGTTCGAGAATTATGGGAAGAAGCTGGCGTCCCACCACAATTGGCCACGCAAATTACCCCAGCCGGCAAAGTCCATATGCGCCGCCCTATTCTCGGGGGTGGCTTTCATGATGAGCAGCTGTTTATCTACGACCTTGCACTTTCAAGCAACTTTATTCCCACCAATCATGATGGTGAGGTCAGCAGCTTTATTGAAATCTCGCTAGCCGAGGCGGCGGCCCGTATCTTGGCAGAGGAATTCACGACAGACGCTGCTTTTGTCACGGCTGACTTCATTTTGCGGAGCAGCAAACTCAGCTTCCCCTCCTAAGTTCCATTTTGTGGTTAAATCACTTTAAGGATGAAACAGGGGTGCCCTTAACAAAAAGGCGCTGAGAAAGACCCTCTTACCCGAACCAGGTAATGCTGGCGTGGGGAGTTCCATCAGACCGG
>DAISKI010000035.1:0-11267 GCA_036821065.1 Polynucleobacter sp. | reverse complement strand
AGCCCTAGTTTATCTTTCTAATTTGAAAACATCATGGCGGTCAATAAAAAATCCAATGCCAAGACTGACAGGGAAGAAACGACTACCGTTCGGGTGGTTGCTTGCGATACACCCTCAGGCGTAGGCTTTGCCTCAAAACCCTGATACAGCGCAATAAAAGTGACTGCAACACCAAAAACAAGACTTTTGATCAGGCCATTACCAATATCTGAAAATAGGTCCACCCCACCCTGCATTTGTGACCAGAAGGCGCCGGAGTCAACACCAATGAGTGGGACGCCTACAAAATAGCCTCCCATCACACCTACTGCAGTGAAGATCGTTGCCAAAATCGGCATAGCAATAATGCCTGCCCAAAGGCGGGGCGCAATCACCCTAGCCAAAGGATCTACAGCCATCATTTCCATTGCACTTAACTGTTCTCCGGCTTTCATCAGTCCAATTTCTGCAGTGAGTGAAGTGCCGGCGCGCCCTGCAAACAATAAGGCGGTAATGACTGGCCCTAATTCTCTTGTAAGCGAGAGTGCCACTAGTAAACCTAAGGCCTGTTCAGAACCATATCGATTGAGCGTGTAGTAACCCTGCAAACCCAAAACAAAACCAACAAATAATCCAGATACCGCAATAATCACAAACGAATGATTACCTACAAATAAAATTTGATCGATTACCAAACGCGGTCTTTTTAATAAGAATGCAGAACGATAGATTGCGGCGGTAAACATTCTTGCGGCCAATCCCAAGCTAGTGAGATTACGACGCACAAAAAAACCGAGGCTAGCAAAAATATCGAGTGCTTTATGCAAGATCATCATGATGATCTCAATCCAAAATCCTGAGCCATAGTTGGGCCAGGATAATTAAATGGCACTGGGCCATCTGGTGAAGCATCTAAAAATTGCCGCACAAAGGGATCGGTTGAGCGGCTTAACTCTTCCGGCGTACCTTCTGCTCCAATACGACCATTTGCGATGAAGTAAACATAGTCTGCAATTGCAAAAGTTTCTTCAACATCATGGGTTACTAAGAGGCTAGTAGCACCAAGCGCATTATTCAAGTCCCGAATGAGACGTGCTGTAATTCCTAAGGAAATGGGATCAAGTCCTGCGAAAGGCTCGTCATACATGATCAGCGGGGGGTCTAGCGCAATGGCACGCGCTAGTGCAACGCGTCGAGCCATACCACCAGAAATTTGGGCGGGCATTAAATCACGTGCTCCACGCAAACCTACTGCATTGAGTTTCATCAGCACTAAAGAGCGCAATAATTCTTCAGTTAAATCTGTATGCTCACGCAAGGGAAACGCTACGTTCTCGTAGACACTTAAGTCTGTGAAGAGCGCACCGAACTGAAAAAGCATACCCATACGACGACGTGCATTCATTAGCTGAGAAGAAGTCATCTTCCCGATATCCCGGCCTTCAAATAAGACCTGACCCGATTGCGCAGAATACTGACCACCAATTAATCTCAAGATGGTCGTCTTGCCGCAACCAGAGCCGCCCATCACAGCAACAACTTGACCGCGCTTGAACTCCATATTGAGTCCAGACAGAATCTGGCGCTCTTCGGGTGCATAGGCGAAGTTCACGTCCCGAATCGAAACGATGACCTCGTCCGAGAGGGATTGCGTCTTCGCTTGGCTGCTTTGCAAAGTTCGGAAGTTGTCGTCAGTCATGCCGCATATTATCGCGGTAAGACTGATGACCCCATTAAATATTCATCTACTGCTTGGGCGCACTGACGACCCTCACGAATTGCCCACACCACCAAAGATTGACCACGACGCATATCTCCTGCAGCAAATACCTTAGGAACGTTGGTTTGATAGGCCTTTTGACCATCAACTGTTGCTTTTGCATTACCACGCGCATCTTTTTCAACACCAAAAGCATTTAATACTTGTTGTGCTGGAGATACAAAGCCCATGGCTAAAAGCACTAAATCAGCCTTAATCTCAAACTCAGAGTTTGGCATTTCTGACATCTTTCCGTCTTTCCACTCCAAGCGAACGCCAATCAGCTTCTCTACTTTTCCGTTTTTACCTTCAAAACGTTTTGTGGCCACAGACCAATCGCGCTCACAACCCTCTTCATGCGAGGAAGATGTGCGTAATTTCGTTGGCCAATAGGGCCATACCAAAGACTTGTTTTCTTCTTCTGGGGGCTGAGGCAATAACTCAAACTGAGTCACTTTACTTGCACCATGTCGATTGGAGGTACCTACGCAATCAGAACCAGTATCACCACCGCCAATTACAACCACATGTTTGTCAGTAGCGCGAATCTCATTCTTCAAATCACCTGCATTTTCTTTGTTCTGAGGAATCAAAAATTCTAGGGCGTAATGCACACCAGCCAACTCACGGCCAGGAACTGGTAAATCACGGGGCTGCTCTGCACCACCAGTGATAACCACTGCATCAAAATCTTTCATCAGCTGATCTGGTGAAACAGTTTTAGTGGCGTAGTTTTTCACCTCAACACCAATTGCTTCTTTACCGATGAAGACGCTGGTTTCAAACT
Source organism: Polynucleobacter sp. (assembly GCA_036821065.1). Lineage (GTDB taxonomy): Bacteria > Pseudomonadota > Gammaproteobacteria > Burkholderiales > Burkholderiaceae > Polynucleobacter. The sequence goes on along the minus strand of DAISKI010000035.1, from coordinate 8,742 downwards.
TCACGCCCTCAGCTTGCATTTGCTCAACGCGACGATCAATCAGCCACTTCTCCATTTTGAAGTCGGGGATACCATAACGCAGCAATCCACCAACTCGGTCATTTTTTTCGAAGACGGTAACATCGTGACCTACGCGTGCCAATTGTTGGGCGGCAGCCATACCGGCAGGTCCGCCACCAACCACCGCAACTTTTTTACCGGTCTTTGTTTTAGAGGGTTGAGGCTTAACCCAACCATTTTCCCAGCCCTTATCAATAATCGCGTGTTCAATTGATTTAATTCCGACCGGCGCCTTATTGATACCCAAGGTACAAGCAGCCTCACATGGTGCAGGACATATACGCCCGGTGAATTCGGGGAAGTTATTGGTAGATTGCAATACTTCTAAGGCATTTTTCCAATCATTATGAAATACCAAATCATTGAAGTCTGGAATGATGTTGTTTACAGGGCATCCGCTATTACAGAATGGAATACCACAATCCATGCAACGTGCACCTTGTACTTTTGCCTCTTCATCTGTCAGAGCTTTCACAAACTCTTTGTAATGATGTAAACGTTTTACAGGAGCCTCGTAGGTTTCATCTACCCGTTCAAACTCCATAAATCCAGTGACCTTACCCATATCTAATCCTTAATATCTTTTCTTTAGCATTGATCAAGCAGCAACAGGAGCATTTTGGGATTTTTCCCAGAGCTCGCCTAAGGCACGCTTGTACTCAGTTGGAAGCACCTTCACAAAGCGGGCACGGGATTTATCCCAATCAGCCAAGAGTGATTTAGCGCGTTCTGATCCGGTATAACGGAAATGGCGCTCAATCAATCCTTTGAGAATCTGCTCATCAGTTAAACGTTCACCACCATCTTTAACATCAACGGGCGCATGCCATTGAGACTTAGGCATTTTGGCAATCTGCTCAGCGGAAGGCAAAACTTTTTCAAGGCTTGCCATGCTGGTATTGCAACGTTTCTCAAATAAACCATCTTCGTCGTACACATAAGCAATACCACCACTCATGCCCGCAGCAAAATTGCGGCCTGTGTTGCCTAAGACCACAACCGTTCCGCCAGTCATGTATTCGCAACCGTGATCGCCTGTGCCCTCAACGACTGCCGTAGCTCCAGAGTTGCGGACTGCAAAACGCTCACCAGCAACGCCATTAAAGAAGGCTTCACCACCAATAGCACCATATAGAACCGTATTACCAACAATAATGTTACGAGCAGTATCGCCACGGAACTCATGGGGAGCGCGCACGATGACACGACCACCGGACAATCCTTTGCCCACATAGTCATTGCCGTCACCGACTAAATCAAGCGTAACGCCCTTGGCTAAGAATGCTGCAAAGCTCTGGCCAGCCGTACCATTTAATTGAATATGAATAGTGTCATCTGGTAAGCCAGCATGGCCATAGCGCTGAGCAACATCGCCCGATAACATCGCGCCCACCGTACGATTAACGTTCTTTACAGGAACAATGAAAGAAACTTTCTCGCCACGCTCTAAAGCAGGCTCGCTCTTCTCAATCAAAATATTATCGAGCGCACTACCTAAGCCATGCTCTTGTGTAAGCACTTGATAGCGCGGTACATCGGCAGCAACATCGATCTGAGCAAAAATCTTGCTGAAATCTAAGCCATGTACTTTCCAGTTCTCAATACCCTTGCGAGTATCTAATAAATCGACTCGGCCAATTAACTCATCAAACTTACGAATACCCAGTTGCGCCATAATCTCGCGCGCCTCTTCGGCAATAAAGAAGAAGAAATTCACTACATGCTCTGGCTTGCCAGAAAACTTTTTACGTAATTCAGGGTCTTGCGTTGCAACACCAACTGGGCAAGTATTTAAATGACACTTACGCATCATGATGCAACCTTCAACGACCAATGGTGCTGTAGCGAAGCCGAATTCATCTGCACCCAAGAGTGCGCCGATCACAACATCGCGACCTGTCTTCATTTGACCATCGGCCTGAACGCGGATACGACTGCGCAAACCATTCAATACTAAGGTTTGTTGGGTTTCAGCTAAGCCAAGTTCCCATGGGGAACCAGCATGTTTAATGGAAGAAAGTGGGGATGCGCCTGTGCCACCATCGTGTCCAGCAATCACTACATGATCTGCTTTTGCTTTTGCAACACCAGCAGCAATCGTGCCGACACCAACTTCCGAAACCAACTTCACTGAGATATCTGCGGCAGGATTCACATTCTTTAAATCATGAATCAGCTGAGCCAAATCTTCAATTGAATAAATGTCATGGTGTGGAGGAGGAGAAATCAAGCCAACGCCTGGTACTGAGAACCGCAACATACCAATGTAGTCAGACACTTTTCCACCAGGGAGCTGGCCGCCCTCACCTGGCTTAGCGCCTTGCGCCATTTTGATCTGAATTTGATCAGCAGAGCGCAAATATTCAGTTGTTACCCCAAAGCGCCCAGAAGCAACCTGCTTAATTTTGGAGCGTAATGAATCACCGTCTTGTAAAGGAATATTCACTTCGACTACATCATCACCAAGGATGCTCGCTAAAGTTTCGCCCTGCTTAATCGGAATGCCTTTTAATTCTTTAACATAACGATTAGGATCTTCACCGCCTTCACCCGTATTCGATTTACCACCGATACGATTCATAGCAATTGCTAAAGTCGCATGCGCCTCAGTCGAGATTGAACCCAAAGACATTGCACCGGTAGCAAAGCGCTTCACAATCTCTTTGGCTGGCTCTACTTCATCCAAGGGAATTGCTTTAGCTGGATCAATCTTGAACTCGAATAAACCGCGCAATGTCATTTGACGCTTACTTTGATCATTGATGATGTTGGCGTACTCTTTATAGGTCTGATACCCCTTCTCGATACCAATGCGAGTTGAATGCTGTAGTTTTGCAATCGTGTCAGGCGTCCACATATGGTTTTCACCACGGATACGGAAAGCATATTCACCGCCGGCATCGAGCATGTCCTCTAAAACAGGATCATCGCCAAATGCAGCTTGGTGCATTCTTAAGGCCTCTTCAGCAACATCAAATACTCCGATGCCGCCAACATTTGAAGGCGTACCCTTGAAGTATTGATTAATCACTTCTGGATTTAAACCAATCGCCTCAAAAATTTGTGAGCCGGTATACGACATATAAGTAGAGATGCCCATCTTGGACATCACTTTTTGCAAGCCCTTACCGACGGCTTTGACGTAGTTCTTGATGGCTTTCTCAGGGGACAAATCACCTGTGAGACCTTTTGCCATCTCGGCGAGTGTTTCCATTGCAAGGTAGGGATGAATAGCTTCTGCACCATAGCCAGCCAAGAGTGCAAAGTGATGGGTCTCGCGCGCGCTTCCGGTTTCGACTACAAGGCCTACACTGGTGCGTAATCCTTTTTCAACCAGATGCTGATGAATTGCGGAAGTGGCTAATAACGCAGGAATGGCAACGTGTTGCTCATCCACTTGACGATCGCTCACAATCAAAATGTTATAGCCCGAACGAACGGCATCTGCAGCTTCAGCACAGAGTGAGGCAAGTCGAGCCTCAATACCGGCCTTACCCCAAGCAGCTGGGTAGCAGATATCAAGCTCATATGAGCGGAACTTACCATTAGTGTAATGACCAATATGACGAATCTTAGTGATGTCATCAAAGTCCAAAATAGGTTGACTGACTTCCAAGCGCATTGGTGGATTGATATTGTTGGTATCAAGCAGATTAGGCTTAGGCCCAATGAAAGAAACTAAAGACATCACCATGTTTTCGCGAATCGGATCAATCGGAGGATTGGTCACTTGCGCAAACAATTGCTTAAAGTAGTTATAGAGTGGCTTGTTCTTATTAGAGAGCACAGCCAATGGGCTGTCATTACCCATGGATCCAATTGCCTCTTCTCCATTTTGAGCCATTGGTGCCATCAGATATTTAATATCTTCTTGGGTGTATGCAAATGCTTGCTGACGATCTAATAGTTTTGCAGCAGGACGGATCGTCATCTTCTCATCGATCAAATCCGCTTTGCTTGCATCCACTTCATCGAGCTTGATGCGCACTGCGTCAATCCAGCTCTTATATGGCTTCGCTTTCGAAACTGCATTTTTAAGCTCGACGTCATCAATAATGCGTCCTTGCTCCATATCAATCATGAACATCTTGCCAGGTTGCAAGCGCCATTTCTGAACAATCTTGCTTTCTGGAATTGACAGGACCCCTGCTTCAGATGCCATGATGACCAAATCATCATCAGTCACATAGTAACGTGCAGGACGTAACCCATTACGATCAAGCGTTGCGCCAATTTGACGTCCATCTGTAAATGCCATCGCTGCAGGACCATCCCAAGGCTCCATCATCGATGCGTGATACTCGTAAAACGCACGACGGTTATCGTCCATCAAAGTGTGCTGTTCCCATGCTTCTGGAATCATCATCATCATGGCTTGCGCCAGTGGATACCCCGCCATGACTAGTAACTCTAAGCAGTTATCAAAGCAAGCAGTATCTGATTGACCTGGATAGATCAGTGGCCATAATTTTTTGAGGTCATCACCTAACACTGGTGAGCTAATTGCGCCCTCACGAGCATTGACCCAATTGACGTTACCCTTAACGGTATTGATTTCTCCGTTATGCGCAATCATGCGATAGGGATGAGCTAGTTCCCAGGCAGGGAATGTATTAGTTGAGAAACGTTGATGGACTAACGCTAAGGCTGAGACAGTGCGCTCATCCTGTAAATCTTCGTAATAAGCTCCCACTTGGTTTGCCAAGAGTAGGCCTTTATAAACAATAGTGCGAGCAGACATTGAGGCAACAAAATATTCTTTGCCATGCTTCAAATGCAAATCCTGTATTGCGTGACTTGCGGTTTTCCGAATCACGTATAACTTTCGCTCTAAGGCGTCGGTCGTCATAATGTCGCGACCACGTCCAATAAAGATTTGACGTATGAACGGCTCTGTCATTCGGACGGTAGGTGACATTGGCAGCTTCACATCGATGGGTACATCTCTCCAACCGAGGACAACTTGACCTTCTAAACGAACGGTGCGCTCCAACTCTTGTTCGCATGCAAGACGAGATGCATTTTCTTTAGGCAGAAAAATCATGCCAACACCGTATTCACCTTGAGGTGGCAATGTGACGCCTTGCTTCGCCATTTCTTCGCGATACAAAGCATCGGGAATCTGAATCAAAATTCCGGCACCGTCTCCCATCAAAGGATCTGCGCCAACTGCGCCTCGATGATCCAGGTTTTCTAATATCTTCAAACCTTGAGCTACGATCTCATGCGACTTTTTACCCTTAATGTGCGCAACAAATCCTACGCCGCAGGCATCGTGTTCATTTTGGGGATCGTACAAACCTTGTGCGATTGGACGAATTTGAGTGCTAAATGATGTTTTCATGATTCTTCCGAGGGCTTTATTGGCCTTATTACTTTTGGAGGATCAAATATAGGGGAATACCCCTCACGATGCAATAGAAATTAAATGACTCTGTCCCATTTAATTTCGGGGTCACTCATGAAAACGATTTTAATTAGGGACAGAGTCGTTACTTTAGGACTCAATAACCTTAATTAGCTATAGAAAGGGTATTTTCCTTTTTAGGCCGCCCCCGATGCCGAATTTCCAGCTGATCTGGACGATCTTTAAACAACTTTTGCGCCAATGCATCGCTCAACCAGGGTTTGGAGCGTAATAGGGCTTCGGTTATTTGCCGATCTTCCCAGTGGGGCGCACCCTCCTTAATAAATCCTGCCCAAGCCATTTGCCGCTCAAAGGGGGTATTACCTAACTTCCAGAAAGATTCGTGATCGACCAGCCAGGGCTCTACCTTTTGTCCAGTGTGAGATGGATAGCTGCTCCATGTTGAATCTTGGGGGCTGGATTCAAAACCAACGCGTACCGGATTTAATTCGATATAGCGCTGACAGCGCAAGAAATAACTTGGATCAATTAAGGATGAGCGAAAACGCCCCTCCCAAATGGTGCCAGATCGATGATGCTGTTGATTGAAGTACTGTGCATAGCGCCGACCTAGAGACTGCATGGTCTTGGCTAATGAATCTGCTTTACTTGGGGTCACTAATAAATGCACATGATTAGGCATCAGAACAAAAGCGTGCACTGAGCAAGCAAATTGTTTGGCTGCTTCTTTTAACCAATCGAGATAGACGCGGCGATCTTCGTCACTAAAAAATAGAGTCTGACGATTATTGCCTCTGACCATGACATGCATCGCCTGTCCAGGAATGACTGTGCGAGCTTGTCGTGCCATTAAATAAAGATTATTGAAGTTCGCGCACACCGCCATTAGGCGCAAACTCAGGAATAAACCAATCCCCATCAAACTGAGTAACACCATCTGGTACCTCGCGAGATTCTTGAGGAACCCCTTTTAAAGCAACTCCCATATACGAGATCCACATTGGTAATGCGAGTCCTCCACCAGTTTCTTTATCACCCAAACTTTCGGGCTTATCAAAACCAATCCAAGCGATCGCAACTAGCTTTGGGTTATATCCTGCAAACCAAGCATCATGAGATTCATTGGTAGTACCAGTTTTTCCTGCAATATCAGTTCGACCCAACTTAGCGCGCGCACTAGCAGCTGTTCCAGTTTTAGTTACTTCTTGCAACAAACTATCCATCACAAAGGCTGTACGCTTATCAAGCACTCGACTTGCATCTTCACCAGCACGAACAGGTTTTGCTTCAAATAAGACATTGCCTTTGGTATCAATCATCCTATCGATCAAGTAGGGCTCCACTTGATAGCCGCCATTTGCAAATACGCTATATGCGGTTGCCATCTGTAAAGGAGTTACTGAACCCGCGCCCAAGGCAATCGTTAAATACGGCGGATGCTTTTCAGGATCAAAGCCAAAACGCTTTACGTATTCTTGAGCATACGAAGGTCCAATGGCGCGCACGATTCTGACTGACACTAAATTTTTAGACTTGGCTAGGGCATTGCGCAAACGCATCATGCCGTCATATTTACCATCATAGTTTTTGGGCTCCCACACCTGACTACCAGTCTCCAAACTGCCAATCGATAGGGGCGCATCATTAACCATCGTGCTTGGAGAGAACCCCTTTTCCAGAGCAGCAGCGTAAATGAATGGTTTAAAGGAAGAGCCAGGCTGACGCCAAGCTTGTGTCACGTGATTGAACTGATTACGTCTGAAATCAAAACCGCCGACTAAAGATAAGATCGCGCCATTCTGAGCATTCATTGAAACAAATGCTGCCTCAACCTGAGGTAGCTGCGCTAACTTCCATACGCCATCATCAGTTTGTAATAAGCGCACCACGGAACCAGGGCGAAGTTTTTTCTTAGGCTGAGCACTATCAGTTAACGAAGCACTCGCCAATTTCAATGCATCACCCTTTAAAGTGATGACATCGCCAGTTGAAATAATCACTTGTAACTCTTTAGGCTTAGCATCCAGAACGATTCCCGATTGCAAATCGTCTAACTGCGGATATGCCAGCAAGGCATCATCTATGACTTTCTGACGCTTTGCTTGATCATCAGGCAAATTAACAAATCCCTCTGGCCCACGATAGGCGTGACGCAGATCATATTCAAAAATTCCGCGGCGCACAGCTTTATAAGCGGCATCCTGATCTGCTTTGAGAATAGTTGTATACACATCGATGCCTTGTGAATAAATTACATCGCCATATTGGGCATAGAGTAATTGGCGAACCATCTCAGCAGGAAAATCTGCGCGCGTACTAAATTCATTACCAAGTCCACGAATATGCAACTCTTCCGCAATCGCCTTCTGATATTCCTCTGGAGTGATGTAGCCCAAATCTCGCATACGACCCAAGATATAGGTTTGCCGCATTTTGGCTCGACGGAAATTGGTCACTGGGTTATACGCCGATGGGGCTTTAGGTAAGCCTGCCAGCATCGCTGCCTCGGCAGTACTAATGTCTTTTAACTCTTTACCAAAATAGATTTGGGCGGCACTTGAAAAACCAAATGCTCTTTGGCCCAAAAAGATCTGGTTCATATAGATTTCCAGGATCTTGTCTTTGCTTAGCTGAGACTCGATTTCCCAGGCAAGTAAAACTTCGTAAATTTTTCTACTAAAGGTTTTTTCATTACTCAGAAAGAAATTTCGAGCCACTTGCATCGTAATCGTAGAGGCTCCCTGCGCAAGGTGTCCTCGCATATTGGCTAGGCCTGCCCGCAAAACACCGACATAGTCCACGCCACCATGTGAGTAGAAGCGGTCATCTTCGGTAGCGATAACCGCATTTCTCATCACCAAGGGCATGTCAGCTAAGGGAATCACTTTACGACGCTCTTCCCCAAATTCTCCAATTAACACTTTATCGGCGGTATAGACACGAAGTGGAGTTTTGGGGTTGTAGTCCACCAATGCTGAAATCTTCGGCAAGTTTGGCTTAGCAACCAAAAACGCATAGCCCAGCAAGAGCACAAACATCACCCCAACTGCCATCCCCATCACAAACAGAGCCTTAATTAGGGGGCTGCCTGATTTAGCAAATGCGGGTGGATTTGCACGAAAATCCCGTGGACGCCGATTAGGCTGTGGATTGGACCGCTGATTCTGCGGTGGCCGGTCTTTTGGGGGGAGAGCCATATGAGCAAATTATAGGCGTGGCCATCCAATCTAACCATGTTTTCTGACCTTGTTCTCAGAGCAGACTGATGGTTTTTTATCGCCGCCAGCTTAAGAATATGGCATGCCTACACGCCA
>DAISKI010000034.1:0-11385 GCA_036821065.1 Polynucleobacter sp. | reverse complement strand
ATTCTGAAAGAGTTCATGGTGCGTAATACCTATATCTATCCACCTGAGCCTTCAATGCGCATCATTGGTGACATCATTGAGTACACCGCAAAGTACATGCCAAAGTTCAACTCGATATCCATTTCGGGATATCACATGCAAGAGGCAGGTGCGAATCAGGTATTGGAATTGGCATTCACCTTGGCTGACGGTCAAGAGTATGTCAAAACAGCGCTAGCAAAAGGCTTAGATATCGACGGATTTGCTGGGCGCCTCTCCTTCTTTTTTGCAATAGGGATGAACTTCTACTTGGAGGTGGCAAAGTTACGCGCTGCACGCCTCTTATGGTGGCGCATCATGAAATCTTTTGAGCCAAAGAATCCCAAATCACTGATGCTTCGCACCCATTGCCAGACCTCGGGCTGGTCATTAACCGAGCAAGATCCCTATAACAATGTGGTTCGTACTACGGTAGAGGCAATGGCAGCAGTTTTTGGTGGAACGCAGTCGCTACATACAAACTCTTTTGATGAAGCAATTGCCCTGCCTTCGGAGACTTCAAGCCGTATCGCTCGTAATACTCAACTGATTTTGCAAGAAGAAACTCATATCACCAATGTGATTGATCCTTGGGCTGGCTCATACATGATGGAGAATCTCACCCAAGAAATGGCCGATAAGGCTTGGGAGATCATTGAAGAGGTAGAGGCCATGGGTGGTATGACCAAAGCAGTTGAAAGTGGTTGGGCCAAGCTGAAGATCGAAGCTGCCGCAGCAGAAAAGCAAGCCAAGATCGATTCGGGTTCTGATGTGATTGTAGGTGTCAATAAATACAAGCTTGCTAAAGAGGACTTGGTCGATGTATTGATGATCGATAACGATAAGGTACGCGATAGTCAGATCGCTCGCTTGAAAAATATCAAAGCCAAACGGGATCAGAAGAAAGTGGATTTAGCACTTGATGCCTTAACCAAAGCCGCAGAAGAGAACACTGGTAATTTATTAGGATTAGCTGTGGATGCAATGCGTTTGCGTGCCACAGTCGGTGAAGTCTCTGACGCATTAGAGAAAGTTTACGGGCGCCATCGCGCCGATACGCAAAAGGTGACCGGAGTGTATGCAGCTGCCTATGACTCAGCCGAGGGCTGGGAAAAACTTAAAGTAGAAATCGCGGATTTCGCAAAAGATTTTGGTCGTCGTCCTCGCGTGATGATTGCTAAATTAGGTCAGGATGGTCATGATCGTGGCGCCAAGGTGGTGGCTACAGCATTTGCTGATTTGGGATTTGACGTTGATATTGGCCCCTTGTTTCAGACGCCGGAAGAGTGCGCCCGTCAAGCAATTGAGAATGATGTGCATGCTTTAGGAGTCTCTACTTTAGCTGCGGGTCACAAGACATTAGTCCCTGCAATTATTCAAGAGCTTAAGAAACAGGGTGCAGATGACATCATCGTGTTTGTAGGTGGCGTGATTCCTCGTCAAGACTATGAGTTTCTGTATGAAGCCGGTGTCAAGGGTATCTATGGTCCAGGAACCCCCATACCTGCTTCAGCCAAAGATGTGCTTGAGCAAATTCGAAAACAGGTTAATCCTAGCTAAGTCTAGGAGTCCAAGTTCATGATGAACGCTGTTGATCAATCCTTGTTTGAGGATCTCACTGGTAAGCCATCGCCAGCGCAACGCCGCGCACTGGCAAAGATCATTACTCTTTTAGAATCTACTCGCCCAGATCACCGCAAGCGAGCAGACGAAGTACTGAATGCATTACTTCCTAAGACAGGCAAATCTTTTCGCTTAGGTATCTCTGGTGTTCCTGGAGTTGGTAAGTCGACTTTAATTGAAACCCTTGGTCTTTATTTGATTGATAAAGGACATCGCGTTGCAGTCTTGGCAATTGATCCCTCATCAAGTATTTCGGGTGGATCTATTTTGGGCGATAAGACCCGCATGGAGCGTTTATCAGTTCATGAGCATGCCTTTATCCGTCCGAGCCCATCTTCTGGAACTCTAGGTGGCGTAGCAGAAAAAACCCGTGAAGCACTTTTAGTTGCTGAAGCAGCCGGCCATGATGTCGTGATCGTTGAAACAGTGGGTGTGGGACAAAGTGAGATTGCTGTGGCAGGCATGACGGATTTATTTCTCTTGCTCCAACTTCCCAATGCAGGCGATGACCTCCAGGCGATCAAAAAAGGTGTGATGGAGCTAGCAGATCTGATTGTGATTAATAAAGCCGATATCGATCCTAATGCCGCAATGAGGGCGCAAGCTTTTATTACGAGCTCACTTCGCTTGTTGGGATTTCAGGGCAATCCAGACCATGCAACCCATGAGAAGGATTATTGGCATCCGATTGTGATGAGTTTAAGCGCCCTGAATGGTCAAGGTATTGCTGAGCTCTGGGAAAACATTCTCCGCTTTCAGAAATTACAGGCCGCCAATGGCAAGCTACAAGAGCGTCGCAAGCAACAGGCTGGCTCTTGGATGTGGGAGCGTATTGATGCTGGATTGAAGCACGCCTTCCGAAACCATCCCGAAGTACAGACCCTTTTACCCAGATTAAGCGCCGAGGTGAATGCTGGGACCATGGCCGCTTCGGTAGCAGCCCGTCGCTTATTGGAAGCGATGGGACACGAATTTTTCTAAGGAAACGTTATGAAAGAGATTATTCAACAGCTCGAAGATAAGCGTGAGCTAGCAAGACTGGGTGGTGGACAAAAACGGATTCAGGCTCAGCATGCTAAAGGGAAGCTTACTGCGCGCGAACGAATTGAATTACTACTCGATGCGGGCTCTTTTGAAGAGTGGGATATGTTTGTTGAGCATCGTTGCCATGATTTTGGGATGGATGAACAAACTGTGCCTGGTGATGGTGTTGTGACGGGTTACGGAATGATTAATGGTCGCCTCGTTTTTGTTTTCTCGCAAGACTTCACAGTCCTAGGCGGGTCACTATCAGAAGCGCATGCAGAAAAGATTTGCAAGATTATGGATCAGGCACTTAAAGTCGGTGCCCCAGTGATTGGTTTAAATGACTCTGGCGGTGCACGGATTCAGGAAGGTGTTGCCTCTTTAGGTGGCTATGCAGAAATCTTTCAACGTAATGTCACAGCCTCAGGTGTCATACCGCAAATTTCTTTAATCATGGGCCCGTCCGCTGGTGGCGCAGTCTATTCACCTGCATTAACGGACTTTATCTTTATGGTCAAAGACAGTTCGTATATGTTTGTTACCGGTCCTGAGGTCGTTAAGACGGTAACGCATGAGGATGTAACGGCAGAAGAGCTTGGCGGCGCTTTGACACATTCCACTGTATCCGGAGTGTGTGATCTTGCTTTTGAGAATGATGTTGAAGCAATCATGATGCTCAGACGCTTCTTTAATTACTTACCACTCTCAAATCGTGAGAAACCTCCGGTAGTCCGCATTCCGAACCGACATGAAGAGCCCGATTATTCATTGGATACTTTGGTTCCTTCGAACCCTAATCAACCCTATGACATCAAAGAGCTGATTCATAAAATGGTTGACGATAGCGAATTCTTTGAGCTTCAACCTGACTTTGCCAAGAACATCATTATTGGTTTTGCCCGTATCGAAGGTTCAACTGTTGGCATTGTTGCCAATCAACCATTAGTTCTTGCTGGCTGCTTGGATATCAAGGCTTCGATCAAAGCTGCACGTTTTGTCCGTTTTTGTGATGCCTTCAACATTCCTGTAGTGACCTTGGTGGATGTACCAGGATTCATGCCAGGGACAGCGCAAGAATACGGTGGGATCATTAAGCACGGTGCGAAGTTACTCTATGCCTATGCTGATTGCACAGTGCCTAAAGTGACCTTAATTACCCGTAAAGCCTATGGCGGCGCCTATGACGTAATGGCATCAAAACATTTAAGAGGCGATGTCAATTTTGCATGGCCATCTGCAGAAATTGCCGTGATGGGCCCAAAGGGTGCCGTAGAAATTATCTTCCGCGAAGAAAAATCTGATGCCACGAAGATTGCAGCGCGTGAAGCAGAATACAAAGCCAAGTTTGCCAATCCATTTGTAGCGGGTCGGCGTGGCTATATCGACGATGTAATCTTGCCTCATGAGACGCGCAAACGGATTGCTAGATCCTTGGCCATGTTGAAAGACAAAGAATTAAAGAACCCCGCCCGTAAGCACGGCAATATACCTCTTTAAGGCGGCTAATGATGACAAGCAAAATGTTTAAGAAAATTCTGATTGCAAACCGCGGTGAAATCGCTTGCCGCGTGATTAAAACTGCCCAAAAGATGGGTATCAAAACAGTCGCCGTCTATTCAGAGGCAGATAAGGAGGCGCGTCATGTTCAGATGGCGGATGAGGCTGTTTGTATCGGACCTGCACCGTCGCGTGAATCCTATCTAGTCATGGATCGCATCATTCAAGCTTGTAAAGATACTGGGGCAGAAGCGGTTCATCCTGGCTATGGCTTCTTGTCTGAAAACGAACAGTTTGCTAAACGTTGCGAAGAAGAGGGCATTGTTTTTATAGGCCCTAAGCATCAATCGATAGCTGCGATGGGCGATAAGATCGCGTCCAAAAAACTAGCGCTCGAAGCTAAAGTCAATACCATCCCTGGTCATAACGAGGCAATCGCTACAACTGAAGAGGCTGTGAAGATCGCTCAGGGTATCGGCTATCCCGTCATGATTAAAGCTTCTGCAGGCGGAGGTGGCAAAGGCTTACGGGTTGCATTTAATGACAAAGAGGCTGCGGAGGGATTTGCGGCTTGTAAAACTGAGGCTATGAATAGCTTTGGCGATGATCGTATCTTTATTGAGAAATTTGTTGAAGGCCCACGCCATATTGAGATCCAGGTATTAGGTGATGCGCACGGTAATGTGGTTTATCTTGGCGAACGGGATTGCTCGATTCAAAGACGCCACCAAAAGGTGATTGAAGAGGCGCCTTCTCCATTTATTGACCCTGCGACTCGCAAAGCCATGGGCGAACAAGCGGTAGCTTTAGCTAAGGCTGTGAATTACCAATCCGCTGGTACGGTTGAGTTTGTAGTGGGTAAAGATAAGTCTTTCTACTTCTTGGAGATGAACACCCGACTGCAAGTCGAGCATCCTGTTACAGAAGGCATTACAGGCTTAGATCTCGTAGAGCAGATGATTCGGGTTGCGGCCGGTGAAAAGTTAGCCTTCAAGCAAGAGGACATCAAACTGAATGGCTGGTCGATGGAGTGCCGCATCAATGCTGATGATCCATTCCGAAACTTTTTACCTTCAACTGGACGTCTTGTAAAGTACCGCCCACCCGCAGAGCAAGACGGGGTTCGTGTTGATACGGGGGTTTATGAGGGTGGTGAAATTCCGATGTATTACGACTCGATGATTGCAAAGTTGATCGTACATGGTAAAGACCGATCTGAAGCAATTGAAAAGATGCGTGATGCCCTAAATAACTTTGTGATTCGGGGCATTCATTCGAATGTGCCTTTCCAGGCTGCTTTATTACAGCATCCACGTTTCGTATCAGGAGACTTCACTACAGGATTTATTGCTGAAGAATATCCCCAGGGATTCAAGAAAGACTCGGTACAGCCAGCCGATCCCCATAGATTGGCGGCCTTGGCTGCATTCATGCGCTACCGTTATCTTGAACATATCAAGTTGATTGATGGCCAATTAGCTGGGCATGAGATGGTGATTGCAAAACAATTTGTCATTGTCAGTAGCAAGCGGGTTGGTGCTAGCGAGGACCCCTATGAGTTACCGGCTCGCATTGAGTTAAAGCAAGGAGTTTATTCGGTCTACATAGATGCGGCTGATGGTTTGAGTCGTTACGATATTGAGAGTACTTGGCGTCCAGGTGATATTACTTTGCACGCCAGAATCAATGGCACAAGTAAGATTACCGCCCAAGTAGAGCGTCGTGGGGTCAAATACCATCTCGTTCTAGACGGTGCTCAATATGACTGTATGGTTCTTAGCCCCTTGGGTGCTGAATTACAGCGCCGTATGCCGGTAAAGTTACCGCCCGATACCTCAAAATTGGTTTTATCTCCGATGCCTGGCTTATTAACGAAGATCTTTGTCAAAGTTGGTGAAAGTGTTACGGCTGGTCAAAAACTAGCAGCAATTGAAGCAATGAAGATGGAAAATACTCTTAGCGCTGTTCAAGATGGAATCATCTCTGAGATTTGTGCAAAAGAAGGTGATAGTTTGGCAGTAGATCAACTGATTATTCGTTTTCAATAAGAGCAAGCCATGTCAAAACCGTTCCGGATTCTTGGTATTCAACAGATCGCCATTGGCAGCGAGAGTAAAGATCGCCTTCGAAAACTGTGGATTGATTTATTGGGATTTGAATATCTCAGTACTTTCGTTTCAGAGCGAGAGAATGTGGACGAAGATATTTGTGCAATCGGTTCTGGAGCTCATCAAGTTGAGGTCGATCTAATGCAGCCATTTGACATCGATAAAAAACCTGCCGTTCATCAAACGCCTTTGAATCATATTGGCTTATGGGTCGACGACTTACCAAAAGCAGTGGAATGGCTGACTGCTCAAGGCATGCGCTTTGCACCTGGAGGTATTCGTAAAGGGGCTGCCGGTCACGACATTACCTTTATTCATCCCAAAGGTAATGAAGAATTTCCCTTTGGTGGGGAAGGTGTTCTAATTGAGTTGGTGCAAGCCCCAGCGGAAATTATTGGCGGCTTGAGTCATTAGATATTCCCTCATAGGCTTAGTTTGGCGCGTTTACTTGCAATTGATACTTCATCTTCATGGTGTTCAGTAGCCCTGAGTACAGGGACTGATAGGCCAACATTTCGCCATGAAAAATTATCAGCAGCCGCTAGTCAAAATCTTTTGCCTTGGATCGAAACGCTCTTACAAGAAGCAAAACTTGAACTTAAAAATTTAGATGCCATTGCCGTTGGTATTGGCCCCGGAGCCTTTACTGGGGTGCGTTTAGGAGTAGCTGCTACGCAAGGTCTTGCCCTAAGCGCCAATCTGCCAGTTATTCCCGTTATCAGTTTGGATGCGATTGCAGCGCAATTCAGTCAAAGCGATCAAGCCAACAGCTCAGTAAAAAACCTTGTAGTGGCAATAGATGCCAGGATGGATGAGGTGTATTGGGCGCAGTATCAATTGCAATCAAACACTTTCCCCAAACGCATCTCTGATATCAAGCTCAGCTCACCAGAAACAGTCGATCTTCAAGAGGCGGATATTGTGATTGGTAGTGCGATTCTGGAGTTCGGTAATCGATTGGCATTTCCTAAGCCCATTATTCAGAATGAAGAAATTGGTATTCATGCACTTGGCGTCCTGATGCTTGCTCAGACTATGTGGGATCAAGGCCTTCAGATATCTGTAGATCATTTAGAGCCTCTGTATGTTCGTAATAAAGTTGCATTCACTACAGAAGAGCGCTTACAAAATACCTTGGTTAAATAATGACAAGTGCAGCTGAGCTCGCTTTTTTGCCGATGGAAGCCGGTGACTTAGACGAAGTTCTATCCATAGAGCAGATTTCTCATGCACACCCATGGACGAGAGGAAACTTTAGTGACTCCCTAGCGGCAGGTCATTGGGCTTATTGCATACGACCTGAGGCCTCAGATATCAACCCCGGTTCTTATTTGGACCCACAAGTCTTATGGGCCTATTGCGTTCTTTACCCGGCGGTAGATGAATTACATCTCCTCAATATTACTGTCGCACCCAAATTGCGTCGCCTCGGAATTGCAGTCAGAATGATGAAGGCGATTGAGGGAATTGCAGCCAGTCGCCAAATGCCTCGCATCATTTTGGAGGTCAGACCCTCAAATATTCCTGCAATTACTTTGTATCAGAGTTTGGGATATGAAACGATAGGGGTACGTAAAGGCTATTACCCAGCCGATGAATCGACCGGCCAACGGGAAGATGCCCAAGTGATGGCTAAATCCATTAACCTTACGTCATGACTACAGTTAGCAATACTAATTCGGCCCTTCTTAAAGAGATGGGCATTTCTGAATGGGTTTCTAAAGACGCCGTTCCATTAACTTCTACCGAGGTACTCTCAGATTCTCCTACTCAGAGCGAGGCAAAGGGAACTTGGTGGTTCATTGGCAGCAAGCCTAAAGGTGATACGGAAGTGCTCTTTCAGAATATGATCCGCGTTTTAGGCTTACGCCCTGACGAATGGCTTTGGCAGGAACCTGTTAATAAAAGTAAGCTTGCGAAACCGGATAATGCTTTGCCGATAGTCTCGATTGCCTTTGGCGGTCAAGCAGTTCAGGCTATGACTGGTGAAAGAGATCCCTTGGATGAGCTACGAGAGACTATTTTGGAGCTTAGCATTGAAGGTCTGGAAGAGATTCCTTTAATCCCATCCTTTACTTTAGAGCATTACATCACTAAACCACAAGATAAGCGACTGCTGTGGCAAGATCTCTTGCTGGCCAAATCGGTACTGCAAAGTCTTTAGATTCAGTGCTTGTGTTCACCAATCAGGTGAAGTGAGTCGTACTCAGCTTGGTTTGCGGCATGCCGACGCATCACCATGTACATAATTAGGCTCACAACAATGCCAAAGCCAATGATGACGTATTTAACGGGGAAATCAAACCAAATCAGCAGAGCATAGGTGGCTAGCATGAATAGCACTGAAATATTCTCATTGAAGTTT
This sequence comes from Polynucleobacter sp., assembly GCA_036821065.1. Classification (GTDB taxonomy): domain Bacteria; phylum Pseudomonadota; class Gammaproteobacteria; order Burkholderiales; family Burkholderiaceae; genus Polynucleobacter. The sequence continues at coordinate 2,748 of DAISKI010000034.1, read as the reverse complement.
TGAACCGCAATGGAATGTCCTGCTGACATGAGAACGTGTCCTCGATGTTGTAGTAGGGCATTCATTGGCACAACAAAATAGCCAGCAAGCCAGCCTACTAACATCAATAAGAAATAGGCCGGTAAAAGATTGAGATGTAGCTTTAGGGAATAGAAATTCAGTAAGACAGTATCAGGCAGCATATCCGAGTTGTATAAAGCGAGGGTACAAACCACAACGCCCATCGCGATGCCATAAGGTAAAACCGTGAGTGATTTACGTAAGGGGACTCGCCATGCTGCCCAGACAGCCCCACCAGCAACACCCACGGCTGAGATCGCTTGCAAAATAGCGCCTTGGGATAAGTTCATATGCAAAGAAACTTCAGCCCACTTAATCACGATAAATTGCAAGGTAGCACCCGCTCCCCAGAAGAGAGTGGTAACCGCTAAAGAAATTTGTCCTAAACGATCATTCCAAAGGGTCATGAAGCAGTGTGCAAAATCTTGAATGAGTGCAATAGGATTTGTCTTTTGCTCAAGATAGCGCGCTCCCGTATCTGGAATGCGTAAATTAATCAGCGCTGCAACCATATAGATGAACATCGTAATTAGGATTGCCGACTCAGCTGGTGTATCAATGCCTGTATCAATCACCGGCATATCAAGGCTCAAAAGGGATCCAGAAACTTGGCTACTAATTAAAACCCCCCCTAAAACGGTTCCCAAAATGATGGAGCTGACTGTCAGACCTTCAATCCAGCCATTGGCTGCAACCAGCTTTTCTGGCGGCAACAGCTCGGTCAATATTCCATACTTGGCCGGAGAATAAGCCGCCGCTCCTAAACCGACAATGGCGTAGGAAAGTAGCGGGTGCGCACCAAAGAGCATGAAGATGCAGCCGATGAATTTAATCGAGTTGGTAATGAACATCACATTGCCCTTGGGCCTGGAGTCGGCAAAGGCTCCCACAAAAGCCGCTAGCAAAACATAGGACAATACAAAGAATAATTTGAGTAAAGGGGTCATCCAGGCCGGAGCTTGAAGCTGGACCAGGAGGGCAATTGCTGCAATGAGCAATGCATTATCGGCGAGCGACGAAAAAAATTGCGCCGCCATAATGGTGTAAAAACTACGGTTCATTCGTACAATCTAGTCATTGTTTCAATTAAAACACGAAAGGGGCTTTTTTATATGGGCAGTTCGGCTAATAGCCTTATGACCAGACCGATTTTGGCTACTATTGATACTGCTGCATTTGAGCATAATTTAGCCAAAATTAGGGGCTTAGCTCCAGAATCAAAAATATGGTGCGTTATCAAGGCTCGGGCATACGGTCATGGTTTAGAAGCTGTCCTGAAGGGTTTGGGCTCTACCGATGGCTTTGCGGTTCTCGATATTGAGGATGCCCGCTGGCTTCGAGATCATGGCTGGCAAGGTCGGATATTGCTTCTAGAGGGCTTATTTCATGAGAATGAGCTCAGTCTTGCCTATGAGCTTTGCACTGATGTGGTGATTCATTGTGAAAATCAAGTTCGATGGTTGGAGCAGTTTGAAGCTCAACCTCACTCCAAATTGAACGTTTTTCTCAAGATGAATAGCGGCATGAACCGACTTGGTTTTAAGCCGAATGCATATAGAACGGCTTTTCATCGTCTGCATGCAGCTGGTTATCACATGCATCACATGACCCATTTTGCGAACGCCGATCGTTTGGATCACTCTCCAACGGTGGATGAACAATTAGAGTGTTTCAATGCCGGCATTGATGGTTTGCCTGGAGCAACTTCATATGGCAATTCTGCAACGATTCTTTGGCATCGTAATACCTTAGGTGATTGGATTCGACCAGGCGTAATTTTGTACGGCGTTTCACCAACCGGAAGATACGCTGATATTGAGCACAGCGGATTAAACCCAGCAATGTCTCTGCGGAGTGAAATTATTGATATTCAAGAATTGATCCCTGGTGACCGGGTAGGCTATGGCGGTATTTATGAAGCTAGCGAGTCCATGCGGATTGGGATTGTTGCTTGTGGTTACGCTGATGGTTATCCCCGACATGCCAAAGAGGGCACGCCAGTTTGGGTTTCAGATCCATCGATGAAAAATGGCGGAGTCGCCTGTCCAGTTGTGGGTCGGGTATCGATGGATATGCTAACAATTGATTTGCGTGGTGCATCCAATGCCCATCTGGGGACTAGCGTTGAATTGTGGGGCTCACATATTCCAGTTGATGAGGTCGCTCACCAGAGCGGTACTATTGGTTATGAGCTCATCTGTGCTGTAGCTCCAAGAGTACCAGTCAAAATTATTTAATTTGACCGTCGTTCTCTTTGATCCAGAACTGCCACCATTTCTTCTCTTTTTTGACGCGCTGACCCGTAATCAGCATCTGGCTATCCGGGAAGTTCAATTTAAAGACTCGCTCAGCATCTGAACTTAAATCTGGCATGTCGAGTTTGTTGTAAGACTTAATAAGGATATAAAGCGCCTCTTCAACAGCAGGTGCGCGATCATAGTCTCGTATCACGAGTTGGGCTCGATTAGCAGCAGCTAGGTAAGCGCCGCGTTGGTAGTAATAACGAGCCACAATCACATCGGCTTCGGCTAAGGAGTTCACGATGTAGCGCATCCGATCGATGGAGTCGGGCGCATATTTACTGTCAGGAAAACGCGTTACCACCATCTTGAACGATTCGAATGCTTCTTTGGCCGCTTTTGGATCGCGCTCACTCAGATCTTGACCAGTGAATTTGCCCAGCCAACC
>DAISKI010000033.1:3021-12017 GCA_036821065.1 Polynucleobacter sp. | reverse complement strand
ATCTCCTAAGGGTTAATACCTAGATTATAACCCTAATAAGAATTCACTGCAAATCGGCCTAATTTGAGCCTGAAAGACTGCTTATAGGTATATAAGTACTTGTTTTTGCTGAGATTTATTATTTTTGGTGGTGCCGCTTGCCGGAATCGAACTGGCGACCTTTTCATTACGAATGAACTGCTCTACCAACTGAGCTAAAGCGGCGACTTGAGGTGGGGATTTTAACGGAAGCGGTCTAAAAGCTTCTTACTCCCCTTATCTAGGGCAGTGGAGTCCTTGATGAGGAATTGCAAACCATTTGCATCTGAGATGAGCAAGGTGTTGCCAGAGATCCGTCGAATATCCTCCTCGCCTTTGAGCCGAATACGGGTTGGACCACGATTTGTCTCAATATCCCAAATGCTGGGAGTCGCAAAGGTGGAGACCTTCACAATTCTCTCGATCACAGGCATAAATTCTCGGGTAGCCAACTCAGATTCAATCAGGTCAAGTTCTTCCAGAGGAATGGAGGCTGTATCCGGGAACCAGCACAACTCTCTACCCGAGGAATCCATGATGCTGATACCGGCAGTAATTGCTGTAATTGGAAAAGCGCGCACTGGATAGGCGCCAACATGACGAGCGCCGGCCTGGTCAATAAATATCAATCTACCAAGCTCATCTCGCTCTAGGCGATGGGATTGATTTGTCATCATACCCCTCCCCCGAGATTTTTAGCGATGACTTGCAAAGACTCTTCTTGACGCACTTCTGTATTCTCTTCAACAGTATCACCAATGGCGCCACCCTCAACCAGCTCGGCAGCCTGTCGAATTTGTGCTTGGTATAGCTGGTAGTAAGCGCCCTGCGCATCCATCAAGGAATCATGCGTACCAATCTCCACAATCTCGCCTTTATCTAAGACAACTAAGCGATCTGCTTTACGTAAGGTAGAAAGTCGGTGCGCAATCGCAATAGTGGTTCGCCCTTTTACTAAGTTATCTAGCGCTTTCTGAATTTCTTTTTCTGTAGTGGTGTCTACTGAAGAAGTGGCTTCATCCAAAATCAGAATGGCAGGATTAATGAGGAGCGCACGTGCAATCGAGATCCGTTGACGCTCACCGCCTGAGAGAGACTGGCCTCGCTCACCTACTAAGGAATCATAGCCTAAGGGCAAACGAAGAATAAATTCATGGGCATGGGCTGCTCTAGCAGCTTCAATGATTTCTTCACGAGTCGCATCGGGTTTGCCATAAGCAATATTTTCTGCGATCGTGCCAAAGAATAAGAATGGTTCTTGCAACACTAAGCCAATACATTTACGGTAATCTGCAATTCCGATACTGCGAATATCGCGCCCATCTAACGCAATCGATCCAGCACTGACATCATAAAAACGACAGATCAAATTCACGAGGGTACTTTTTCCAGAGCCGCTGTGCCCAACCAAGCCCACCATTTCACCTGGAGCAATCTCTAAATTGATTCCTTTAGTAACCGCGCGATTCCCATAGCGGAAACCCACTTCTTTCAAGCTAATGCGACCCTGCACGCTTGCTAATGGCGCTGGGTTGATCGGCTCGGGAACGCTAGAGACGTGATCCAAAATATCAAAGATTCGCTTTGCACCCGCAGCAGCCTTCTGGGTATGCGAAACAATTCGACTCATTGAATCTAAGCGGATATAGAAGCGGCCGATATACGCCAGGAAAGCAATTAAGACGCCGACACTGATGCGTCGATGAGCAACCTGCCAAATACCAAAGCCCCACACTACTAAAAGACCCGTCTCGGTTAACAAGGTAACGGTTGGAGAGAATAATCCCCATACCCGATTCACACGATCATTAATTTGTAGATTGTGCTTGTTGGAATCGACAAAGCGTTTAAGCTCGCGATCCTCTTGCGCAAACGCTTTTACCACCCGAATACCTGGAATCGTATCCGCCAAAATGTTTGTCACTTCGGACCAAATACGATCGATCTTCTCAAAGCCAAAGCGCAATTTATCACGCACTACATGGATCATCCACACGATGAAAGGTAGTGGCGCCAAAGTGACCAGTGCAAGTAAAGGGTCGATCGAAACTAAGATGGCAGCAGTCATCGTGATCATCAGCACATCGGTTACAAAATCGAGTGCATATAGCGACAAGAAAACACAAATGCGATCAGTCTCAGCGCCAATGCGTGCGATCAAGTCCCCCGTACGTTTACCTCCAAAATACTCCAAGGACAATTTGAGCAAATGTTCGAAAGTCGTGTTGCGTAGATCTGCGCCGATCCGCTCGCTCACCAAGGCAAGTAAATAGGTTTTCCACCAACCCAAACCCCAGGCCAACAGGGCTGCACCAAAGAGCGCTAGTAAATACAGGCTGGCCAAATGAAAATCAATTGGCTGACCTTTTTCATAAGGAATCAAAATATGATCCATCAAAGGCATAGTGAGGTATGGCGGGACTAAAGTCGCGCCAGTCGACAATAAAGTCAGCACCAATCCCAAAAGGAGTTTGTTTTGATAAGGCTTGGCAAAGCGCCATAACTTAAATAAGGTCCACGTGGAAGGTGGCGCATCATCTTCAGGATCACAAGTTGGGCATGAGTCCGAGTTCGCTGGTTTTGGACTTAAACAAACAGGGCAAATTTGCTTGTCGTATTCATTAGCAACATGCTCTTCATGCACATGATGAGCCGTATTCATCTTTTTGAAACTGGCCTGCAAACGCAGAACGTGAGGATTGACTGCTAAGGTGAAATACCAAATACTTTCGAGACGATGGGGTGTCTCTAATTTGAGATGTCCAACTCCAGCATGGTCTCCGTGCACCAAGGTGTTCTCAGCAACCATCGGCCATGACATGACTTCTTTGCCATTAGTCCAAACGAGGCTCTTCTCTAATAGCAATAAAAGGCTTTTTTCAAAACGGAGATTTTGGTCTAAGTCGAGCTCAACCCAAGCCAGAATTTGACCAAGACCCCCAATGGGAAACTGGAGCTCGCCCAACACCCTCTGCCAATCATTCGGAAGAATCGGGGTTTGGAGGGAAATTTCAGGCTTCATTGCCCCAAAAGTATAGTGGAGCGTGGGCTTTTTCTATTTATAGAGATTGTCAACTTTAGAGGGCCCAAAGCCGTTAAATTATGCAAATAAGCCGTTTTGCTTATTTTTGCTGATTTTGTGGATTTAATTAAAACTAGAAACAGGAAGACAGTCGGACTAGGCTAAGCCGCAAGCCAGTCCCATGCACCACAATGCCCCAATTACTTGATAAATCCATTGAGATTCTGAGCGTTAAGCATCTCAGAGGCCCCAATATGTGGACCTACCACCCCGTGATCGAGGTTTGGGTTGATATTGGAGATCTAGAGGACTATCCCTCGAACCTCATACCTGGTTTCTACGATCGCTTAGTCAAGGCACTCCCCAGCCTTCAAGAACATCGCTGCAGCTATGGCGAGCCTGGCGGTTTTCTAAAAAGAGTTGAAGAAGGCACTTGGCCGGCACACATTTTGGAGCACCTCACTTTAGAGTTACAGAACCTTGCAGGTATCCCTGGAGGATTTGGTAAGGCGCGTGACGGTGATCGTCGTAGCGTTTACAAAGTGATCGTTAGCGCAATCAATCAAGAAGTTACCCTAACCGCTCTCAAATATGCCCGTGATCTTTACTTAGCTTTAGTTCAAGATACCAAAGATCCAGCAGCTGAAGTTAAGGCAATTATTAAAAACTTGCGCGAGCTCAGTGATGACCTATTACTCGGTCCTAGTACGGCATGTATCGTCAATGCTGCTGAAGAGCGCGGCATACCTTCAATTCGTTTGTCCTCAGGTAATTTAGTCCAACTCGGTTACGGTGCAAAACAGCGTCGTATCTGGACAGCTGAAACTGATCAAACCAGTGCAATCGCGGAAACTATTTCACGTGATAAAGATTTAACCAAGAGTCTGCTAGCCAGTGCTGGCGTTCCTACCCCACGAGGCAGGACGGTCACGAGCCCTGATGATGCTTGGGAAGCTGCTCAAGATATTGGTTTACCTGTCGTTGTTAAACCTATTGATGGCAATCATGGTCGCGGTGTTTTTATCAACCTCTACACCCAAGGTGAGATCGAAGCTGCGTATGCAGTTGCTATCAACGAAGGTAGCGAAGTACTGGTTGAGAAACACATCATTGGCGATGAACACCGTTTATTGGTAGTCGGCAATCGAGTAGTTGCTGCAGCTAAAGGTGAAACTGTTTGGATCACTGGTGATAACCAACATTCAATCAAAGAATTAATTGAGATTCAGATTAACTCAGATCCCCGTCGTGGGACCGCAGAAGAATGCCCTCTTAATCCCGTTCGAATTGACTCTGCCGTTGAGCTCGAGCTGGCTCGTCAACAGCTGACGGGTACTAGTATTCCTACGCTTGACCAAAAGGTTCTCATTCAAAGTAATGGTAACGTTGCATTTGATGTCACCGATCAAGTCCACCCTGATGTAGCCAGCCAAGTTGCTTTGGCTGCGCGCGTGGTTGGCCTTGAGATTGCGGGGGTTGATTTGGTTGCCCAAGACATCAGCAAGCCACTTGAAGAGCAAGGCGCTGCCATTGTCGAAGTCAATGCTGGCCCAGGCTTATTAATGCATCTGAAGCCTGCTAGTGGTAGTCCTCAACCTGTTGGTAAAGCGATTACTGATCACCTGTTTCCGCCTGGCGCTAACTTCCGCATTCCTGTAGTTGGTATCACTGGTGAAAAAGGAAAAACCTCCGTAGCCGAAATGATTGCTCATTTCTTACGCCTCACCAATGTCAATGTTGGCTTGGCTTGTAGCAAGGGTTTGTATTTTGGTAATCGTGTAGTGCAAAGAAGCGATTCAGCCAATTGGGAAGATGCACGCAGAACACTGCTTAATCGCACAGTGGATGCGGCTGTGATTGAAAATAACTCACTTTCGATGTTGATAGAAGGATTAGCTTACGATCGCTGTCATGTTGGTGTAGTTCTAAATATGAACCCTAAAGCCAACTTTCCACAGTACGCGATCTATGATGAAGATCAGGTATTTAGCATTACGCGCACTCAGGTCGATGTCGTGCTACCAACCGGCATTGCTGTGCTCAATGCAGACGACGAGTGGGTTGCGAAGATGGCTGAGTTATCCGATGGTGAAGTGATTTTCTTTACACAAGATGCTGATTCTGCGTTGATCAACACCCACTTACAGAATGGTGGGCGCGCAGTAATCGTAGGCAAACAACAGATCGCCCTAAAATGGGGTTTAAATGATCAAAAAAGTATTCCTGTGCCCTTACCCTCTCACGCTGCTATTGATCCACAGTGGCATTCACAAAACTTGGGTGCTGCAATTGCAGCGGCTTGGGGATTAGGCATTCCGTTTAACGTTATTGAAGCTGGTACGGAAACATTTGTACCCGATATGCTTCATACTGCCGAGGCTTAATTGGAAATCACTCGCATCCGCATTCTGCGTGGCCCAAATTTATGGTCGCGTCACACTGCTCTTGAAGCAGTGGTTTCGTGCGAACCTGCGGAGCGCTCAATTGATCTCATTCCCCAGTTTGAATCTAAGATTCGCTCCCGTTTTCCGCAATTGGGCAATATGCGTCGCGGAGGTAAAAGTGAAGTACTCTCATTGGCGCACGTCTTAGAGTATGCCGCCCTAGGACTTCAATCCCAAGCAGGCTGCCCTGTTACCTTTAGTCGTACGGTACAAACCATTGAAGAGGATGTCTATCAAGTAGTTGTGGAGTACACCGAAGAGTTGGTTGCCCGTATGGCTTTTGACTTTGCATTTGCCTTAGTACAAGCTACCCTAAATGACAGCCCTTTTGATCTGACAGCCGCTCTAGGAGAGTTAGAAGCACTGTATGAGGATGTCCGTCTCGGTCCGAGTACTGGTTCAATCGTTGATGCTGCAATCCAACGCAATATTCCATTTCGTCGAATGACCGCAGGCAGTATGGTGCAGTTTGGCTGGGGCAGTAAACAGAAACGTATTCAAGCGGCAGAGACCAGCGACACCAGTGCGATTGCTGAGGCGATTGCGCAAGACAAAGAACTCACAAAAAATCTATTAGCAGCTGCTGGCGTTTCTGTCCCAATTGGAGATGTGGTTACAACAGCAGATGATGCCTGGCGTGTAGCCCAAAAAATTGGCGGCCCTGTAGTTCTGAAACCTAAAGATGGCAATCAAGGTAAAGGCGTGGTTGCCAACATCCAAACCGAAGCTGAAATCCGTACTGGCTTTGAAGTCACACAAGCCTTTGGTGATGAAACTATCGTAGAACGTTACCTGCCGGGTCAAGACTATCGTCTTTTGGTGGTTGGTAATCGACTAGCAGCGGCGGCGCGGCGCGAACCCGCGCAAGTCGTTGGTGATGGAAGTCATACCGTTGCTCAGTTGGTTGAAATCGAGAATCAAAATCCTCTGCGTGGCGATGGTCATGCAACAGCCCTAACTAAAATTCGGTTTGATGACATTGCCTTAGCGCACTTAGCTAGCGCCAATCTAACCCCTGCTTATATCCCCAAAAAGGGAGAGCGCGTCCTTTTGCGTAATAACGCCAACCTCAGCACTGGTGGCACTGCAACCGATGTGACTGACGACGTGCACCCCGATGTGGCTGCAAGCGCAATTGCTGCCGCAAAAATGATTGGCCTCGATATTGCAGGTGTCGATATCTTATGTGAAGAAATTTACAAACCTTTAGAAGCACAAGGTGGTGGCATCGTTGAAGTCAATGCTGCGCCCGGGCTACGTATGCACCTCAAACCCTCGTATGGCAAAAGTCGTCCAGTTGGGGAATATATTGTGGATACGATGTTCCCCCAAGGTGAAGATGGTCGCATTCCGGTTGTTGCCGTCACTGGAACGAATGGCAAAACTACAACCGTTCGCTTAATTGCTCACCTTCTGAACGAAACTGGCCTAAGAGTAGGTATGACCACGACGGATGGCGTCTACGTCAATCAGCGCTTAATTGACTCCGGCGATTGCAGCGGTCCCAAGAGCGCCCGCAATGTCCTCATGCACCCTGATGTCGATGCTGCTGTTCTAGAAACTGCCCGCGGCGGTATGTTACGCGAAGGGCTTGGCTTTGATTGCTGTGAAGTAGCGGTGGTTACTAATATCGGTGAAGGCGACCATCTTGGCTTGAACTTTATTTCAAGCGTAGAAGACTTAGCCATTTTGAAGCGGGTGGTGGTTCAGAATGTAGCAGCTACTGGAGCAGCCGTCTTAAACGCTGCCGATCCTATTGTTGCCAAAATGGGTGATATTTGCAAAGGACGTGTTGTCTTCTTTGCCCAAAATCAGCACCACCCTGTTATTGCTGCGCATCGTGCTAAAAACAAAAAAGTTATTTTCTTTGATGGTAGTTATATTGTTGCCTCTAAAGGCTCACGAGTGGTTTATCGCTTCCCTGTAAGTGAAATTCCGTTAACTCAAAATGGCGTGCTTGGCTTCCAAATTGAGAACACGATGGCTGCAATTGGTGCCGCTTGGGTGCTTGGCCTAGATGCTGAGAAAATTGCCCGCGGCCTCAATAGTTTTGAAAGTTCGGCCAACGCGGTTCCTGGTCGCTTCAATCAATTTCAGTATCGCGGTGCTACCGTCATTGCAGACTATGGTCACAACCCCGATGCGATGCGTGCCCTAGCGAATGCCATCGAGGCCATGAAACCAAAGAAGAGTCATGTAGTTATTAGTGGTGCAGGCGATCGACGCGATGAGGACATTCGGGATCTCACCCGTATTTTGGGCAACCATTTTGACAATGTGATTCTTTATGAAGATCAATGTCAGCGTGGCAGAGCCGATGGTGAAGTCATGAAGTTATTACAAGATGGTTTATCAGGCGCCAAGAAAGCTAAACAAGTCAAAGAAATTTATGGTGAGTTCTTGGCAATCGATACTGCTTTGAATGATCTAGAGGCGGGTGATATCTGCCTAATTCTGATCGACCAAGTCGAAGAATCGCTCGCCTACCTTCAGCAAAAAGTTCAGGCGTGATAGTCCTGTAGTCTCTCGATTTCTTCCTTAGAGCCCAGCATGACGGAGACACGCTCGTGTAAATCCTGAGGCTCAATATCCATAATCACCTGTTTGCCATTAGTCGATGCACCACCAGCTTGCTCTACTAAAAAACTCATTGGATTCGCTTCATACATCAGGCGCAACTTACCTGGCTTGTTAGGCTCACGTTGATCCCAGGGATACATAAAGACACCGCCACGAGATAAAACACGGTGGACATCAGCCACCATTGAGGCAATCCAGCGCATATTGAAATCCTTTTTTCGCACGCCAGTGGCGCCTTCAAGACATTCCTGCACATAACGTCGCACAGGCTCAGCCCAATGACGCATATTGGACATATTGATCGCAAATTCTTTCGTCGCGGGTGAAATCTCCACCCGATCTTTAATCAAGATGAACTGACCGATCGTCTTATCTAAAGTAAACATTACTACGCCATCACCTAAAGTTAATGCCATCGTAGTTTGTGGACCATACACGATATAACCCGCAGCAACTTGATGACGCCCCGATAGGAGGAAATCACTATTTTGTAAAGCTATAGTAGGATTTTGTTTTTTTAGAACTGAGAAAATGGTGCCAATCGATACATTGACATCAATATTGGAAGAACCATCCAAAGGGTCAAAGAGCAGTAAGTAGTCACCCGTTCCCTGAACAGGCATCGGTAATTCCATTTCTTCTGAAGCCAGTCCAGCAAGTGCCTTACACCCTTGAACACCTTCAATCAATAAATCGTTAGCGATAACATCTAACTTTTGTTGAACCTCACCTTGCACATTACCGGTCCCTGCTGAACCCAGCAAACCAATTAAGGCGCCTTGTGCAACTTCATTGCTAAGCGCCGTGCAAGTATTAGCAACTGCAAGCAATAAATCTTGTAAACCAATAGGAATAGAGCTGCCTTTTGGCTTAGCGGTTTTGAGGTACTGCTCTAAATGAATATGGGTGCTCAAAAGAAAATTCTCCGAAAT
>DAISKI010000033.1:0-2921 GCA_036821065.1 Polynucleobacter sp. | reverse complement strand
TTTTGAGGTACTGCTCTAAATGAATATGGGTGCTCAAAAGAAAATTCTCCGAAATAAAGCAAATTGATTTATGTACTCTATTTTGCCCTTTTCTGGATTAGGAAACTCAGTTTTTAGGAAAATGCACCTTGCTTGATTGATGCTAAATTTGATGCTAATATACATCAAATTTGATGAGGATGAAAACATGCGCACCACCGTAACCATTGATGATGCCCTTTATCAAAGGGTCCTAGAGCTGGCCGACCCTAGCATTGATAAATCGGATCTATTTCGAGAAGCTTTACAGGTATTCGTCAGGGTTCAGGTAGCAAAGCGCCTTGCTGCTCTGGGGGGTAAAAGTACTCAAATGAAAGATATTCCTCGTAGAAAACCAGGGGCCGAAAAATAATCATGAGTTTCGTGCTAGCCGATACGTCGATATGGATACAACATTTCAGAAAAAATAACTCCCTATTGGAATCATTACTAATTAATGATCGGGTTATTTGTCACCCATTAGTCGTTTTAGAAATTGCTTGCGGCACCCCGCCTAGCCCGCGAGCGAAAACTATTGAACAAATGGGATTTTTACGTCAAGCAGCTGTCGCTGGAACTGAGGAGATTTTGTATTTCATTGAAGAATACAAACTATTCGATACAGGTTGTGGGGCAATTGATATCTCTTTACTTGCATCAACCCTTTTATCTGAAAACGCCCAGTTATGGACTCTAGATAAAAAACTAGGGGCACTAGCAACTAAACTCAAAGTTGGTTTTGTGAATAAATCACATTAGTATTCAGTTACCCAAAGCCTTGGTAATCACTTCTCTCACATCAGATGAGAGAGTATTACATTGGGCGACTCGCTCCAGCGCAGCATGCATTTTGCTGCGATAGGGCTCTGCAAACAAACGCCAACGGTCTAGCGCTCTCGCAAGCCGGGCCGCCACTTGGGGGTTTACGGGATCTAAAGCCAAAACACTCTCTGCCCAAAAGCTATAGGCACTGCCATCAGCCTGATGAAAACTGGCTGGATTGCTCATGCAAAAAGCATGAAACAAGCTACGCACCCGATTCGGGTTATTGAGCTTAAATGCCGCGTGCTGTTGCAGATATCGCACCTCGTTCAAGGTAGACCCAGCGCTTTCTAAAGGTGGACGCATGGCTTGTAATGCAAACCATTTGTCAATGACTAGAGGGTCGTCTTTAAAGCGCTCATAAAAATCGGCCAAACAGGATTTGGCTGGTTTAGCATCATGATTCACCAAGCAAGCTAGGGCTGCATAGCGATCACTCATATTGTCGGCTGTCTGATATTGATTGACTGCCATTGGTGCCCAAATATCCACATCCGCCTCAAGCAACATATTGAGCGCAAAGTTTTTCAGGCCCCGCTTACCAGCCGTTACACCATCAGACTTAAAAGGTCCTGGGGTTTGCATTTGCTGATAGATCGCTGCAAACTCTAAACGCAGCGCTATAGCAATCGCATGACGGAATGCGCAGCGAGCTTGATAGATCTTTTGGGGATCAACATCGTGACCTTGTTCGTAGAGATAGCTCTCCGCAGGTAAGGTCAACGCAAGTTCTTTGAAAGCAGGATCTAAATTGGGGTCAAGTAAGAGCTCGCGATAAGCTTCTATCAGTTTTTGGTTAGGCAGACGATTTTCTAAAATCATTTGCATCGCTAATTTTTGACCAGCCTCCCAGCGATTAAAAGGATCATCATCGCGCGAGAACAATGTCAACAAATCATCCTGACTCTGATCAAAGTCTAATTGGATTGGGGCTGAGAAATTTCGATTAATTGACAAGACAGGCCGCTCATTAATTCCATCAAAGGTCCAAGATTGTTGCGCTTGGGTTAATTCGAGGAGGATCTCTGCTTGATCACCCTGCTGGCTAATAAGGCGCATCTTCAAAGGGATATGAAACGGCTTTTTCTCGGGCTGGTCGGGGGTAGCAGCACAACTTTGCGAGAGATTTAAGTGGTATTGCTTTTTCTCAGAGTCATATCGCTCTTCGACCTTGACATGCGGGGTTCCGGCTTGGCTGTACCAGTTTTTAAACTGACTAAGGTCGCGCTGATTTGCATCGGCCATTGCCGCTAGAAAATCATCGCAAGTGACTGCTTGACCATCGTGGCGCTGGAAATAGAGATCCATTCCTTTTCGAAAGCCTTCTTTACCAAATAAGGTCTGATACATCCGAACAACTTCAGCGCCCTTCTCATACACAGTGACGGTATAGAAATTATTAATTTCCTGATACTCATCGGGACGAATCGGATGGGCCATAGGGCCGGCATCTTCTGGAAACTGAATTTGGCGAAGTAAACGCACATCCTCAATACGCTTAACCGCTTTACCCGAATCGCTACCCATTTGATCAGCCGAGAACTCTTGATCGCGAAAGACAGTTAACCCTTCTTTCAGAGAAAGTTGAAACCAATCACGACAAGTCACACGATTGCCAGTCCAGTTATGAAAATATTCGTGAGCAACAACACTTTCAATATTGGCGAAATCGATATCGGTTGCAGTTTCGGGTTGGGCAAGGACAAACTTGGTATTGAAGATATTGAGTCCTTTATTCTCCATCGCCCCCATATTGAAATCACTCACCGCCACAATCATGAAACGCTCAAGATCTAATTCCAGACCAAAGCGCTTTTCATCCCAATGAATAGAGGCGATGAGAGAGTCCATCGCATGTCGTGTTTTTGGAAGATCATGGGGCTCTACCCAGATCTGCAATAACTTCTTCGCACCACTACTGGTGGTGATCGTCTCTTCAATACATTCCAGCTTACCCGCCACTAGCGCAAATAAGTAAGATGGTTTTGGAAAAGGATCCTCCCAGGTTGCGCTGTGCCAACCATTTGGTAGCTTTTCTTGAGCAATCAGATTGCCATTTGCCAATAAGACTGGGCACTCAG
>DAISKI010000032.1:0-12722 GCA_036821065.1 Polynucleobacter sp. | reverse complement strand
TGCGCCGTCGCAAGCATTATCAAAAGCACCAAGGCCATCGTCAGAATTTCACTGAGATTCTGATTAACACGATCAAAGCCTAATTAGGCGGGAATAGCAGGAGAAAGATATGGCACAGAAAAAAGGCGGCGGCTCGACACGAAACGGCCGTGACTCAGAATCGAAACGCTTAGGCGTTAAGGTATTTGGCGGCGAGCAGATTAATGCTGGCAGCATCATCATTCGTCAACGCGGCACCAAGGTTCATCCTGGCGTTAACGTTGGCATTGGTAAAGACCACACTTTGTTCGCCTTAGTTGATGGACAAGTTGAGTTTGGCGTGAAGGGTGCTTTGAAGAAGGCCCAGGTCTCAGTGTTGCCTCGTTCATAAAGGCGCCTGACTGAGACACGTTTTAATTCAGATTGATTCCGAATTTAACTCTTAGGAACAGGCCTCGCTAAGCGAGGCCTTTTTTATTCATGAAATTTATAGACGAAGCACGTATCGAAGTAATCGCTGGCCAAGGTGGTGCCGGCAGTGCATCTATGCGTCGTGAAAAATTTATTGAGTTCGGTGGCCCTGATGGTGGCGACGGCGGTAAAGGTGGAAGCGTCTGGGCAATTGCGGATCGCAACATCAACACTTTGATTGATTACCGATACGCCAAAACCCATACTGCAAAAAATGGAGAGCCAGGTCGTGGTGCAGATTGTTACGGCCGCGCGGGTGACGATATTGAATTACGTATGCCAGTTGGCACAATCATTGCCGATTATGAGACAGGCGAACCTATCGCTGACCTCACTACCCATGGGGAGCGATTATGTTTAGCTCAGGGTGGCGTTGGTGGTTGGGGCAATATTCACTTCAAGAGTAGTACCAATCGTGCACCTCGGCAGAAGACAAATGGTAAGCCAGGGGAACGTCGCAAACTCAAGCTTGAGCTTAAAGTCTTGGCTGATGTGGGCTTATTGGGTATGCCGAACGCAGGCAAATCTACCTTGATTACTGCCGTCTCCAATGCGCGTCCTAAAATTGCAGACTATCCATTTACTACTTTGCACCCTAATCTGGGCGTAGTGCGTGTTGGTAGCGAGCGAAGCTTTGTGATTGCCGATATTCCAGGCTTAATCGAGGGTGCTGCGGAAGGTGCTGGCTTGGGCCATCGCTTCTTGCGTCATCTTCAGCGCACTGGTGTCTTGTTACATCTCGTAGATCTTGCCCCCTTTGACGAAAATATCGATCCCGTTGCAGATGCGAAGGCAATCGTTAACGAGTTACGTAAATATGATGAAGCCTTGGTTGAAAAACCCCGTTGGCTGGTGCTTAATAAAGTAGACATGATTCCCGAGGAAGATCGGGCTAAGGCAGTTGCTCATTTTGTGAAAAAATTTAAGTGGGACGGCCCTGTTTTTGAAATCTCTGCGTTAACCGGCTTGGGTTGCGATAAGCTGTGTTATGCCTTGCAAGATTATTTAGATTCCGTTCGTCGTAATCGCGATGAGGAAGATGAACGTGCTGCAGATCCACGTTATCAAGTAGAAGATAAGAGTCCAGATTAAAGTATTGCCGTATATGAATAGCAAACAATCAAAACGTATCGTTATCAAAGTAGGCTCTAGTCTAGTCACCAATAATGGTGAGGGCTTAGATCATGCAGCAATTGCAATGTGGGCTGAGCAAATCGCCTCACTCTTAAAAGCAGGGCATCAGGTCTTGATGGTGAGTTCTGGCGCGATTGCTGAAGGTATGCAGCGCTTAGGATGGACTACTCGACCAACAGAAATTCATCAGCTACAGGCTGCTGCAGCGGTTGGGCAAATGGGCTTAGTTCAGGGATATGAAACCTGCTTTGCGCGTTTCAATTTACGTAGTGCACAAATTCTATTAACGAATGCAGACTTGGCGAACGATGATCGCAATGCCAACGCTAAAGCGACTCTAGAAACCCTATTGAAACTGGGCGTCATTCCGATTATTAATGAGAATGACACCGTGGTAACCGATGAAATTAAATTTGGTGACAACGATAACTTAGCGGCATTGGTGAGTAATTTAATTGACGCTGATCTTCTAATCATCCTTACGGACCAGGGCGGTTTATATACTGCTGATCCACGCCGTGATTCCAGTGCAAGCTTAGTGCTTACTGGTATTGCTGGAGACCCTGCCTTAGAAAAGATGGCAGGCGGCGCGGCTAGTCAGCTGAGTAAGGGCGGAATGTTAACTAAAGTACTTGCAGCGAAAGTAGCAGCCCAAACAAGAACCTCCACCATCATTGCATCTGGCAAAGAGCGAGATATTTTGACGCGCCTTTTGGCAGGCGAAAGTATCGGCACTTGCTTAACTGCCAACTAATTTTTAATTACCCATCACGCCAAAAGAATTGGTTGGTTGAGTTCCGCCAGTAAATTTCTCTGGATTAAGGGATTTCAGAACGGTTTTGAGACTTTTTTCTTGGGAACTAAAGTCGCACAAAGCCCCTTGAGCTAAAGCCGCTTGATAGCGATTTGGTACATGCAATTTAATGTAGTTCCATTGACTCAAAGGATTTGGTCGCCATACCCCAGACTCATAGGAGCCATAAAGGCGCCATTGGTAAGAGTCACAACGAATCCCCTCATACTGCGCTTGTTGGTCGCCACTTGGATTCGTGATCACAACGATATAGCGTGTTACTCCATCTGCACCAATCAAAATTGAACTGGTATCAATTGAAAACTTAAAAATGGTGGTGGGGGAAACATAAAAAGATTGAAGCTTTTCTGAATTGGGGGGATTTAGAGGCATCGTTGTTGACCCCTCCTTAAATACACTTGGTGCAAAAGGATCCAAGCCGCTCACCATAGGATCGCCGCCGCAAGCAGTTAAGAGTCCGCAAATCAGCGCACTTAGGGCATATGAGCGAGATTTTTGAAAAGATTTAATCATTCGAGTATTTACCCTCTTTTGCATCTTTGACAGATCCTTCTTTGGGATAAAAAGATTGCATGAGATCAAGAGGGGATCCCCAGACCAGTTCCTGCATTTTGATACCACGGCTGAGATAGCGAGCGAGTTCAGAGAGTGCAAGTTGATAAACCTCGCGTTTGAATTCAATAACAGAATTGAGTTCAATCCAAAAAGGAACCCAGCGCCAAGCATCAAATTCAGGGTGCTCCGATGCTCTTAAATGAATATCGCTATCAAGCCCTACTAAACGTAACAGAAACCAGATTTGTTTTTGCCCCCGATAGGCAGCGCGGTGGACTCGAGTAGGGTGCTGCCGGCGTAAATACTCTTCTGGGACGTCATAGCGTAGCCAATCCCGAGTGCGCCCAATAATTTGGACGTGCTCAGGCAGTAAGCCGACCTCCTCATGCAATTCGCGGTACATGGCTTGTTCTGGACTCTCACCATGCTGAATTCCGCCCTGCGGAAACTGCCACGAATGCTGCCCAACGCGTTTTCCCCAGAAAACCTCGTTATGGCTATTGAGGAGGACAATGCCAACATTGGCTCTATATCCTTCACGGTCAAGCATGATCGTGCCCCAAATCCTTTAAAATCAACGATTTGATTATATCCATACATGAAAGCCTCACAATCATTTCTCGCAACGCTAAAAGAAGCCCCCTCTGACGCCGAGGTGGTTTCGCATAAGCTCATGGTGCGTGCAGGACTCATTCGCAAGCTAAGTGCTGGCATCTACAACTACCTCCCTTTAGGTTTAAAGGTGATTCGTAAGGTAGAAAACATCATTCGTGAAGAAATGAATCGGGCAGGGGCTATTGAATTATTAATGCCTATGATTCAGCCTGCTGAACTTTGGCAAGAAACTGGGCGCTGGGAAAAAATGGGCCCAGAATTACTGCGCATTAAAGATCGCCATGAACGTGATTTTTTAATTCAGCCAACCTCAGAAGAGGTAATCACTGATCTAGCGCGAAACGAGATCAAGAGCTACAAACAGTTACCGGTTAACTTTTATCAGATTCAAACTAAATTCCGCGATGAACGACGTCCTCGATTTGGGATTATGCGTGGGCGCGAGTTCAGTATGAAAGATGCCTATTCCTTTGATCGTGATGTTGAGGGGTTAAAAAAATCCTATCAAATCATGTTTGATGCTTATACAAAAATCTTTCAGAGAATGGGGCTAAAGTTCCGTGCTGTTACTGCAGACAATGGGGCTATTGGCGGATCGGGTAGCCAAGAGTTTCATGTAATTGCAGATACGGGTGAGGATGCTATCGTCTACTGTCCAAGTTCGGATTACGCAGCAAATTTAGAGGCTGCAGAGTCTCTATCGTTGATTGTAAGTCGAGCAGCTCCTCAGCAGCCAATGCAAAAAATTGCGACTCCAACCCAAACAAACTGTGCAGAGGTAGCAAATTTCTTAAGTATTCCGCTTGAGACAACGGTCAAGTCACTCTTGTTTGCAGTCGATCAAGAAAAAGGGCCGGCTAAATTATTCATGTTGTTACTACGTGGTGATCATGAGCTAAATGAAGTCAAGGCCAGCAAGGTTCCAGGTATGGCAGAGTCGCGTTTTGCAACTGAAGCAGAGATTAAACAGGCTTGTAATGCGCCAGCTGGATATTTAGGCCCAGTAGGTCTTGCTGCTAATGTCACAGTAGTGGCAGACCGTACTGTTGCCAACATGTCTGACTTTGTTTGTGGAGCAAATCTAGCGGGTCATCACTTAAATGGTGTGAACTGGGGCCGCGATTTACCTGAGCCTTTAGTTATGGATCTTCGCAATGCGGTGATTGGGGATCCATCGCCTGACGGAAAAGGGGTAGTTGATATCTGTCGTGGCATTGAAGTTGGACATGTTTTTCAATTAGGAACGCGATACTCAGAAGCAATGGGTTGTTCTTATCTAGATCAACAAGGAAAGTCACAGCCGATGGTGATGGGCTGTTACGGTATTGGTGTAACGCGGCTCTTAGGTGCTGCCATTGAGCAAGGGCATGATGAGCGCGGAATTATTTGGCCTATTTCGATGGCACCATTTGAAGTGGTGATTTGTCCTATGAATTACGATAAGTCTGAAACGGTAAAGGCCGCCGCCGATCAATTACATGGGCAATTACTTGCCGCTGGAATTGATGTGGTGCTTGATGATCGTGGTGAGCGCCCAGGTGCGATGTTTGCTGATTGGGAGCTGATTGGTGCACCATTTAGAGTAGTGATTGGTGAGCGTGGCTTAGCAGATTCGCTGGTGGAATTTAAAGGGCGTACTGATGCAGAGTCCCAAAATATTCCGATTGCAGAAATCAAAGATAAAGTAATTGCTGCTGTGAATGCAGCAAAGCAGCTCGTCTCTTAATTACTTTTTAAATAAGCCGCCGATACCCTTAGCGGCCCCTTTGGCAGCCATGCCTGCCATGGCACGCGCCATCTTTCCACCTTTGAACTGCTTCATCATGGTTTGCATTTGTTCAAATTGTGCGAGTAAGCGATTGACCTCTTGCACCTCAACTCCTGCTCCTGCAGCAATACGCCGTTTGCGACTAGCCTTGAGTAGCTCAGGCTTACTGCGTTCCTTTGGTGTCATGCTATCGATGATGCCGCGCATCCGAACAATTTGTTTGTCAGCTTGACCCAGATTGGCTTTGCTCGCTGCTTGAGCCATATGACTTGGGAGCTTATCCATCAGGCTGGCCATACCGCCCATTTGCTGCATTTGAGAAATTTGATCTCGGAAGTCTCCAAGGTCAAACCCCCCTTTAGAAATTTTTGTTGCTAACTTTTCTGCTTTAGCAACATCTACATTTTGTTGGGCTTGTTCTACGAGTGCAAGGATATCGCCCATTCCCAGAATACGGTTTGCCATGCGCTCGGCATCGAATGCCTCGAGCCCATCCATTTTTTCAGCAGTACCAACGAACTTGAGCGGCACACCGGTTACTTGACGAACGGAGAGCGCAGCACCTCCACGTGAATCACCATCCAGCTTAGTGAGAATCACGCCAGTGAGCGGGAGAGCATCATGAAAGGCTTTAGCAGTATTAATTGCATCCTGACCCAGCATGGCATCAATAACAAATAAAGTCTCTATCGGACTCAGTTTGTTATGCAGGTCTTGAATCTCTTGCATGAGTACCTCGTCGATACCCAGTCGGCCAGCAGTGTCTACCAGCAAGATATCAAAGTAGTGGCGTCGTGCCCAATCCAGGGCTGCAAGCGCAATAGCAGCGGGTTTTTGATCGACGCTACTCGGAAAGCACTCGGCACCAACTTGTTTGCTAACGGTAGCGAGCTGTTCTATCGCAGCGGGACGGTACACGTCGCATGAGACGGTGAGTACTTTCTTTTTCTTTTTTTCTTGTAGCCATTTGGCAAGCTTGCCAACCGAGGTGGTTTTACCAGCGCCTTGTAAGCCAGCCATGAGGATGACTGCAGGGGGTTGAGTGGCTAAATTGATTTCGCCGCTCTGTGAGCCATCTCCAGCCATTACCTGGGCCAGTTCTCGTTGGACAACACCAACTAAAGCCTGTCCAGGACTAAGACTGCCGACCACTTCTTCCCCAAGGGCTTTAAATTTAATTTGTTCGAGAAGCGTTTTAACGACCGGAAGGGCCACGTCTGCCTCTAATAGAGCTAAACGGATTTCCCGAAGCATCTCTGCGGTATTGCTTTCGGTCAGGCGGGCTTCCCCCCGCATTGTTTTCACAACACGAGATAGGCGATCGGTCAGGTTCTCTAGCATTTATGGATTAGACTTTCAAGATGGACATTTTAGGTTACCTCAGTTACAGCTGGCTTACCCCAGCCCTTTATCTGCTGCTTTTAGTCTTTTTGACCCTAAGTTCGCAGGCTTTAGCGCAATCTCCATTCTTTACTGGGCTGGTGCGCATCGGTATCTTTTTTATCTTGATCATTCACGGTATTCAGCTGCATGACTCAGTTTTTACGGACAAAGGCTTCGTTTTTGGCTTTGCTCAGGACCTTTCACTGGTTGCGTGGGCAGGCCTCGCTTTTTATTGGTTCCAGTCCTGGTTTTTACCGATCGTCAGTTTGTGTTGGATGGCCTTAATTTTTGCGATGGTTTGCTCAGTGTTGCCAGGACTTTTCCCAGGCGTTCTGATTTCTCCAGATGCAGTATCTGACCCTTGGTTCAAGGGGCACTTTATTGTTGCGACCTTGTCTGTTGGTCTTTTGAGCTTAGCGGCAATGCATGCCATGTTGATGAGTATTCAGGATCGAGCCTTGCATAGACAACTCAGCATTCGGCCTAATGGATTTTTGGCCCATTGGTTAGAGGATTTGCCACCATTGCTGACAATGGAAAGTCTTTTATTTAGTCTGCTGTATGTTGGCTTCGCGCTCTTGAGTCTGACCGTCTTTTCAGGGCTCTTCTTTTCGCAAACCTTGTTCGGCAGGCCTTTGGTGTTTGACCATAAAACAATCTTTGCTTTGATCTCATGGTTTTTATTTGGCGGTCTCTTAGTAGCGCGCTGGAGAGTCGGATTGCGAGGAAGAACAGCAGTCCGCTGGGTTTTGAGTGCTTACACAGCCTTACTATTTGCCTATGTAGGAAGCCGCTTTGTTTTGGAAGTCATTCTTCATAAGGTGTGAACTTGATTAAGTGGCTACTCTTATTGCTGGGCGCCGCTTATTTCTACTATTGGTTTAAAGGCAAAGAGCGAGCTGCGCAGACCCAGCATGCTCAAGCTGAGGCCCAGACCCTGAAGCAGAGTGTGCCGCCTCAGACAATAGTGCAGTGTCAACTTTGCCGTGTGCATCTTCCACAATCAGAGGCAATTAAACAGGAGGGGCGTTTTTATTGCTCAACTCAGCATCTGCAGGCTCTAGACGATGATGGCTGGCTTGGTTCTGCCTTATGGCGCCCCTCACCAAATCAGGATGCGCGTCCTGATGGATGTATTCCGGACTTGGTAGTGATTCATCACATTAGCTTACCGCCTGGAGAATTTCAGAAGCGTACCAGCACCCAATACATTATTGATTTTTTTCAAAACACGCTTGATACATCCGCACATCCTTACTTTGTAGAAATTGCAGGGCAGAAAGTGTCCAGCCACTTTTTAATTTCTCGTCAAGGTCAAGTCTTTCAATTTGTCTCCACCAAGCAGAGGGCATGGCATGCAGGTGTTTCTGAGTTTTTGGGCAGAGAGCGCTGCAATGATTTCTCGATTGGGATCGAAATGGAGGGTGATGGCGATTCTTCGTTTGAAGAAATTCAATATCAGCAACTGAGTATTTTGATTCAAAACATTCAGAAAGAATTTCCGAATCTGCAATTTGCAGGACACAGTGATATTGCCCCACAACGAAAAATGGACCCTGGAAAATTTTTCGACTGGACAAAGTTGCAGAAAACAACACTCATCCCTGAGAAAAATTTCCCTTTTGGGTTTGAATCTCGCTAGTCAAAAAGTCTGATGTGAGGATCTACTCACTTCTCTAGCCCCATTGAAAAGGGCTCAAATATTTCAGGATAAAAATGAGTCAAATTGGTGCCAAGTATTAGGAAAAATACTTACTCAAATTTGTAATAAAAGCCTTACTAAACTAGAAATATTTCCCTATACTTAGTATCAAATGAATAAAAAAACACTAGATGTAGTGTTTACAGTAGACAATAGCCCTTTGTATTTAAAGACTTTTTACCCCAATAACTATATATAAGTAGGAAAAACATGACATACGCGAATCCACAAACCGCTGACCAACAATCTGGGGTAGCCAATCAGGGCTTGAACCCTGGTGGTCTAGTAAGTCAGGCTCCTTCTGCTGGCTTTGTGGCTGGTGGGGTTGGTGGAGCGCAGGCAACCCAGCTTTCTGACTACAAAATCATTCGCCGCAATGGTTCGGTGGTTGCTTTTGAGCCATCAAAGATTGCGATTGCCGTAACTAAAGCTTTCTTGGCCGTCAATGGGGGTCAGGGCGCTGCATCTGCTCGTGTGCGTGAACAGGTTGAGCAATTGACCCATGCGGTAGTGCGTGCCTTATTGCGTAGTCGTCCCAACGGCGGTACTTTCCATATTGAAGATATCCAAGATCAAGTGGAATTGGCATTGATGCGCAGCGGTGAGCACAACGTCGCTCGCGCTTACGTGCTCTATCGTGAAAAGCGTAATCAAGAGCGTGCTGCGCAACAAGGCAGCGCTCAAGAAACACAAGCAGCTACTCAAGCAGGCGAATCTGGTATCAAAGTTACTGACAACGGTGTAGAGAAGTGGTTGGACATGGCTGCTCTACGCACTGTCATTGAGGCGGCTTGCGAAGGTCTCGGTAATCACATCGATGCCACACCCATCATTACTGAAACCATCAAGAATCTTTATGATGGCGTGCCAATGGCCCAGGTGTACGACTCTGCGATTTTGGCCTCACGTACTTTGATTGAAAAAGATCCAGCTTATAGTCAAGTGACAGCACGAATTTTGATGCATGTGATCCGTAAAGAAATCTTAGGTCGCGAAGTATTGCAAGGCGATACACAAGCTGAGTACAGTACCTACTTTGCGAAGTTCATCAACGAGGGTATTGCTGCTGAATTGCTAGATCCACGCATGCGTGAATATGATTTACCAAGACTGGCTGCAGCTTTGAATGCAAATCGCGACTTGCAATTTAATTACCTCGGTTTGCAAACTTTGTATGACCGCTATTTCTTGCACATTGAAGATCGTCGTATTGAAATGCCACAAGCATTCTTTATGCGGGTTGCAATGGGCTTGGCTCTCAATGAGATGGATCGCGAGCGTCGTGCGATTGAGTTCTATGAAATTCTCTCTACATTCGATTTCATGTCCAGCACGCCAACCTTGTTCAACTCAGCTACAACCCGTCCACAACTCTCGAGTTGCTACTTGACTACGGTTGACGATGATTTGGATGGCATCTATGAGGCTTTGAAAGAGAACGCATTGCTGTCTAAGTTTGCTGGTGGTCTAGGTAATGACTGGACTAATGTTCGTGCGCTCGGTAGTCACATCAAGGGTACCAATGGTAAATCACAGGGTGTTGTGCCATTCCTGAAGGTAGTGAACGATACAGCGGTTGCAGTTAATCAGGGTGGTAAGCGTAAGGGCGCAGTGTGTGCTTATCTCGAAACCTGGCACTTAGATATTGAAGAGTTCTTGGAGTTACGCAAGAACACTGGTGATGATCGTCGTCGCACCCATGACATGAACACATCGAACTGGATTCCAGATCTGTTCATGAAGCGTGTAATGGAAAACGGTGACTGGACTTTATTCTCCCCATCTACTACACCTGATTTGCATGACAAGTTCGGTAAGGCATTTGAAGAGGCGTATGTCGCCTATGAAAAGAAAGCCGATGCGGGCGAGATCAAACCATTCCGTAGAATTCCTGCTCAACAGTTATGGCGCAAGATGCTCGGCATGTTGTTTGAAACTGGCCACCCTTGGATTACATTTAAAGATCCTTGTAACATTCGCAGTCCACAGCAACATATTGGCGTGGTTCACTCATCCAATTTATGTACCGAGATCACCCTCAATACCAACGAGACTGAAATTGCAGTTTGTAACCTCGGTTCTGTGAACTTAACTGCTCATATGACAACCGATGCATCCGGCAAGATGATTTTGGATCACGAGAAATTGCGTAACACCGTACGCACCGCGATGCGGATGTTGGATAACGTGATTGACATTAACTACTACGCAGTAGCCAAGGCACGTAACTCCAATTTGAAGCATCGTCCAGTTGGTTTGGGCATTATGGGCTTCCAGGATTGCTTGCATATGCAGCGTATTCCTTACGCTAGCGAAGAGGCTGTAAAGTTTGCCGATTCATCCATGGAAGCAGTTTGCTACTACGCTTACCTTGCCTCTAGCGAATTGGCAGAAGAGCGCGGCACCTATAGCACCTACAAAGGCTCTTTGTGGGATCGCGGCATCCTTCCACAGGACTCTGTTGCTTTGTTAGCGCAAGAGCGTGGTGGATATGTTGAGGTGGATGGTTCCTCCCAGATGAATTGGGATAGCTTGCGTAGCCGCATTAAGCAACACGGTATGCGCAACTCCAACTGTGTAGCAATTGCCCCAACCGCAACCATTTCAAACATTATTGGCGTTTCAGCTTGTATCGAACCTACATTCCAGAACTTGTTTGTTAAGTCGAATCTTTCCGGTGAATTTACGGTTGTAAACGAGTACTTAGTTCGCGATTTGAAAGACCGTGGTTTATGGGATGAGGTGATGATTGCCGATTTGAAGTATTTCGATGGCACATTGTCCAAAATTGATCGTATTCCACAAGATTTGCGTGATTTGTACGCAACCGCTTTTGAAGTTGAGCCAAGCTGGTTGGTTGAGGCTGCATCCCGTCGTCAGAAATGGATTGACCAAGCCCAGTCTCTGAATATCTATATGGGCGGCGCATCTGGTAAGAAATTGGATGATACCTACAAGTTAGCCTGGTTGCGTGGTTTGAAGACAACCTATTACCTCCGTACGATGGCCGCTACCCACGTTGAGAAATCTACTGTTGCTAGTGGCCAACTCAACTCAGTTTCGAGTGGCGGTGGCGTTAATGGAACCGATGCGGCCGCAGCTACTGCTGCTGGCGCAGTAGAGGCTGATGGCCCGGTTTGCACAATGCGTCCAGGTGATGCTGGTTTTGAAGAATGTGAAGCATGTCAATAAGCCATTTGCTGATTGACTGACAAGTAAAGAATTGAGGAGAAAATTATGTTGAATTGGGAAGAGGAAGTTGCACCAGCACTTGCAAAAGCCGGTATTGCCCCGCAGCCTGCAGTAGCTGAAGTACAGCGCCCACAGCCAGACCAAGTTGCTATCGCACCGCAGCAAGTTGCACCAGCACAGGTAGCGCCATTAGCCGGCGGCGCCTCACTGCGCGTTAATGCCGCAGACAAGCGGGTTATTAATGCGAAGACTGACGTTAATCAGTTGGTTCCATTTAAATATAAGTGGGCTTGGGAAAAGTATTTGGCTGGTTGCGCAAACCACTGGATGCCACAAGAGATCAATATGAACCGCGATATCGCGCTTTGGAAGGATCCTAATGGTCTGACAGAAGATGAGCGTCGCATCATTAAGCGTAATCTGGGTTTCTTTACAACCGCGGATTCTTTGGCAGCAAATAATATTGTTTTGGGTACTTATCGCCACATTACCGCTCCAGAATGTCGTCAGTACCTATTGCGTCAGGCTTTTGAAGAAGCTATTCATACCCACGCCTACCAATATATTGTCGAATCTTTGGGCTTAGATCAGAGCGAAATCTTCAATGCGTATCACGAAATTGATTCAATTCGCGCCAAGGATGAGTTCTTAATCCCCTTCATTGATGTCTTAACGGATCCAAACTTTAAGACCGGCACCTTAGAAAACGACCAAAAATTACTTCGTTCGCTGATTGTTTTTGCTTGCGTAATGGAAGGTTTGTTCTTTTATGTTGGTTTTACGCAAATACTTGCAATGGGTCGCCAAAACAAAATGACGGGCGCTGCTGAGCAGTATCAATATATCTTGCGCGACGAGTCAATGCACTGCAATTTTGGTATTGATTTGATTAATCAAATCAAGCTGGAGAACCCGCAGTTATGGACTTCCGCGTTCAAAGATGAGATCAAATCGATCTTTGAAAAAGCAGTCGAATTAGAGTATCGATATGCAGAAGATACGATGCCTCGTGGGGTACTCGGATTGAACGCGCCAATGTTCAAAGGTTACCTCCGATACATCTGTAATCGCAGATGTTTGCAAATAGGACTTGACGCAATGTTCCCAAA
>DAISKI010000031.1:0-12852 GCA_036821065.1 Polynucleobacter sp. | reverse complement strand
AAATCAGGCGTACTGTCAAAGGTACCGAGGGTTCGAATCCCTCCCTCTCCGCCAATAGTATCTACAAGCTATTGATTCAATTGAATTTTATTAAGTAGCATAATGCTATCCCACCTTTCATCCCACCTAATTGCATTATTCAAGTCAAAATAAAGTCAGTTTCTTTAACTAAATGCTGGATTAGAGTTTAGTGGCCCCAGGGGCGGACAACCAAAATGAAAGATAGGGGGGGGATGAGGTCTACCCTAGGTAGCTCAATTTGATTTTAATTACACGTATGTATGATTGACACACTATTTTTGAGAAAAAACTATGCTGCTCAGAGAAAAATACATCCTATCGAATGTACCTGTTTGGTATGCCCTCAGTGGGTTTGCCAGCAGTATTTATCAGCTCCTTTGTTTCGGCAACACTCCTTCCAGTTGGTTCAGAGCCCATACTTTTTGGGTATATCTCGCTAAATCCGCAGCTCTATTGGGTTGCAATTGTGGTGGCTACTGTTGGGAATACCCTTGGGGGCATGCTCGATTGGTGGCTTGGTCTCATTGCCCGAAGAAGTATGAAATCCGTTGGCGAGCCAAAAGATTCTCGTCTCAAGGATTGGCTGGAGGCCTGGGGCCCCAAGATTTTGCTGCTCTCATGGCTACCAGGTTTTGGTGATCCCTTATGTCTTGCGGCGGGATGGTTGAGACTCGCATGGCAACCATGTCTGATTTATATGTTTTTTGGCAAGCTTTTCCGTTACCTCACGCTAACCTGGTTATTGACTCTGGTGCCAGATAGTTTTTGGCACCAATTAGGCCATTGGTTGCATCTGATTTAAAGTTATCTAAACGGCACAATACTTTTGCTGAATCTCATCATTGTTTAAGAGGTTCTGCGCGGTATCATGAAACACGATCTCGCCTTGATCAAGAATATAGGCGCGGTCCGATATCTTGAGCGCCTGTTGAACGTTTTGTTCAACTAGTAATATAGTTAAACCTTGCTCTTTGAGTTTTTGAAATAACTCAAACATTTCGTCCACTAGGACAGGCATGATGCCTTCGGATGGCTCATCAAGTAAGATCACTTTAGGCTTGGCAATCATAGCTCTTGCGATTGCTAGCATTTGTTGTTCGCCACCAGACATCGAAGTGCCATCTTGATGGAGGCGTTCCTTGAGTCTAGGAAAGATCTCTGCAATTTCATCAACCATAGCATTCATATCGCCACTATTTTTCTTGGCAATAATCCCGAGCTCTAAATTTTCCTTAACGGTAAGCCCCGGAACAATACGCCGATCTTCTGGAACATAAGCTAGGCCCAAATGAAAGCGCTCATGCGCCTGTAGATCTAAAAATGAAGTCCCATCAATAGTGGCTTTACCTTGACGTTTAGAGAGGAGGCCCATAAGTGAGCGAAGGGTAGTGGTTTTACCAGCGCCATTGCGGCCCATCAGAGTCACAATTTCTCCTTTATTGACTTCCAGGGAGATTCCTTGCAATACGTGACTACGGTCATACCAAGCATTTAAGTTTTCAACGCGCAACATATATCGCTTTCAATTTAACCTTGGCCAAGGTACACACGACGGACCTCAGTATTATTTTGAATTTCCTCAGGAGTCCCTTCGGCCAAGAACTCACCATGGTGCAGCACAATCAGTCGCTTACATAAGCCCATAATGAGCTTCATCTTGTGCTCAACTAAGATCACAGTTCTCTCATTCGCAAGCGTGCGGATGAGATCCATCATGACTAATGTTTCTTCAGGAGACATGCCTGCAGTGGGCTCATCAAGTAATAGTAGACTGGGATTACACGCCAGCGCCATAGCAATTTCTAAAGCACGTTGTTGCCCATGCGCTAGGTCGCCAGTTCGCTTATTGCGTAGATGCCCTAGATTAACTCGTTCTAATAGTTGATCCGCCAACTCGATTGGCTTTGTGTAACTCTTAGCTTCGCGAAAAAAGTTATAGCGAGCAGTCTCCATTTGAGCGGCTACGCGCACATTTTCATGCACGCTGAGCTGCTTAAATACATTCGTAATCTGAAAGCTCTTCGAGATTCCTATGCGAGCGAACTCATACTGTTGCATACCGGTGATATCTTTACCATTAAATAGAATTTGACCGCTTGTTGGAGGAAATGCACCACTTAAGACGTTAAAAAAAGTACTCTTACCTGCGCCATTCGGACCAATGATCGCTGTTAGCGTTCCAGGCATGAAGCTGGTAGAGACATTTTGTAAAGCCTTGAACTTTCCAAAGCTCTTGCTGACATTTCGCGCTTCAAGAATTAGGATGGTGTTTGAGCTATTCATTATTTTGAATCCTGATTGATTTGCAACTTGCTCAAAATAGTTCCCCAAATCCCCTTGGGGAAAAACAGCACGAAGAACATAAATACCAATCCTACGACCGCCATCCAGTGCTTTGTGAAGGTAGTCACAACATCTTCAAGGTAAAGCATTACTGCAGCACCAATAAATGGACCAAAGAATGTGCCCATGCCGCCTAAAATACTCATCATTACCGCTTGACCGGATTGCAAGTAGTGCAGGGAATCAATTGGAACAATAGATAGATGTAGAGCGCGCAATGAACCCGCTAGCCCACAGATTGCTGCCGACAATACAAATACCAATAACTTAGTTTTTGCCACATCGAAGCCGCAGGCCGCAGCGCGCTTTTCATTTTCACGAATGGCTTCCATAACAGCACCTAGCGGTGAATTCAGAATGCGTGATATTAGCCAAATTGCAAGTACTACAAAGGTAAGGATGATGTAGTACTTGACTAATGGGTTAAGGAAGTCAACTGGGATGCCAAAGATATTGAAGGTATCTACCCGTACCCCACGTAAACCGTTTTCACCACCCGTAAGACTTTCTGCTTTATAAAAGATGTAGAAGACGATTTGCCCAAGAGCAAGGGTTACCATAGAGAAATAAATCCCGCGGGTACGAATTGCTAAAAAACCCATTAAAAGCCCACCAATTGCAGCGCCAATAACGCCAATCAGAATCGAAGTGCCCCATGGTAGACCGTAATGAACAATGCTAATGCCTGTAAGGTAGCTGCCGATTCCTAAAAAAGCGGCATGACCAAATGAGAGTAACCCCATATAACCAAACAAGAGGTTAAAGCCCATCGCAAATAACCCAAAAATGAGGATATTAATTGCCAGAGCCTCATAAGGCATGATGAATGGAAAGACCGATAAGAAAAGTGTACTTGCTAGGACCCGATGACGAGCAATGAGTTGAAAAAATGAATTCATAAGTTTACGGAGCTTTAGCCCATTGCCCCCGCTTTACCAAATAGACCCTGTGGTCGGATTAATAGCACAACTGCCATTAGAACAAAAATAGATAACTCAGAAAGGTCTGGAAAAAATAGAGAGGTCATGCTATAGACCACACCAACTAGCAAGCCTGCAACAACGGCACCTACTGGTGAGCCCATGCCACCAACTACAGTAACCACAAAAGATTCTGCCAGAATCGGAATGCCCATCTCTGGATTTACTGATCGGGTGGGTGATGCCAAGATTCCAGAAAGGCCTGCAATGGCGCAACCAAGACCAAATACTAGTAACCATACCTTGGCAATATCAACACCAAGTACTTTCACAATTTCTTGGTCAGCAGCACCTGCTTTAATAATCAGACCATAGCGGGTCTTCTGAATAAAAAGCCAGACGCCAATAATGATGACCGCAGTAGCACCAATCAAAAAGAGCCTGTATTTAGGGAAGTAACCAATGCCAACATTGACTGTTCCGCTAAGACCGTCTGGAGTGATGGAAGGTAAACCTTCAATACCAAAGGTTATGCGCATTACCTCAATTAAGACGTATGACAAACCAAATGTTAGTAAGAGAGGGTAATCAAGACCTCTGCCATATAGCGGCCTTACTAAAAATTTTTCTGTTACTAAACCTAGGCAGCCGGTTAGTAAAGGGGTCAGAATTAAACTAAACCAAAAGTTGCCAGTAATTCCTAAAAAATATACCCCCAAGAACGCACCCACCATAAAGAAGGCTCCGTGAGCAAAGTTCACAACGTTGAGCATGCCAAAAATCAGGCATAAGCCGAGAGCAAGAAGGGCATAAATACTACCTAAGGCAATACCCGTAAGCAGTTGCATGCATAAAAGTTCGAATGTCAGACCAGTCATAAATGTACTCAGAAAAACTCCCCCAGACCAATTGGCACCAGGGGAGTGATTCAAGGAGAATCACAAGACTCCTTGGTTTTGGTATTAGGCTTTATGGCCTAGCTCTGCGCAGGTGCGCATATTTTTCTCGGTAGTCGGCTCAATTGTCAGAATATTGAAGACATCGTATTTATCTTTCATATTTTTGGATTTCGACTCTACGATAATGACGGTTTGAACGGCTTGGTGGTCGCACTTTCGATAGTACTCTGGGCCTTTGTACCAGTCGTACTTTAGGTTCTCCATGGCTGCAACTACTTTCATGGTGTCAGTAGATTTTGCGATCTTAATGGAGGCCAGTACGCTCTTGATGCCTGCATAGCCTAACGCGCCATAGTCGGATGGAACCGAGCCGTTATACATTTTACGGAAGGCATCATTAAATGTTTTAGCTGTTGGAATGCGATCCTCTAGCCCCCAGTAATAACCAGTGCCGCCCAAGATGCCCTCAAATGCTTCAGGTCCGCCAGCAAGGCGTGAGGTATAGAGTAGTACTGGCGTCACAATCTTCATACTAGATTTGAGACCAAAGTCAGTGCATTGTTTAGCGGCGTTGACTAAGTCGCGACCGAAATTGCAAAGCACCAAAATGTCAGGATTCAATGCCTTAATGCGCGGTAAGAAAGCGGAGTAGTCAGAAGCGCCTAGTGG
Source organism: Polynucleobacter sp. (assembly GCA_036821065.1). Lineage (GTDB taxonomy): Bacteria > Pseudomonadota > Gammaproteobacteria > Burkholderiales > Burkholderiaceae > Polynucleobacter. Next base: position 8,000 of record DAISKI010000031.1, on the reverse strand, counting down.
GTGACGGATATCCGCCAAGGTCGTGGCACCCAGCTCCTTGCCGGCGCGTTCAAAAGCGCGAACCATCTCATGACCATAGGCATAGTCGGCAGTAAGAAACACAATTTTTTTGCCGTAGCGTGGAATAGAGTAACGCGCTACTGCACCGGCAGTCATCGTTGGGTTTAAAGACTCGTGGAAGGTATATACGCTCCAGTCTTTTGCTTCATTAATTGCATCAGACTGACTAATTGAATTAAAAAGCACTTTACGTTCTTTGCAAACCGCGTTAATAGAGAGTTGTGTAGCAGCAGATAGGGAGCCGACGACAAAATTGACTTTATCTTTTTCAATTAATTCCAGGGTACGTGTTGCAGCTTCACCTGGATTGAGCTTGTCATCGCGTACTAGAAGTTCGGCTTTACGACCATTAAATCCACCAGCATCGTTAAATTCTTTAATGGCTAATTCTGCCGCTTTGACTTGGTCTTGTGCTTCTGCTGAAAATGGGCCCGTTAATGGAGTTGGAAACCCAATCTTAATAGTTTCTGCTTGCGCATTAGCCACGTTTAACCAAAGCGGGGTACTAGCAGCTGCTACGCTACCAATTATCAACTTTCGTCTTGTTTGATTCATTACTTTTTGTTTCATGGTTGTCTCCTCCATATAAAACTTTGTTTAAATAAGACTACTTTTATGTTTCATAAATATTAACTGAACGTACCTTTTAATGTGCGGATTCAGGTACTGCTTTTCCTTGTGCCAATAAATCACTAATATCAATTGCGGTCTCAGCCATTACAGTGCCGGCATTACGTTTCAGATTTTCTTGATCTCTTGTGCCTTTATTTCCTTGAGCCTGCATATAGCGTCCTAAATATTGTGCTCTTGCGACCACTTGTTGACCTAGCTTGAGGCGTTCATCACTATAAGCTTGTAATGCCTCAGGACTGGCTCCTAGGCGCTTAATATGCTTGGCAATGACCATTGCCTCGTCTCCAGCCTTAGTTACCCCCATTCCCACGTGGGGTCTGCCGACAAAGGCTGCGTCACCCATCAGGGCAACTCTGTTGAATACGATTTGCTCGGAGCGTACATCATAAATAGCTTGTAAAAATGGCACAGCAGTTTTCTCTATGATCTCTGCATATTGCGGAGCCAAAATTTCACGAGCTACCTGACGCATATTGGCAATATGTTTCCAGGACACTTTTAGTGGTGGAATGCCAATAGGATAGTAGCGGCCATCATCATCTGTTAGAAGACTAACCAACTCTTCTTTTTCTGAGGCAGGCCTGTACCAAACATAGTTATAACGGCGCTTGCCAGGGCGTGTATCGTTCTCAGAGCCGGCAACGGGATAGCCTAGCATTTGCTCACCGTTAGGAAGGCAAAAACCAAAGCGATTAAATAAGCTGTCTAGGGTGTATTGGGATAAACAGGCCTCATCACACACCCCGCGCCAAGCAATATAACCAGCATATTCTGGTTGAATTTGAGGTGCCACTTGAGCCCTTACTCCAGAGCGTATGCCATCAGATGCAATCAATAACTCAGCTTCGAATTGGCTACCATCTTCACACCCCACGTGAACGGAACTGCCATTTTGAGAAACAGTTTTGACGGCCTTTCCTTGGAGGTAGCGCTCAGTCGGAAAGCTCTCTTTCAGCATGTGATAGAGGCGACTCCAGGAGGTTAGTATTTGCGGTAATTCCATTTCGCCAAGGCTTTGCCCATCATTGCCTAGGGTCACGCGTTTAGTAACTGGTACACCTAATGTATGGTCAACTTCGACCCCCGCAGCACGAAGAGCCTCTGTGAGCGAATGATGAGTGACGATACCTGCGCCGCGACCATCAAGCGAGCCCACAGCCTTTTCCAACAGGGTTACATCGTGACCATGGCGCAACAAAATATTAGCCGCAAACAAACCGCCCAAGGATCCACCTACCACCAGAATTTTTGCCATAACGAGATCTTTTAAGTTGCCTTAGCGTCTAATGCTAATTTTTCTTCGGCGGGGTAATTAAGTTCAATCACAACTCCGTTAGGGTCATCTAAAAAGATTTGATGAAGTTTCAATACGGGCACAGTGCGTTCACGGTAAGGAATCTGGAATTTCTTTAGAAGTGCAATTTTCTCTTCTAAACCATTTGCAAAAAAGGCAATATGGTCTACCGCACCAGAGCCATGTAAAGAGCTTGCATCACGATCGCCCAAGTATTTTTTCAAGCCCTCAGGATCATTCCTGTCAATTGCAATCAGATGTAGAACTGCATTTTCATAACTGTCATGATTGCCGTTATAAAGCCATACGCCTGGAAAAGGAAAAGAGGGTCTAGGTCCAACCGTCAGCCCTAATACCTTGCTGAAAAATTCTGAAGTTTTTTCTATCTCTAGACTGCGAATAGAGAAGTGATTTAGGCTTAAGTTTGACATGGTTACCTTTTTATTTGGGCGAATAAAGTTTTGGTGGATTGTAGATATGAATAGACGCGGTCACGAATGATTTCTTGTTCTGAGTTTGGGATGCTAGCGGCATAAATAGCCTGTCCATAGATCCAGCGGCGCATGCCAATATAAAAAATGCCACCATGCAGCCCCATTAAAAACTCAAGTTCTCGTTCTGTTGGCTTAGGCTCTAGGGGACGCTTGCAGTATTTACGAGTCTCACGAATCAGTCTGGGCAATAGGCGAGAGCGCAGTAGCTCAAAGAAGCGATCGCTGATTGAGTGATCGCTGAGGCCTGAGAAAATCAAGATGCGTACAAAGTCGTAAGTAAGGACGGTATTGGTATAGTCAAGATAAAAGGCGTTGAACTTTTGTTCCGGCGTAAGCTTTGCGTCATCGAGCAATTCTTCCCACTCTGGCTTCCAGCGCGATTCAAAAACTTCCTTATAGACTTCTTGAATCAATGCATCTTTTGTTGGAAAATAATGGTAGAGCAGGGTATGCGTTACACCCAATTCTTTTGTAAGGTTGCGGAGTTGACCATCGATCCCATACTTAGCAAAAAACTGAATTGCACTATCCAATATTTGGCGCTTTCGATCAGCAGTATTCATTCTTCGCCGCGCTGGCGCTAGCAATTGAGTCGAGTTTTCGACTGCATTCGAACTGGAAACACTATCTTCAGTAAAGCGCATGGATTCTCAGGGTTTATCCGAATTTGGACTTATTGACCAAAAGTTAAATAATGGTACATTGTTGAACAGTTGGTAGATAAGACTCTATTCGTACAAACCCCAAGGAGAAGTAATGGAATTAAATGGCGAGCAGCTCATAGGCGCTCCAATCCCAGAAGTCTGGAAGGGATTGAACGATATTGATGTTTTGGCCAAATCCATCCCTGGTTGTGAAGAGATCAGTCGAGTATCGCCAGAAGAGATTCATGCCAAGGTGATGTTCAAGATTGGGCCTGTTAGAGCCCGTTTCTCAGGAAAGCTCCTTTTAAGTGATGTTGTGCCTGATCAATCCTGTTCAATGGCATTTGAAGGGTCTGGCGGCGCGGCAGGCTTTGCTAAGGGTAAATCTCGAGTCGAGCTTAAGCAGGTTGATGGCGGCACTTTGGTCGCATATACAACTGAGGCATCAATTGGTGGCAAATTGGGGCAAATCGGTGGACGATTAATTAGCGCCTCGGCAAAAAAAATTGCAGATGATTTTTTTCAGAAATTTGCAAAAGAATTAGGCGGAGAGATAGTGGTGCTGGACTCTGATCCTAACGTCGAATAAAAAGCAATGAAAAAATAAAACGTAGTGAAAATATAAGTAATTCCTAATAAGCCGCAATGGCTTACATTCTTAAGCAGTGGAGGAGACATTATGAAAGCAGCAGCATTTGACTATATAAAGCCAAAAGCTTTAAGTGATGCCCTGTCTTTGTTAGAGCAAGGCGGTGATGATGCTCAATTGATTGCTGGTGGACAAACCCTTTTGGCAACATTAAATATGCGGCTTTCCGAGCCGGGTATCTTAATTGATATTACGGATATTGAGGAGCTCAAAGGTATCTCAGTGGTAGGCGAGAAGCTGAGAATTGGCGCCTTAGTAACACATACTGAAATTGAAGATTCTGATTTAGTAGCTAAACATGCGCCACTATTAAAAGCTGCCGCCCCTCATATCGCACATCGTGCTATTCGCAATTTAGGAACCTGGGGTGGTTCGCTTGCATATGGTGACCCAGCAGCTGAATGGCCCGCGTGTAGCTTAACTTTGCAAGCAACCATGGTTATACATGGACCCAAAGGTGAGCGCAAAATTGCAGCACAGGAGTTCTTCATTGACTTGTACACCACATCTCTAGAGCCAGATGAAATTCTGGTTGCCACTGAAATACCATTAGCCAGTAGTGATCAAGTTTTTTATTTTCATGAGCTCGCAAGGCGCCATGGGGATTACGCTGTTGCAGGGCTAGCAGCGGTTGCGCAGAAAAAAGGGAATGTTTTGAGCAATTGCATATTTACCTTCTTTTCGGTGAGCTCTACCCCGGTAATGGCAGCTGCAACACAGGGCATAGTAAATGGTAAAGCCCTAAATGAACAATTAATTGCTCAAGCAGTCTGTACTGTGCGCGAAGAGATCGATGCAATTGCAGACATTACTAATAGTGCAGAAGCAAAGACACATTTAATTGGTGTGTTGCTAGAGCGTGGCCTCAAGCATTTGATTGCCTAATCACTCGGAACTCTGGAGAAAGAAAATGAGTTTAAAGAAAAAAATATCAATGACAGTCAATGGCGTTCATGTGAACACAGAGATTGAGCCACGTCGTCACTTAGTAGATTTTCTGCGCGAAGATTTGCATCTGAAGGGTCCGCATCTGGGCTGCGAGCAGGGTGCCTGTGGCGCTTGTACCGTTAAGGTGGATGGTCAAATTATTCGAGGCTGCTTATTTTTGGCTGTTCAGGCTAATGGCTGCGTGGTGGAGACTATCGAGGGCCTCACTAAAAGCGGCGCCCTAGCTGACCTTCAGGAGTCCTTTATGCGTCATAACGCAATGCAGTGTGGCTTCTGCTCTTCCGGCATGTTACTCGCTGCTGCAGAGTTAATTGAAAAGCAACCTAAGGCGAGTCGTGAAGAAGTTCGCGAATGGATCTCCGGAAATTATTGTCGTTGTACGGGTTATCACTCTATCGTCAATGCAATCGTTGATGTGCTAGAGGCTCGCGCAAAGGGGCAAAAAATTAAACCGATTATTGCTCACGCTTAAGGGGGTTGGGAAAAGTACTATGAATAAGCCAAGTGATTTAAAAGGACTCGTTCTCGATCCCGTTACAAACGACCAACGCTATATTGGTAATAGCGAACCGCGCCATAACGCCCGTCGTTTACTCGAAGGTCAGGGCACCTATATTGATGATATTCAATTACCACGCATGGGGCACGTTGTTTATTGGCGTTCGCCAGTTGCCCATATGAAGATTGGTAAGATTCATACTGAACATGCTAGTCAGATGCCAGGTGTTTTGGCGGTAGTCGATGGTGTGCAGATGGCGAAAATTTGCAAGCCTTGGGTTGCCACTCTCGGCCACTTGGTTGGTATGAAATCTGCGCCTCAGCATGCATTGGCAATTGAGCGTGCTTGCTGGCAGGGTGAGCCTGTTGTTGCAGTTGTCGCTGAAACCAGGGCTCAGGCTGAGGATGCCCTGCAACATGTTGATGTGGAGTGGGAAGAGTTGCCCGCAGTAATTTCTATGGAGGCAGCATTAGATCCTGCAACTCCATTAATTCATCCTGAGTTGGGTGATAACCTATGTTTCACTCGTAGTTTAGATGTTGGTAATGTAGACGAAGCATTCGCAAATGCAGATGTGGTAGCTGAAGCGACTTTTGGTTTTGGGCGACACACCGGTGTAACGCTGGAACCACGTTGTCAAATTGCCGATTACAACCCAGGTGAGCGCCGTCTTACGGTTTATCACTCGCAACAAGCCCCACACATGATGCAAGATTTGTATTGCCGTCAGTTTGGGTTTTCAGAGTCCGATGTTCATGTCATCTGTAAAGATGTGGGGGGTTCTTTCGGCATTAAGGTGCATGCATACCCTGATGACTTTGCAACCGTTGGTTTATCGATGATGCTCGAACGCCCTGTGAAGTTTGTAGCGGATCGTCTTGAATCGTTTACGAGCGATATCCATGCCCGCGAACACCGCATTAAAGGCCGTGTTGCAGCCAATAAGGCGGGCGATATTTTGGCATTTGAAATTAATGACCTTACAGGTATTGGTCCGTACTCCATGTTTCCAAGGACAAGTGCAATTGAAGGCAACCAGGTGGTTAACTTAGTTGGCGGTCCCTATAAGCATCAAAATTATCGTGCGCATTTAGATGTTGTTTTCCAAAACAAAACACCTACTTGCCAATATCGTGGCGTAGGCCATCCGATTGCATGTGCTGTTACTGAAGGCTTGGTGGATTTAGCTGCTCAAAAATTACAGATGGATCCCTTAGAGTTCCGAAAGCGGAACGTTATTCCAGATGATGCTTATCCATGTTCCGGAGTTTCTGGAATTAAGTTGGAGGTACTTTCTCATGAGCAATGCTTGCGTACTATCGAGAAAATGATGGACTACTCGGCTTTGCGTAAAGAGCAGTCAGAGTTACGCAAGAAGGGTGTTTATCGTGGAATTGGCTTTGCTACTTTAATTGAGTTGACTAACCCAAGCCCTGCTTTTTATGGTGTTGGTGGTGCCCGTATAGCATCCCAAGATGGTGCTTCAGTGCGCCTAGATCCAAGCGGTGTTGTTTCTGTATTGGTGGGTGTTGGTGAGCAAGGACAGGGTACCGAGGGTATTTATGCGCAGATCGCAGCAGATGCAGTCGGTGTATCGATTAATCAAGTTCGTATTGTGACTGGCGATACCGATGTCACCCCTTATGGAGGGGGTACTTGGGCCTCTCGTGGCGCTGGTGTAGGTGGCGAGGCAGTTTTACTAGCTTGCCAAGCCTTACAAGACAATATTCTTAAACTAGCTGGTGCAATTTTGAATCGACCGGTTGCGGAGTTAAGCGTTCATCGCAGTCATGTAATAGATAAAGTTACTGGCGAACAATTATTACCTTTTAGTGAAATCGGCCGTATCGGTTATTTTAGAACAGATACATTGCCTTCAGGCTTCTCTGCGGATTTAATGGTGACGCGTCATTACACACAAAAAGATTATCCATTTATCTTTACGAACGGAGTACAGGCCTCCTACGTCGAAGTTGATCCGGATACCGGCTTTGTCAAACTCTTAAAACATTGGGCTGTAGAAGATTGTGGCCGCGTCATTAACCCCATGTTAGTGGATGAGCAAGTTCGTGGCGCGATTGTTCAAGGAATAGGCGGAGCTCTCTTTGAGGAGTGCCTCTACGATGAGAGTGGACTACTCCGCAATGGCAGCATGGCTGATTACTTGGTACCAATGGCTAACGAGATGCCTGATATTGAGGTTGCTCATGTGGAAACACCAACTCAATCTTCTAAGCTCGGCGCCAAGGGCGCAGGTGAGGCAGGTACGGCAGGCGCTCCTGGGGCGGTACAAAACGCTATCAATGATGCCTTGACGCCATTTGACGCTCGGGTATTTGATCAGCCAATTACCTGTGAGAAGATTCTAAGAGCACTTAGGAAGATCTAATTTTCACAACCTCTACCAGCCCGGTGTAAACGTCACCAATAAGCTTTATACATCCTGTAATATCAAGTTTTACGGTGGTCTCCCTCTCCGCCAAAATGTTTTTCTTAGGAGCAGTTATGAAGCGCATTATGTTGTTGTCCAAAATTCATCGTGCTGTTGTCACTGAAGCAGATCTTCATTACGAAGGCTCTTGTGGCATTGATGAATCTTTGCTCAAGGCAGCAGATATGCGCGAGTTTGAAAAGATTGAGCTCTACAACATTAATAACGGTGAGCGTTTTTCAACGTACATCATCAAGGCGCCTGCCGGATCCGGAATCATTTCACTGAATGGCGCTGCTGCACGCAGAGCTCATGTAGGTGATCACTTAATCATTTGTACCTACGGTG
>DAISKI010000030.1:0-12883 GCA_036821065.1 Polynucleobacter sp. | reverse complement strand
GGTAGCTTTTCTTGAGCAATCAGATTGCCATTTGCCAATAAGACTGGGCACTCAGCCTCACGCGCTCTTAATACCACCCGATAGCGCGCCATCACATCTGGACGATCTAAGAAATAGGTAATCTTTCTGAAGCCCTCAGCTTCGCACTGGGTAAAGAAATTTCCATTCGAGACATACAAACCCATCAAGGTAGTATTTTTTTCTGGGCAACATACACAAATGATTTCAACGATGAATGCCTCTTTACCACCTCTCGGCAAGGAATGAATAGTTAGTGTTTCGGGCGTGAGCTCAAAATGCTTATGCGCCTCGCCATCTATTCGCAAGCTCACAAATTCCAGTTCCTGTCCCTGGAGAACCAAAGGCACTCCATCGGCGTGAGTAGCACCAGGCAAAACCTCGATACGACTTTTGACAATCGTTCTGGCCGGATCTAGGGCAATGTCGAGCTCAACATGGCGAAACGTGTAATTGGGAGGCTGGTATTCCAGCCGGCGAAAGCTTTGGGGTAGATCCGTTTTCATGTCACTATTTTAGTCACCTAGCAACAATCTGCTCGCATAGACTTAAGACCAAATGAGGGTGGCCAGTCCTATGGCGATAAAGACCCCTGCAGCAATCGCATGGACCCACTTTAGGGGAACGCGCTGGGTAAATTTCTGGCCAATCCATACTGCTGGGGCATTAGCTAACATCATACCCAAGGTAGTTCCTGCGGTAACCGAGAGAACGTCGTTGTAGCGTGCACCAAGAGCAATGGTTGCAATTTGAGTCTTATCACCCATCTCAGCCAAGAAAAACAAGGTAATGGTCAGCAAGAAAACAGCCAATGCTCCATGCACTTTTTTTGATTTACCTTCATCCTCGAACTTATCGGGCACCAACAACCAAGCACCAATCACAATAAAGCTCACACCCAATATCCAGCGTAAGACATCAGGATTCAGAAAACTAGCTAATACTTGACCTAAAAAAGCAGCGCCTGCATGGTTTACTAGAGTGGCTATGAAGATGCCGCCAATGATGGGCCATACCTGCTTTGGGTACCGCACTGCCAACATGAGAGATAGCAGTTGCGTCTTGTCACCCATTTCAGCCAAGGCAACAACACCAGCTGAAAGTGTGAGTACAGAAAGATCCATGGGATTGATTTGCTTAGGTATAAAGCATCCATCTTAACGGAATAGATAAATGCTTGATGACAGTGGGTCGTGACTGTATTCCTGCCACGCCCACCCAGAGAGATGCTTCTGTCTAAGCTGTCAATAACTCTTCGGCTGATACGAAGTCTAACTTTTGTGCCATTGCAACAGGTTCGGAAGTCAGCACTCCACGATGAACACTTAAGCCATTACGTAAATATTGATCTTGTTTCAAAGCCTCAATGACGCCCCGCTTGGCCAGTGCTTCGACAAAAGGATAAGTCGCATTCGTGAGGGCAAAGGTAGATGTCCTTGCGACTGCACCTGGCATATTGGCTACACAATAATGAATAACCCCATCGATCTCATAAGTCGGATCGGCATGCGTAGTTGGTTTTGAGGTTTCAAAACAACCACCCTGGTCAATCGCAACATCCACTACAACTGCACCTGCTCTCATTTTCCGAATCATTTCACGATTAACCAATTTAGGGGCAGCAGCGCCAGGAAGCAAAACTGCTCCGATTACAGCATCGGCCTCATGCACCTCCTCTGCCACTAAGAGTGGGTCTGAGTACAGTGTTTTGACCCGATTACCATAAAGCACATCAATCTGTCTGAGGCGTTCGAGATCGCGATCAAAAATACTCACATTAGCACCAAGGCCAACTGCCATCTGTAAGGCATTACGCCCAACAACCCCAGCACCCAAGATTACGATCTTTGCAGGAGCAACGCCCGGTACACCTGCCATCAGAACTCCCAGACCACCATGGGTTTTCTCGAGATGAGATGCTGCCGCCTGAATAGACATCCTCCCAGCGACCTCACTCATGGGAGCTAAAAGCGGTAATGCACCACAACGCGATGTCACCGTCTCATATGCAATGCAGGTAGCACCAGAGTCTATTAACGCTTGAGTCTGTTTTGGATCTGGCGCCAAATGCAAATAGGTAAATAAGATTTGATCTTCACGTAGCATCGCGCACTCTTGTGCTTGAGGCTCTTTCACCTTAACAATCATTTCTGATTTTCCATAGACCTCCGCTGCACTATTGACTAAGGTAGCTCCAGCGATTCGATAGGATTCATCAGTCAATCCAATCTGTGCACCGGCCCCACGTTGCAATAAGACGGAATGCCCTTGCTTACATAAGCCACTCACATTACCCGGGGTCAGTCCAACCCGAAACTCATTATTTTTTACTTCCTGAGGTATACCAATAATCATCTTGTTCTCCTTTATTGAAATAGTGATTTCGACTTCGTTTTGCGGTGCAAACCAGCGATATAAAACATCGCTAGATAGACCGCCAATAGACAGGGTCCGAGAATCAGAGCAACCCTAGCATCTTCATGAAAGCCCATCAGCACCACCACTAAGGCAATGAATGCCAAGGCAAACCATGAGGAATAAGGCCACCAGGGTGCGCGATACGATAGTTCGGCAACCTGAGCTTTAGTAAGAGAGCGGCGGAACTGAATTTGTGTCAGCAGAATTGCAATCCAAACCATCAGCCCTACAAATGTGACCGCAGCCATGATGTAGTGAAATGCTTTATCGGGAACAAAATAGTTCAGCACTACTCCGGTCAGACACACCGCCACGGTTGCACCAACAGCCCTTGCTGGAACGCCATACTTGGATAAGTGTGCAAAAGACGCAGGGGCATAGCCATTAATCGATAAGGCATACAAGAGTCTGCCACCGCTAAAGAGACCAGCATTGCATGAAGAGAGTGCAGCAGTGATGACAACAAAATTAATAATGCCAGCTGCTTCACGCAAACCAATTCGCTCAAACATCACGACAAACGGACTGCCTTGCTGACCAATCTGATTCCAAGGAAAGATCGCCAGGATGACCAGAATTGCGCCCATGTAAAAAATCAAGATACGCCAAGCAAGAGAATCGATAGCCATTGGTATGGTCTTCTGAGGATTCTCAGCCTCTCCTGCAGACAAACCAATCATCTCAATCCCAACATAAGCAAACAAGACCATTTGCAAAGAGAGGAGCATTCCAGAAATACCATTGGGGAAGAACCCACCATGGCTCCATAAGTTACTTAAACCTATCGGCTGCCAGCCATTCGTAAAGCCAAAGAAGATTACTGCCCCACCTAAACCAATCATGGCAACAATTGCGACGACTTTGATCAAAGCAAACCAGAACTCAAACTCTCCAAACACTTTGACGGCAATCAGATTGATTAAGCCCATCATCAGAATGGCCGAGAGAGCCCAAATCCACTGGGGTGTTTCTGGAAACCAAATCCCCATATAAATTCCTACTGCAGTCACTTCAGCAATTCCGACCACAATCCAGTAGGTCCAATATCCCCAGCCGACCATATACCCCGCAACTGGACCAACATAGGTATTGGCATAAGCTGCAAAGGAGCCGGCAACAGGCTGATGGACCGCCATCTCACCTAGAGTGCGCAAGACAATGAAAGCGACGATACCTGCTAAGAGATAACCCAAAAGAATGGATGGTCCAGCCAATTCAATAGCACTTGCCGAGCCGAGAAATAAACCTACACCAATCGTTGAGCCTAAAGCCATCAAGCGAATGTGTCGAACTTTGAGATGGCGCTTTAAGCCGGTTTGTTCAGTCTGCAAAAGAGACCTCCTTTCGATTTGTCCTTGGCGATTTGCCAACGGAGCAAAGTCTAGGGAGGAGACAGCAGAAGCACTAGAGGTAAAAAATAACTAAAGTGCTAGAAATGACCAGAACGTAACTCTGAATAGATGGGTTGTGGATTTAAACCAGAGTAAGTTGTCATGAATGTATTTGGGATGACAACAGAATCCGTAATTTCTGACAGGGAAAGCCCTAGTGCTTTCTGAGGAAAAAGGGACTGTTTATTATTTTTTAGCAGCAATCAGATTCAGAATTTCAGCTGCTGCCGTCAAACCTGCTGCTGCAGTAACCATGACTGTAGAGCCATAACCTGAGCACGCTAAGCCACCAGAGGCACTGCCGGCACGCGGCTCATGCGAATACACCGCACGAATATTCATTTTCTTTTTCAAGTCTCTAGAAAAACCGTGATCGGTCCTCAGCCCCACTCTCACTTTAGCTAACAAAGCATCTTGCTCGGTTTTGGATAGATCACTACAACGTACTGATGTGGGATCGACTTTTCCACCAGCAGCGCCACACATGACAAGGCCCCGCTCATTTTTAACAGCCCATACCGCTAATGCAATTTTGGTTGGCACTGAATCCGTTGCGTCTAATACAAAAGCATCTATCGGGATCAAGCGCTCTAAATTCTCAGGCTCTAAGAATTCATCACACACCGTTAACTGAATCTCAGGATTAATTTGTAATATCCGCTCGGCCATCGCCTGAACCTTAGACTTGCCATAGTTCATTTCTAAAGCGTGGATCTGACGATTCGTATTACTTTCTGCAATGTGATCAAAATCCACCAAAACTAAATGTCCGATCCCCGTTCTAGCTAAGGCTTCTGCAGCCCAAGATCCCACCCCTCCAAGACCTGCAACGACCACAGTTGCCTTTAGAAAGGCTTCGCGCAGCGCTTCCCCGTAGAGACGAGCGACCCCTCCGAAACGACGATCATCTAAGTTGTCTTCTGCCATAGCTTCTCTTTATACTGAATAAATGAACTCGATTGCTGAACTGCGCAAAAACTATACCTTGGGCCAACTCTCGGAAACCCAGGTTCCTGCCAATCCGCTTGAACTATTCCACTTATGGTTTGACCAGGCGGTCAAAGCCAATTGTCCAGAACCTAATTCCATGGCTTTAGCCACTGCAGATCAATCCGGGAACCCTTCGGTTCGTATTGTCCTATTAAAGGGCGCAAGCGATAAGGGCTTCACCTTCTTTACCAATTACCAAAGCCAAAAAGGAAGGGAGCTCGCAAATCGACCTGAAGCAGCTTTGTTATTCCATTGGCATGAATTAGAGCGTCAAGTTCGTATCAAAGGCGCAGTCACTAAAGTAGATCCCGCTGAAAGCGATGAATACTTTCATTCTCGCCCTCCCGCATCACGAATCGGCGCCTGGGCTTCACCACAGAGCAATGAAATTCCGAGTAGAGAGTTTCTGGAAGAAGCAGAGAAGCGATTCTTGAGTGAGCATGGTGATAGTCCGCCCCGCCCGGATCATTGGGGTGGATATCGCCTCAGTCCGACCGAGATTGAATTCTGGCAAGGTCGACCATCCCGACTGCATGATCGTATTCAATACAAACTACAGGATCAGACTTGGCGTATTGCCCGATTGGCGCCCTAATCAGTTAAGAGTGCTTTGAACTTGGCTCTGAACTTAGCCAACTTAGGCGCAACGACTGCCATGCAATAGCCTTGACCTGGATGTTGATTGAAATAGTCTTGGTGATAGTCTTCAGCAGGGTAAATTGTTGGCGCTGGCAATATTTGAGTCACAACAGGCCCCGAATAAATAGCAGCCCGCTCTAACTCCCCAACCACTTCTCGAGCAATTCGGTTTTGTTCCTCACCATGCGTAAATATGACTGAGCGATATTGAGTGCCGTGATCATTGCCCTGATAGTTCAAAGTCGTGGGATCATGAATCACAAAGAAGACTTCCAGGAGATCTCGAAAAGAAATCTGCTTTGGATCAAAGTAGATGTCGACGATTTCAGCATGGCCTGTCATACCTGAACAGACCGCCTCATAAGTCGGATTAGGATTAGGGCCCCCAGCGTAGCCAGACACTACATGGTCTACACCTCGCACTTGCTGATAAACAGCCTCTAAGCACCAGAAACAGCCCCCACCTAAGCTGGCCCGTTCCAGGCTTTTCCCATTTTTGTTCAGAATTTCACTCATAGCTTTATCCTACTGCTTTATTCCATTATTTGCAGAGTTCGATAGCCAATGAATCGTTTTACCCTCCAACTTGAAGAAATCAAAACTGCCTATGTCGCAGAGCCTAATCCCAGTCTGGAGATTCGTTTAGAGCGAATTAGCAAAATTGAGAGAATGATCTCAACTAACGAAGACAAGCTCTGTAAAGCCCTCGAGGCAGACTTTGGGTTTAGGCATCCCATGGAAACTCGCTTGGCTGAATTTGGCATGATTTATCAAGCCTGCAAGTACACCCGCAAACATCTCAAAGAGTGGATGAAGCCAGTTCAAGTAGATACGCCCGGATTTTTAGGTTCGTCACAAGCGTGGATTGAAAGTCAGTCAATTGGTGTAGTGGGTATTCTCAGTCCTTGGAACTATCCCATTCAGCTAGCCCTGCTTCCAGCAATTGCAGCAATAGCGGCGGGTAACCGAGTATGGCTCAAGACTTCTGAACGTAGTTCACGTACTTCTGGCTTCCTGGCAGGTCTGATTCAAGAGTATTTTCATCCTACTGAATTTTGCGTGAGCACTGGCGGCCCAGACGTTGCAGAAATCTTTGCTTCACTCCCTTTTGATCACTTATTCTTTACCGGCTCTGAAGTGATTGCCAAAAAAGTAATGCGTGCTGCTTCAGAAAACCTAACACCAGTAACGCTGGAGCTTGGTGGTAAATCCCCAGCAGTGATTGATCCATCAGCCAAACTCGCAGATGCTGCAGCAAGCATTGTTTATGGAAAGCTAGTCAATGCTGGCCAAACTTGTATTGCGCCTGACTATGTATTACTTCAACAAGATCAACTAGACCCATTTGTCTCAGCACTGCAACAAGCCGCTCAAAAACAATACTCTGAAGCTACGCAATTGACCGGCCCTATCGATGAGAACCAATTAGCCCGCTGGCAATTCTTAGTTGAGGATGCAGTGACTCGGGGTGCACAAGCAATCCCATTATTGACTGAGGCAGCAAATCAAAAATTCATGCCTGTGGTATTACTCAATGTCAGCAATGATGCAGCAGTCATGCAAGAAGAGGTCTTTGGACCCATATTGCCGATTGTGGTGATTGACGATATCAATACTGCAATTAGCTACGTCAACAGCAAACCAAATCCTTTAGCGCTCTATTGGTTTGGGCGTGATAATAAAAATCAAGCGCGCTGGATCAATGAAACCCGCTCCGGTGGAATGACCATCAACGACACACTCTTACACGCTGCTGTGGAGACGCTCCCTTTTGGCGGCATAGGTGCAAGTGGCATGGGTGCCTATCGAGGTAAAACTGGTTTTGATTCCTTGAGTCATCAAAAATCGGTTTTAGAAGTTCACAGCTTTTTAGGGATCAAGATGTTCAAAGGCACGAATATGGCACGTCCACCCTATGGCAAGAAAACGGAGTTTTTACTGCGCTTATTGAAATAAGTCGGGGAAACCCTTGTATTAGCCTATCCAAACTGCCATAATAAGAGGCTTTTTAAAGCAATTTGATTCATCGCCCCCCAGCTATATTTCAGCGATTCGTTTAGAAGTTATAAACATACCAACGCTGCCGCTTGTCTGATGGTCGATGCCTTTGACCATCGCACCCTTAAAAACATTGGGTGCACAAACGGAGACATCCCTTGAAGGGGATGTGTAATAGCATGACTTTTTCTAAAGAAACGAAACCCGAGTCTACGGACTCAAAGCACGCTGAAAGTACCTTTCAGTCTTTTGCCCTTGCGGCACCACTCCTTAAAAACGTTGCTGAATTAGGCTTTACTCACGCAACTCCAGTACAAGCTCAGGTTATTCCTGCGGCCTTAACTGGTGTTGATTTGTTAGTAAGTAGCCAAACCGGTAGCGGCAAGACGGCAGCATTTTTGTTGCCATTGATTAACCAACTCATCGAGAGCAACCCCAACAGCTCACCTGTACCAGGACGTGCACAACCTAAAGTGTTAGTGCTCTGCCCTACTCGTGAACTAGCTCAGCAGGTTACCGCTGATGCTGTGAACTTAGTTCGCGGCTTCAAAGGAATCCGAATTGCTACTGTCATGGGTGGGATGCCTTATGGCAAACAAATTCAGGCTCTTAAAGGTGCATTGCTCGTGGTTGCTACTCCAGGTCGTTTGCTTGACCTATGTGATAGCAAAGCCATTCGCCTTGATGATGTAAAACAACTCGTGATTGATGAAGCCGACCGCATGCTCGATATGGGATTTGCTGATGATCTCGAAGCAATCGATAAACGTTGCGCTAGTCGTAACCAAACTTTGATGTTCTCAGCAACCTTTGCACCGAAGATCATGTCTTTAGCTAACGCATTAACAAAGGATGCTATGCGCATCGAATTAGCGCATGCTGGCGATAAACATGCCAACATCGAACAGAAGCTACATTGGGCCGATAGCACCTCGCATAAACATAAATTACTTGAACATATTTTGGCTGATGCCACTTTAGATCAAGCAGTTGTGTTTGCGAGCACTCAAATTGAAAGCGAAAAAATTGCTGACACGCTCCGCGCCAACGGCTATGAAGCTAGCGCCCTTCATGGTGCAATGCCTCAAGCTGTAAGGATGCGTCGCCTAGAGTCTTTACGTAAAGGTCATACTAAGATTTTGGTAGCAACCGATGTAGCGGCTCGCGGTATTGATGTACCACGTATTACTCACGTGATTAATTTTGGCCTGCCAATGAAGCCAGAAGACTATACGCACCGTATCGGTCGTACCGGTCGCGCAGGTCGTAGCGGTGTTGCGATTACCTTAGTTGAGCATCGTGATCGTGCCAAGATTCGTAATATTGAGCGTTTTACTCAACAAGATATTGCGGCCTCAGTCATCGCCGGTCTAGAGCCACAAGCCAAACCTAGCTTTGGCGGAGGTGGTGGCGGACGTCCTGGTGGTGGTGGCGGTGGTCGCGGTCGCCCTGGTGGCGGCGGTGGTCGCTCAGGCGGTGGTGGCGGTGGTCGATATGGCTCTGGTGCCCGCTCTGAAGCGCGCTCAGGTGGTCAAGCTGATTCTCGTTCTGCGGACTCACGTCCAAGTAACGGCAATCGCTTTGCTGACTCTCGCCCAAGTCGCTCTGGTGATTCACGTCCTGCCGGCCCTCGCTTTGCTAAAGCAAAGTCTGGTGGGCAACGTAAGAACTTTAGCGGTAGCTAAAAATGCCTCATCAGCGTCGCCTCCTTTCTAAATGGAATCGAGTCGATTCTGGTGAGCTTCATCTTGCGCCTCGAAGATGGCAAAGATGGCTCAGTGATACCGGGTCATTAACCCAAAAAATTGAGGCACATATTACCCAGAAGCTAGAAGTTCAGGTTCTGCGTGATAGTCGCCAAGCCCTAAATAGCGATGAGAGTCGCTATTTTCATTTGCAGCCTAAACGCTGTCGTATTCGTGAAGTTTTGCTTTGTAAAGACGATATTCCTCTGGTGATTGCCCGGAGTGTCATACCTGCCAGCAGTACACTTGGGCGCAATCAAGGCTTACTTCGTTTAGGTAATAAACCACTTGGTGCCGTCTTATTTGCAAAGAAAGCAAATTCATCCAAACGTAAAGTACTTCGAGAAATTTGTTATTTGTCTAAACGTGATCGTTTATGGCAACACTTTCAGGGGCTTTACCCCTCGCTACCATCAAAATTATGGGCAAGACGAACACTCTATCAATTGAAAGGCAAACCGATTTTGGTTTGCGAAGTATTTCTACCAGCCTTATTAGCGACTTGAGCTACTGATCCATCTCAAGCTAGCCTGAATCAAAGCCTCATCGCCTGGCTCAGAGACTAAGACATTAGTGAAGCCAGCTGATCTTGCGGCATCCGCAATATTGTCATGAGAACAGAGTGCATTAGCATCACTCAAGCTTTGTCTAAATTGATCCTCAATCACATTACCTAAATACCGAACTGCTTCTGAAGAAGTTAAAACCCAGAGCGAGTCAACGAAATTCATTTCATGAATCGGTAACCACGCTGGGTTATCAACCGCAAGCGGTACCCGGGTATAGACCGATATCGCCTCTACTGTTGCACCTGCAGTTTGGAGAGTTTCTGCAAGCCAATCACGACCGCCCTCACCTTTAAAGATCACCACTTTTTTGCTGGACCAATTCCATTTCAAAGTTTGAAGCTTTTGCCATAGTCCTTCTGAATCCCAGCGTGTATTTTCATCAGGAATCCAAATAGGTGTAGGGCTATCTTCCGAGCCAACACCGTGATGTCGCAAAGCTAGCGCACTACTACCACCCATGACACCAATAGGAATAATCTCTTTAGACAAGTCTTGCCATGCGCAATCAATCAAGCGCAAGGTGCATTCGATGGCATTGGGACTAACGAAAATGGCGAGATCCGCATCTTGCATAGCCCTTATGATCTCGGAACTCAGTTGCTCATCCGCTTTAGGAATGATCGTCAATAAAGGTAGTGACAGAATTTGCACTGGCTGTGCAACAGCATGACTCGCTAGTGCTGCGCTAAGCAACTCCATTAAGTGACGTGCTTGACCAACTGGCCTCGTGATAACAATAGTTTTGGTATTCACTTTAATAGTCACAGCTTTACTTAGGTAATAAAGCGGCCGCACCTTGAGATATGAGGTCTTGAGCTACTACTAAGCCTAATGCCTCTGCCTCAGCCACTGTTTGTACTGGGGCATTCGCACTGGCTCTACAAATCGTTTGGCCATCAACGCTTGCCACGAATGAACGGATTTGCATTTGCTGATTCTCAAAAATAGCATGTGCTGCGAGCGGCACTTCACAAGAGCCGCCTAATTGGCGAGAAATCATACGCTCAGTCGAAACCGCTAACAAAGTAGGTAAATCATTGAAAGGTGCCAGCCATTGCTTAATCTGAGGATGGCTTTGCAGGGTTTCGATTCCTAAGGCACCTTGCCCTGCTGCAGGAGTGTAGATATCGGCCGGCAAATATGTCCGAATACGATTCTCTAGACCCAAGCGCTTTAAACCAGCGGCAGCCAAGATAATCGCTTGGTATTCGCCTCGGTCTAACTTACCTAAACGCGTATCTAAATTACCCCGCAAAGGCTCAATCACCAAGTGCGGAAAATGGGCTCGCAGAATAGATTCTCGGCGCAGGCTGGAGGTTCCTACAACCGCGCCTTTGGGCAAATCTTCCAAACCTTGAAAATGATTGGATACAAAAGCATCTCTTGCATCCTCACGAGCCATAATGCATGCGAGCTCAAAACCTACTGGCATGACCATGGGTACATCCTTTAATGAATGTACCGCTAGGTCTGCTCGTCCATCCTCTAGGGCGGCTTCCAGCTCTTTGACAAAAAGGCCTTTACCCCCAACCTTGGACAGCGCCTTATCTAGGATCTGATCGCCCTTGGTGGTCATGCCCAAAATACTGATTTCGCAGTCGGGATAGTGTTTTTTAAGGCAATCTCGGACATATTCAGCCTGCCACATGGCAAGGCGACTTTCACGGGAGGCTATGACCAATCGGCTGGGCTGAGAAGAAGAAATAGGGGTTTGGGACATCACATTTAAAATAATTAAAGACCTACAGCAATATACTGTGTTTATGAGCTCAACTAAAAATTCTCTCGCCAATAAAGCCCAAGCCTGGTCGGCCCGTTTTAATGAACCCGTGTCTGAACTGGTGCAGCGCTATACCGCCTCGATTGGCTTTGACCAGCGCTTTGCTTTAGTTGATATCGCAGGCTCCCTTGCCCATGCTGAAATGCTGGCAAAGCAAAAAATCATTAGCCCCCAAGACCTGGCTGATATCCAAAAGGGAATGACTCAGATCAAAACAGAGATTGAATCTGGCCAATTTAATTGGCAGCTTGCTTTAGAGGATGTCCATCTCAACATTGAGGCTCGTCTCACTGAATTGATTGGCGATGCTGGCAAACGTTTGCACACCGGTCGCTCACGCAATGACCAAGTCGCTACCGACTTGCGCCTTTGGCTTCGGGACAGCGCTGACGAGATTAGCGCTTCATTAACACTCTTGCGTTCTGCATTTTTGAACTTAGCTGAAAAACATGCGGGCACTATCATGCCTGGACACACTCATTTGCAAGTTGCACAACCGATTACGTTTGGCCACCACTTGATGGCCTATTATGAAATGTTTACTCGGGATGCCAGCCGCTTGGCTGATTTACGTGCCCGTTTTAACCGTTTACCCCTAGGAGCAGCAGCCTTAGCGGGAACTACATACCCTATCGATCGCGAGCAAGTTGCGCACGCGCTTGGCTTTGATGGTATTTGCCATAACTCCCTAGATGCTGTTTCAGACAGAGACTTCGCAATTGAGTTTTGTGCCTTTGCGTCCATTTTTATGATGCATATCTCTCGCTTATCTGAAGAGCTGGTACTTTGGCTAAGCCCACGCTTTGGCTTCATTGATCTGCCTGACCGCTTCTGCACGGGCAGCTCCATCATGCCGCAAAAGAAGAATCCAGATGTTCCTGAATTAGCCCGCGGCAAGACCGGTCGCGTCTATGGCGATCTCATCTCCCTCTTAACTCTGATGAAGAGCCAGCCTTTGGCTTACAACAAAGATAACCAGGAAGATAAAGAGCCATTATTTGATGCGGTAGATACCGTGCAAGATACTCTGCGGATCTTTGCAGATATGGTTCCCCATATTGAAGTCAAAGCAGATGTCATGAAAGCGGCAGCTGAGGAAGGTTTTGCTACTGCAACCGACTTAGCAGACTACCTAGTCAAAAAAGGTTTAGCTTTCCGGGATGCACATGAAGCTGTGGCGCATGCAGTCAAAGCCTGCGTTGGTAGAAATTGCATGCTAACTGATCTCAGTCTGGCTGAGTTACGCTTTGCCTGTGGCCTCGATAGTCGTCCAGAGCTTTTGGGCGACGATGTCTTTGCGCTACTAACGGTTGAAGGTTCAGTGCAATCCCGTCA
>DAISKI010000029.1:0-13346 GCA_036821065.1 Polynucleobacter sp. | reverse complement strand
GAGAATAGAGAAACTAACTACGAAATTTCAAGAGGCCTTGAGTGAGGCCCAAAGTTTGGCTTTGGCTAAGGACAATCAATATATCGAGCCAGCCCATCTTTTATTAGCAATGCTTCGCGACTCTGATGGGGGCGCTAAGAGCCTATTAAGTCGTGCAGGCGTGAATATCCCTGGTTTAGAAAAGGGGCTAGATAAGCTGATTGCGAATTTACCTGAGGTTCAAGGCACTAGTGGTGAAGTTCAAGTTGGACGTGATTTAAGTAATATGCTCAATCTCACTGAAAAAGAAGCTACTAAGCGGGGCGATCAATTTATCGCTGGCGAACTCTTTTTACTGGTAGTTGCAGACGACAAGGGCGAGCTCGGCAAGCTGGCGCGCGAGAATGGCCTCAATCGAAAATCATTAGAAGCAGCTATTGAACTAGTGCGCGGAGGAGAATCAGTGAATAGTGCAGATGCCGAAGGTCAACGCGAGGCCTTAAAAAAATATACCGTCGACTTAACTGAACGTGCGCGTTTAGGAAAATTAGATCCTGTGATTGGGCGTGATGATGAGATTCGTCGCACCATTCAGATTTTGCAACGGCGTGGCAAGAATAACCCCGTGCTGATTGGCGAACCTGGCGTTGGTAAAACCGCAATTGTCGAAGGCTTGGCTCAGCGTATCGTCAATGGTGAAGTTCCAGAGACTCTTAAAGACAAACGTGTTCTAGTTTTAGACATGGCATTGTTATTGGCTGGCGCTAAATATCGTGGTGAGTTTGAGGAGCGCCTCAAGGCGGTATTGAGCGATGTTGCTAAAGATGAAGGTCGGACCATCATCTTCATAGATGAAATCCATACGATGGTAGGCGCTGGCAAAGGTGATGGTGCGATGGATGCAGGTAATATGCTTAAACCTGCTTTAGCTCGGGGTGAGCTGCACTGTATTGGCGCTACCACCCTAGACGAATATCGCAAGTACATTGAAAAAGATCCTGCACTTGAGCGCCGCTTTCAGAAAGTAATGGTCGAAGAGCCTAGTGTTGAAGCAACGATTGCGATCTTGCGTGGTTTGCAAGAGCGTTATGAGTTACATCATGGTATCGAGATTACCGATCCCGCCATCGTAGCGGCAGCTGAGCTATCGCATCGTTATATTACAGATCGCTTCTTACCTGATAAGGCGATCGATTTGATTGATGAAGCAGGTTCACGCATTCGGATGGAGATCGATTCTAAGCCCGAAGTGATGGATAAATTAGATCGTCGTTTGATCCAGCTCAAGATTGAGCGTGAAGCGGTTAAAAAAGAAAAAGATGAAGCTTCACAAAAACGTTTAGCTCTGATTGAAGAAGAGATTCAGCGCTTGGGCGCTGAATACGCTGACTTAGAAGAGATATGGAAGGCTGAGAAGAGCGCTGTCCTTGGTACCGCGAATGTCAAAGAAGAGATTGAGAAGATCAAAGCAGAAATTGTGAAGTATCAGCGCGAGGGTAAGCTAGAGAAAGTGGCTGAGTTGCAATACGGTAAATTACCTGAGTTGGAGGCAAAGCTCAAGTCAGCCGCAGCAGCAGAAGCCAAGGGGGATAAAAATGGCGTTGTTAAGAATAAACTTTTACGCACGCAAGTTGGCGCTGAAGAAATTGCTGAAGTGGTCTCACGCGCCACTGGCATTCCTGTATCCAAAATGATGCAAGGTGAACGCGACAAACTATTGAAGATGGAAGAGCTCTTGCACAAGCGCGTGGTTGGTCAAGATGAGGCTATTCGGGCTGTGTCTGATGCGATTCGTCGCTCCCGCGCAGGCTTGGCTGAGGAGAATCGCCCCTATGGCTCTTTCTTATTTCTTGGGCCTACGGGTGTTGGTAAGACTGAGTTGTGTAAGGCTTTAGCGGGATTCTTATTCGATAGCGAGGAGCATTTGATTCGGATCGACATGAGTGAGTTCATGGAGAAACATAGCGTTGCTCGCTTGATAGGTGCGCCTCCAGGCTATGTTGGTTACGAGGAGGGTGGTTATTTAACTGAACAAGTCCGTCGTCATCCTTATAGCGTCATCTTGTTTGATGAGATTGAAAAAGCCCACCCTGATGTATTCAATGTGCTGCTACAAGTATTGGATGATGGACGTCTAACAGATGGTCAAGGGCGCACTGTTGACTTTAAGAATACGGTGATTGTGATGACCAGTAATATCGGCTCACATCTCATTCAGTCCATGGTCGATAAGAAACAGTCTGAAGTCAAAGAGGCTGTGTTTGGTGAGTTAAAGAATCACTTCCGCCCTGAGTTCTTGAACCGCATCGATGAGATTGTGGTCTTCCATGGCTTGGATAAGAAAAACATCGCCAACATTGCCAAGATCTTGCTCAAGAATCTGTCAGATCGCCTAGCTAAAGTGGATATGCAGCTAGAGGTCAGCGATGCAGCGCTCGATAAGATTGCTGAGGTAGGTTTCGATCCTGTATTTGGTGCAAGACCACTCAAACGGGCTATTCAACAACATATTGAGAACCCTGTATCGAAGATGATTCTTGAGGGCAAGTTTGGTCCTAAAGATGTTGTGCCTGTTGATATTGATAAGCAAGGCGACTTTAGTTTTACACGCCAAGTGCATTAAATAAGCACTTCATAGTCCGGCAGTTTCCACGTACAAAAAAACCCGGTTTTGCTCGAATGGGCAGCCGGGTTTTATTTCATCATATGAAACGTCATTTCCATCCATAAAATGCACTGCAGCAATGAGGGCCAGTCCTTATTTCAATTGCTGATTTATAGTTCCACAATATGGAATATTTAATTTAAGTCATTGAAAATATTGAATTAAATAACTCGATAAATTCAACTAAAAAGTCTTGCACGTTTTCCGCTGATGCCTAAACTCTTATATAAGACATAAGACTTGAATTACCAATTCTCATGGTCTCAATATTTGAAGTTTCATTTTTCTTAGGGAGAAGAGCATGACCGATCGCAAAGCTGATATTGCTGCAATTCAAAAAGACTGGGATACCAATCCAAGATGGCATGGCATTAAGCGTGGATATACCGCTGAGGATGTGGTCCGTTTGCGCGGATCGCTGAAGATTGAGCACACACTCGCTAAAACAGGTGCCGAGAAGTTATGGAACTTGGTTAATAACGAAGCGTATGTCAATTGTCTTGGGGCACTAACAGGCGGTCAGGCAATGCAACAAGTGAAGGCCGGTATTCAAGCAATTTACTTATCAGGTTGGCAAGTAGCTGCTGACGGTAACTCTTATGCAGCAATGTATCCAGATCAATCTTTATATCCAGTTGACTCGGTTCCAAAGATGGTTGAGCGTATCAACAATTCCTTTCAACGTGCCGATGAAATTCAGTGGGCTAAAGGGGTTAATCCAGGTGATGCTGGCTATATCGATTACTTTGCTCCTATTGTTGCTGATGCTGAAGCGGGTTTCGGTGGCGTACTAAATGCTTTTGAGTTAAGTAAAGCCTTGATCAAGCAGGGTGCTGCAGGGGTTCACTTTGAGGATCAACTTTCCTCTGTCAAGAAATGCGGTCACTTGGGCGGTAAGGTTCTATTGCCCACCTCAGAATCTGTGCAGAAATTGATCTCAGCCCGCTTGGCTGCAGACGTGATGGGTGTTCCTACCATTATCTTGGCTCGTACCGATGCAGAAGCTGCTGACTTATTGACCTCTGATTATGATGAGAACGATAAGCCATTTCTCACAGGTGAGCGCACCCCAGAGGGCTTCTACAAAACCCGTAAGGGTCTTGATCAAGCAATCTCGCGTGGCTTAGCTTACGCTGCCTATGCGGATATGGTCTGGTGTGAAACTGGCACCCCTGATCTAGACTTTGCTAGAAAATTTGCTGAAGCGATTCGGGCTAAATTCCCAGGCAAGATGTTGGCGTACAACTGTTCACCATCTTTCAACTGGAAAAAGAATTTAGATGATGCAACGATTGCTAAGTTCCAACGCGAATTAGGAGCAATGGGTTACAAATATCAATTCATCACGTTGGCTGGTATTCACTCTATGTGGTACAACATGTTCGACTTGGCGCAAGACTATGCTCAGCGTGGTATGACTGCATACGTTGAGAAAGTTCAGGAGCCAGAATTTGCTGCCCGTGATCGTGGCTATACCTTCGTATCACATCAGCAAGAAGTTGGCACAGGATACTTTGATGACGTCACAACCGTGATTCAGGGTGGTAAGTCTTCCGTTACTGCATTAACAGGCTCTACCGAAGAAGAGCAGTTCCACTAAGCGGAATTTCTCGGCTATACCGGCATCTAATTCGCCTCATAAGGGTGACTTGGATGCCGTTTTCGTTTACATTCACCTCATGAGCAATTGCGTACTTTGTAAAGATACCTTGAGCCCTGAAGAGGGGGAGTTAATTTGGCGTGGTGATGACTGCCGCGTGATCTTAATTCACGATCCTGACTTGCCAGGTTTTTGTCGAGTGATTTGGAATCGTCACGTGAGTGAAATGTCAGAGCTCACTTATGGAGAGCGCGAACACTTAATGAATCTCGTTTTTGCTGTTGAGCAGGCGATTGACCAAACGATGGAGCCGCTCAAGATTAATTTAGCCTCTTTGGGTAATCAAGTACCCCATTTGCATTGGCATGTAATACCGCGTTACGAGGACGATGCTTTCTTTCCAAGCACTGCTTGGTCAGCTAGGATAAGAGAGACGCCTACAACAGTCATTGCGCAGCGTCAGAAACGTGCCGCAGAGTTGCCCAAGGCCATTCGTGCAGCAATTGCAGGGTTAGCCTAGTTCAAACCAGCTTCTTTAGGGCTTCTAGGTATTTTTCAGGACTCAGCTGTCCACCTTCTCTTTGGGCCTCCCACATCACTTGCCCTAGACATTCCATCATGAGGTGTTGTGCTTCATGGGCAGAGCCTAATTTCCTCGTGAGGCTTTCTGCAACCTGTCTAATACCTGGCGGTTGATCGATCGAGATTTGCTCGCTAATCGAAAGATGCATGGAGAGATGCAAAAAAGGATTGGTTTCACCGCGTTCCGGTGTGTAATCTTGACCAAGGGCGCCTTCAGGATCAGCCAACAACTCGTGGTATTCAGGATGCTGCTCCATCCAATCTCCTGCGATGGTCTCAAGGGGAGCAAGAATATGCCCTTCCGTTTTTTTCTTCCAGGTATCACAGAAAAAGCGCCGTACCTCTTCGCGAGTTGGGTTAAAGATCGCCACGCACTTTTCCTTTTCCAGTTTTTTGTTTAAACCTGCACAGTGGCTCAACAATGCATTCTTGACAGTGAGGATTGCGAGCCGTGCAAGTATATCTACCATGCAAAATAAGCCAATGATGGGCATCCTGCAGAAATTCTTTAGGAACGCGTTTCATGAGCTGCTCTTCAACTTTCACGACATCTTTTCCTGGCGCTAAGCCAGTTCGGTTAGAGACTCTAAAAATATGGGTATCGACTGCAATCGTTGGCTCACCAAATGCCGTGTTTAGTATTACGTTGGCAGTTTTTCTCCCAACTCCAGGTAAAGCCTCTAGGGCCTCACGCGTGCGGGGTACTTCGCCTTGATGCTGCGCTAGGAGTATTTTGCAGGTCTCTTGAATATGTTTCCCTTTGGTTCTGAATAAACCAATATGCTGAATGTAGGGACGAACACCTTCTTCGCCCAAATCCAATAGGGCTCGCGGAGTATTTGCTATTTTGAATAGTTGTCGTGTTCCTTTATTCACAGAGATATCAGTAGCTTGAGCTGAAAGGAGAACGGCAATCAATAATTCAAAAGGGGAGCTATATTCCAGCTCAGTGGTGGGCTGGGGATTGTTCGCTTGAAGTAATTCAAAAAAGCTGCGTCGCTGCTCAAGATTCATTTGGATTTCTGAGCTCTGGCAATTGCTGCTGCAATGATTTTACGTTTGCGTGCCTGTTCAGCAAGTTCAGATTCTGATGACGCAGACTCCGTATTGAGGGCTGATAATTTAGCACTCGCTTTCTTCGTAAGACGTTCTTGGTTGTCGAGCGCTTCCCTGACTAGACGGGTTTCTCTAGCGTGATAACGCATACGAGCCTCGTCAGCGAGCGTACTGGACCATGCGCCCCACCCGGTTTGCTGAGCAGTGACATTCACCATCGTGATGCAGTCGACCGGGCAGGGCGGTAAGCATAAATCGCAGCCAGTACACCAATCATCTAGAACAACATGCAGTTGTTTAGATGCGCCAACAATTGCATCAACAGGACAAGCTTGGATGCAGAGGGTGCAACCAATGCAAAGCTTAGGATCAATCACTGCGACAGGTCTGGGGCGTTCTACTCCACAACTGGCATCGATTGTTGAATTGAGAGCAAAAGCATCTTGAGGAAAGTACGGCTCCAGAATTAGACTGAGCCTCTGAATTCCTTCGACACCACCAGGAGGGCAGCGGTTGGGTTTGACATCCCCTGATGCCAAGGCCTCTGCATAGCCTCGGCAATCAGGGTAGCCACACTTAGTGCATTGGGTTTGAGGAAGTGCATCCTCTAGACGATTGGTGAGCACATCCGCCTCAAGGGGGTTCATCGCATCCGCCACCAAGATCAGAACAACTTAGTCTGAGGTCTTGCCGCCCAAGGCTGGTGGTCTAGCTTTAGTTTTCTTATGAATCTCTTGATGCTCGCGAATAAAAGATTTGACTTTGGGGTAGACTTTCTCGCGCCAACGACGTCCTGAGAAGATGCCGTAATGGCCGGCGCCAGCCACCTCGTAATGGTCTTTATGTTCAGTAGCGATACCTTTGCACAGCTTGTGAGCTGCGCGTGTCTGACCACTTCCGGAGATATCGTCTAACTCACCTTCAATGGTCAATAGAGCAGTATGCGAAATATCTTGGGGCTTAACTAGCTCATCACCGACTTTCCAAGTGCCATTTGGTAATGCATAGTCTTGGAAAACAGTCTTAATCGTATCTAAGTAAAACTTCGCATCCATATCTAGCACTGCGTTGTACTCGTCATAAAAACGAATATGTGCTTTGGCATCATCCTCATCGCCGCGCATGAGGTTCTGGAAATAATCCCAATGCGATTGCATATGATTTTGGGGATTCATGGCCATAAAGCCGGCATGTTGCAAGAAGCCGGGATAGACACGTCTTCCGGCGCCAGGGTGTGGAGGCGGGACCTTATAAATGACATGGCTCTCAAACCAATCGTAGGATTTTTTATCTGCCAAATTATTTACTGCGGTAGGTGACTTACGGGCATCAATTGGGCCACCCATCATGATCATCGAGGCAGGCGTTTGCTCTCCGGCAGAGGCCATGAGCGAAATCGCTCCTAAGGTAGGCACAGTAGGCTGGCAAACAGAGATCACATGCAGATCCTGGGCGCCAATAGTCCGGATAAATTCTTGGATGTAGTGAACGTAATCATCTAGACCAAAATCACCGTCTTCCAAGGGAATTAGGCGGGCATCGACCCAGTCTGTAATGTAGACCTTGTGGTCTTGCAATAAGGTTTTTACCGTATCACGTAACAAAGTGGAGTGATGGCCAGACATCGGTGCCACCACTAACACAACTGGATCTTCCTTCAGCTTAGTAATGACTTCGACATCATCCGAGAAGCGCTTGAACCGAATCAGTTGGCAGAACGGTTTGGCTAACACTACTGCCTCATGAATAGCCACGTCACGTCCATGAGCATGTACTGTCTTAATGCCGAATTCTGGTTTTTTATATTCCTTGCCAAGACGATGGAGTAACTCATAGCTGGCTGCTAAACGAGAGGAGCCTGGCAACTTCGAAAGGGGATTAGAGGCATTCATGAAGGTTTCAGAAGCCGCGCGTGCCCAAGCACTCAGTGGATTGAGCAAGGCTTTTTGAAACTCATGTAACTGATATAGCATGCTACCTCCTAAAAATCAGTTGAACTACCAAACCATCTTATTACTATGCAGCTAAAACCCGAGCAATTGCTTTAGCTACTTTATCAATATTTTTTGTATTGAGGGCTGCAACGCAAATACGACCTGTTGAGAGGGCGTAAATGCCATCTTCCTTCTGCAAACGGTCTACTTGTTGTGCAGTTAAGCCTGAATACGAGAACATGCCACGCTGATCTTCAATAAAGGAATGATCTTCTTTGACGCCAGCTTCCGCCAACTTGATTACAAAGTCATGACGCATTTTCTTAATACGATTGCGCATTGTTCCTAGCTCATCTTCCCACATTTGACGTAATTCAGGCGTGTTGAGGACGGCAGCAACAATGGCTCCACCATGAGTTGGTGGGTTTGAATAGTTGGTTCGAATCACACGCTTAAGTTGTGACAGAACGCGTGCAGACTCTTCTTTACTTTGGGTGATGATGGATAAAGCACCAACACGCTCACCATATAGAGAAAAAGATTTGGAGAAAGAGCTTGAGACAAAGAAAGACATACCGGAGTCGGCAAAGAGTCGAACCGCAATACCATCTTGATCAATACCTTCAGCAAATCCTTGATAAGCCATATCCAAGAAAGGAATCAGCTCTCTTGATTTACAAATCTCAATCACTTGACGCCATTGCGCCTCAGTAATGTCGGCACCAGTGGGGTTGTGGCAGCAAGCATGCAAAACGACTGTGGTGTGCTTTGGGTAGGACTCTAAGGACTTCACCATGCCATCAAAGTCAACACCATGAGTGGCGCTATCAAAGTAGGTGTAGTCAAGAACGGTAAATCCAGCAGCTTCAAAAATACCGCGATGATTTTCCCAGGTTGGATTACTAATTGCAGCAGGAGCTTTGAAATTCAAACGCTCAATAAAATCAGCGCCAACGCGCAATGCACCCGTGCCACCGATACATTCAGCGGTTACAACACGCCCATCCTTAATTAAAGGAGAGTGAGCGCCAAACAATAAATTCTGGACTGCTTGGTTATAAGGGTTGGGACCATCGATAGGGATGTAGCCTCTTGGTAAATGTTTAGCAACCAATTCTTCTTCAGCTTTGAGCACAGCCTTTAGTAAAGGAATCTTGCCCTCGTCTGTGAAGTAGACGCCTACCCCAAGGTTGACCTTATCGGGTTTTTGATCCGCAACATAGGCCTCGGTTAAGCCAAAAATAGGGTCTTTAGGGGCAAGCTGAACAGAGGAAAACAGGGTCATTTGGTCTGGGGAATAAGAGGTTATAGGTACTTTTTAGCTTAATTTACAAATTTTTACACCGAAGCTCACTATTTTTAAATAAAAACGGCAAAATCATCGTTTGTGCAAAATTCTCTGTAATACAAACTTACAGATGAAATGATAGCTGAGATGCCCCCTAAGTCCCCGAAAACCTCCTCTAAAGCCCCTGTAAATGAGACTCTCCCCGCAGTAGTGGCCGACCCATTGGGCCAGGCTGGACATGACTTGGATCCAGCTAAATTTGTCGAATTCCCCGATTCTCCATATCACCTCTACCAGCCATTCCCACCAGCAGGGGATCAGCCCCAGGCAATTGAGAAGTTAGTTGAGGGCGTGGAGGATGGTTTGGTATTTCAGACGCTCTTGGGGGTAACCGGTTCTGGCAAGACTTTTACGATGGCCAATGTGATCGCCCGAACAGGGCGTCCAGCCATTGTTTTTGCTCCTAATAAAACGTTAGCTGCACAACTCTATAGTGAGTTTCGGGAATTCTTTCCACGCAATGCCGTGGAGTATTTCGTGAGCTACTACGACTATTACCAACCCGAAGCTTATGTTCCTCAGCGCGATTTATTTATTGAAAAAGATTCTTCAATTAATGAACATATCGAACAGATGCGTTTATCAGCTACTAAGAGTTTGCTGGAGAGACGCGACGTCATTATTGTGGCAACGGTATCAGCTATTTACGGTATTGGTAATCCCGGTGATTACCACAGTATGGTGATGACCTTGCGACCCGGTGACAAGATGAGCCAGCGCGATATTTTGGTTCGCTTAATTGCAATGCAATACGAGCGTAATGAAATGGATTTCAAGCGCGGTGTTTTCAGAGTCCGTGGCGATACGATTGACATCTTCCCTGCAGAACACAATGAGCTCGCGATTCGGGTGGAGCTGTTCGATGATGTGATTGAGAGTTTGCAATTCTTTGATCCTTTAACAGGACGTATTCGTCAAAAGATTCCGCGCTTCACGGTATATCCGAGCTCGCACTATGTCACCCCGCGCGAGACAGTACTTAAAGCGATTGAAACGATTAAGACGGAGTTACGTGAGCGCCTCGATGAATTTGTGAAAGATGGTAAGTTGGTTGAGGCGCAGCGCCTAGAGCAACGGACGCGCTTTGATCTTGAGATGCTCAATGAATTAGGCTTTTGTAAGGGGATTGAGAACTACTCCCGCCATCTCTCTGGCGCCAAGCCAGGCGAGGCTCCGCCGACTTTAGTGGATTACCTGCCCAACGATGCTTTGATGTTCTTGGATGAAAGTCATGTCCTCATCGGGCAACTTAATGCAATGTACAACGGGGATAAGTCTCGTAAACATACGCTCGTTGAGTTTGGATTCCGTCTGCCATCGGCAATGGATAACCGACCCTTAAAGTTCACTGAATTTGAAACGAAGATGCGTCAAACCATTTTTGTTTCAGCGACCCCAGCAGATTACGAAGGCCAGCATACCGGACAAGTTGTTGAGCAAGTGGCTCGACCAACCGGCTTAGTTGATCCTGAAATCGAAGTATTACCAGCTAGCACTCAGGTTGATGATCTATTGGGCCAGATTCATGAACGGGTCAAAGTAGGTGAACGTGTTTTAGTCACTGTGCTGACCAAACGGATGGCAGAGCAGCTAACAGATTATTTATCAGATAACGGAGTGAAGGTGCGTTATGTGCACTCCGATATTGATACCGTCGAGCGGGTTGAAATTCTGCGTGATCTGCGTTTGGGTGTATTTGACGTT
Source organism: Polynucleobacter sp. (assembly GCA_036821065.1). Lineage (GTDB taxonomy): Bacteria > Pseudomonadota > Gammaproteobacteria > Burkholderiales > Burkholderiaceae > Polynucleobacter. The sequence continues at coordinate 2,478 of DAISKI010000029.1, read as the reverse complement.
TTAGTTGGTATTAATTTGTTGCGTGAAGGTTTGGATATTCCCGAGGTATCTTTGGTAGCAATCTTGGATGCTGACAAAGAAGGCTTCTTGCGCTCGGAGCGGAGCTTGATTCAGACGATTGGACGGGCGGCCCGCAATGTCCGTGGCAAAGCGATTTTGTATGCCGATCGCGTTACCGACTCTATGCGGCGCGCAATGGGTGAGACTGAGCGTCGTCGAACCAAGCAAATTGCATTTAATAAAGAACATGGCATCGAGCCACGCGGCGTCACTAAGCGGATTAAAGACATTATTGATGGTGTTTATGACGTGGGTGAGAAGCGGATTGAGCTGCAAGCAGCTGAAGAGCGCGCCCGCTATGAGGACATGACTGAAAAAGACCTCGCTGCAGAAATTAAACGTTTAGAGAAGCAAATGAACTCCGAGGCTAAAAACCTCGAATTTGAGAAGGCTGCCAGCACTCGAGACCGACTGTCCAAGGTCAAAGAAATGGCCTTTGGAGCCCTCTCTCAGGACTCTCTGGGCTAATCTCCCTACCGCTCGGATATGTATTGCAGGGGCAAAAAACCCGCTTTTCTGTTATAGTTGAGTGGATTGGTCGGGTATTACCCACCTGATTGATAGCTGTCCATAACAATCCATTACCAAGGTGACATATGAGACTTACAACTAAAGGTCGTTTTGCAGTAACCGCAATGATAGATTTGGCCCTCCGTGAAGCGCATGGGCCTGTAACTTTGGCTGGAATCAGTCAGAGACAAAAAATTTCCCTTTCCTACCTGGAGCAATTGTTCGGTAAATTACGCCGTTTCAATATTGTCGAGAGTACTCGCGGTCCTGGTGGGGGATATACGCTCGCACGCAAGTCTGATGAGGTGAGCGTGGCAGACATCATTGTGGCCGTTGACGAGCCCTTAGATGCAACTCAGTGCGGTGGTAAAGGCAACTGCCATAGTGAAGAAGACCATATGGGTCGTTGTATGACCCACGATCTGTGGGCTAATCTCAATTCCAAGATGGTTGAGTACCTGAGCTCCGTGACCTTGCGTGATTTAGTTCAACAGCAATCCGGTCGTGGCATTGTGATTCAGGACATGCGCCATAAAAAGGCCAAGGTTGAAGGTAGTAAACCTGAAAAACAGGCGCCTGCTTCCGTTGCTGCTAAGAAGGAAGTGGCCCCTAAGCCACCATTGATTAACTCTGTATTTAATTTAGCCCGGCAAAGTTAAAGCACTCGCTAGGCATCACAAAAGCACACCATGAACGCACCCCAAGAGATTCCTAAGCAACCGGTTCCTATGTTTAGTCCTAAGCACTTTCCGGTGTACATGGATTATTCAGCGACAACTCCAATCGATCCGCAAGTGGTCGACAAAATGTTGCCTTACCTGCGTGAGCAATTTGGTAATGCTGCATCACGGAGTCATGCGTACGGTTGGGCTGCTGAGGAAGCAGTTGAGTGGGCGCGTTCAGAGGTTGCCGAGTTGGTTCATGCTGATCCAAGAGAAATCGTCTGGACCAGTGGTGCTACTGAAAGTATTAACTTAGCCCTGAAAGGCGCCGCCCATTTCTATCGTGAAAAGGGCAATCACATCATTACCGTCAAAACTGAACATAAAGCGACCTTGGATACTTGTAGAGATCTGGAGCGCGAAGGTTTTGAAGTTACCTACTTAGATGTGCTGCCAAGTGGCTTGATCGATTTTGCTCAATTGGAAGCAGCTATGAAGCCTGGAACAATCTTGGCATCAGTCATGTTTGTGAATAATGAAATCGGTGTGATTCAGGATATTCCTCGCATTGGCGAGCTATGCCGCTCACGTGGTGTCATCCTTCATGTGGATGCTGCTCAAGCAACAGGCAAAGTAGAAATTGATCTGAAGACACTCAAGGTGGACCTCATGAGTTTCTCGGCGCACAAAACGTATGGCCCTAAGGGGGTCGGAGCTTTGTTTGTGAGTCGCAAGCCACGTGTTCGTATCGAAGCCCAGATTCACGGTGGCGGTCATGAGCGCGGCATGCGTTCTGGAACTTTAGCAGTTCATCAAATTGTCGGAATGGGCGAGGCTTTCCGGATTGCACGGATCAGTATGGCTGAGGGTAACAAGCGGATTCGGGCTTTGCGCGATCGTCTCTTGAATGGCCTCAAGGATATCGAGGAAGTTTATGTAAACGGCGATATGGAGCACCGTGTTCCTCATAACCTCAACATCAGTTTTAACTATGTTGAAGGCGAGTCAATGTTGATGGCGCTTAAAGAATTAGCGATCTCTTCAGGCTCTGCTTGTACTTCTGCCTCTTTAGAGCCTTCTTATGTATTACGTGCCTTAGGTCGTAACGATGAATTGGCACATAGTTCGATCCGCTTTACCTTGGGGCGCTTTACTACCGAAGAGGAAGTAGATTTCACGATCAAGTTAGTGAAAGAAAAGATTGCCAAGTTGCGTGAGTTGTCACCACTTTGGGAAATGTATAAAG
>DAISKI010000028.1:0-13750 GCA_036821065.1 Polynucleobacter sp. | reverse complement strand
TCCTCGGGTTCTGGGGTGCTGCTCTCACCAAGTAAATTCATTTGACGCCCGTCAGCTTGCTCGGGCAGTCTACTCAAGATATGTTGGATGCGTTTTTGTGCATCCTCAATTTTTTCTTCTAACTGAAGACGGTCAGCTGCCAATTTTTGGACAGCAACTGCTATCTGAGCAAGCTTTTCAGTAAGGCGTTGAATCGAAGCCTCTAGGCTGCCCAGATCGTCAGAAGAGGAGGGGTATTGATCACTCATCCTGCCATTGTAGCTTTTTGAGAAGTGTGTGGGAATTCCTCCTGGGGGTCTCCTGAGTCTCAGGCTGGGGAGGCTCAAAAACTGTATTTGGCCATTAAATAATAGGCTCTTCTATCGCTTGGATAGTAAAAGTAATTCTTTGTCAGAGAGCCATCTGCTCCGGTGATACTTCCGTAACCGCCATAGCTTGCATAAGAGGCATTGCCAACGTTTTTGACTGTAAATTTAGTATCCCAACCACCCATTTTGTAATTTAGGTACACATCACCAACCGTATAGGAGGGCATTAAGGCCAAAGAGTTGTAGTAACTCGGACTAGCATCATAGTGTTGATTACTCACGTAATTCACAACCCCACCAAATGACCAATTTTGATCAATTAAGTAATTTGCTCTAGCATTCAAAAGTAAGTTAGGAGAAATGGGAATGGCATTGCCTGAGTAAGGACCATCAGCATAGTATGAGTGTTGAAATTTTCCACCTCCCGCAATAGAAAAATGATTAGTAATATTCGTAGATGAATCTAGGGCTATTCCTTTTCTATTGATGTTATAGGGGGAGTTATAGTTATATCCCGTAGACGGATCGTAGCTGATTTCATTTTGTGAAAGAGAAGAAAAAATAGAGCCGCTGACTCGCACACTATCAAGAATCCAATTCCCACCTATAGAATAGGTTTGTGCTGTTTGGGGCTTTAGAATCCCGTTAAATACTCGGTTTCCATTTGAATCAAACCCCCAGTACTCATCAATATTTGCAAATCGGTAAGATTGATCCCACTTTACGAAAAGTTTTTGGTCTTTTGCATAATTGAAATTAAATGCAACATCGCCTGCGTTTGCTGAAAAAGTTTGGTTTTGAGTGAGGACGCCATTGGGAGAATTGATATTGGAATCATATGCATAAGCTTGCTGGCTTTGATGTCTCGCGCCACCATCCAAGCTGAGACCTTCCACGATAGGAAGCTTCAAAATGCCATATACCGATTGATTTAGGATAGAGGCATTCTGAATATCATATGGAAGCTGATTAGGGTTTGCGATACCGCCGTAGTTAACGCTATTAATATAATTTAATTGATTTGAGCCATAACTATCAGATGATCCTTGGCTTGCCTTATTGAGCTCATAACCAAAAATACTGGAACCAAAAGAACCAAGGCTGGCTTTAATTCTTGGTGCAAGATTAAGCTGCCATCCCGATAGGGTATTGTTGGCTGGTACTTGCCACGCATTATTATTAATCACAGCTGCATTGGTGTCGTAATAAGGGCTGTAATAAAACACTGTTCTATTGCTATAGGAGGCATCCAGTTCACCAAGGTAGCCTTCACTTAATTGTTTCGATCCTCCAAAACGAACCCCAGAGTTATTGATGGTTGTATTTGAGCCAATATTATTGAATTTAGCTGCTTGAGGATCGCCGCTTCCAACTTGACCCACAACGCCACCGGGATTCTGGGCATTCGTGTAGCCATAAAATAGATCTACGTAAGCCCGTTCTATTGCATTGAACTTTTGAGTAACCTTGGCATCAAATGCATAGGCATTGGCTGCCGAGTTCTGGCGCCATCCATTGGTATTTGAGCTATTGGCGGTAAGTTGATACGTAGTGTCATCAAAACTATCACGTAATATCGCATTATTAATTGAAGTGCCAAAGCTTCCATAACTTGTGCTAGCTTGATTGAGCTTAGATGTGTTTCCGTTCGTAATGATATTAATGACACCACCTAACGCACCATTGCCATACTGAACGCTTGCCCCACCCTGTAGCACCTCAATGCGCTCAATCGAATCCATTGGGATGGATTCCCACATCACTGATGATTGATCAATCGGATTAATTCTTTGACCGTCTATCAATATCAGAGTTGTGCTATTCGCTGTTGCTCCATAGCCACCCATATCTACAGTTGAATCTAGATTTAATTGGCCACCACCACTGGTGTTACGAACACTTAGTCCGCCAATTTGCGACAGAACATCTGGAATATTTTGAGATGTTGAATTGGCTATCTCATCGCGTGTAATGACTTTGACATCGGCTGGTACCTCATTAAGGTTTTCCTCAAAGCGAGAGCCTGTAACAACGACAGTCGCGCCAGTGGTCTGCGCTAAGGCTAGATTGAGATTGGTGATCGAGAGTAAAGCCGCGCCACAAAATAGGGCGACTATTTTTTTATTACTGAACTGCTGTTTCATGCTGCACTTTCTGTCTTCGAATACCCGCGCCAACTTCCCCGTTAGCAGGGTCGAACAGAATTTCACGTGCAAGAGATCAGGCGTCAATAAGGGTCCAGGCTTTTAGGGCGAGGACAATCATCGGCGCGCGAAGGTCCCCGTCCGCAAAATTCCACCTGTCTTGGCCGGTATCCGGGCTGGTAAACATCAGAATCTGACCTTCCCATGCGATTGACGCGCACAGTGGCTTTTAAGACTCCTTGCCCCATATTGTGAAATCTGGGGTGCATTTACTTACCGTTGCGGGGGCAGCACACGTTTAGTGTTTCCCGTTTAACCCTATTGCAATGCAACAAGGCACCACGACTCGATAATTCTATCTTAAATAGCATTCTAGAGTAGGAATTTGCAGGTTTTGACTGGTTAAAAGCCTACAATAGAGGGCTGAGGAACCCAGAATTCATGACCGCATTAGATAAGCATCCCGAAAAGAACCTGATTCGCCTGCAGTTGAGCCAAAACTGCATTTTGCAGAGCCTCAATGCAAAGGCTATGGCTGATTTAGAGGCCCATCTCGAGATCGCAGATCTCAAAAAAGGAGATGTTTTGCTTCATCAGGGTGACCACCAAATGGAGCAGTACTTTGTCCTAGATGGCATCTTAAAAAGAATTGTCTCTAGTGCGGATGCCAAAGAGATGATTCTGCGGTTTTCGATCGAAAAAGATATCGAGACCAGTTATGCGGCTTGGCGCCTTAAGACGGCCGCCCCTTACAGTATTGCCTCAGTGACCAAGGCCCGTGTAGCGCGGATGCCACTGAAGGCTTGGGCTGAGTTTTTGGATACCCATCCGACCCTGAAAGAAAGCTTTGAGTTTGAGGTCATGCGTTTAATGAGCGAGATCATGGCTCATACCATTACTTTGCATATGCTCGATGCACCCGGTCGGGTAGAGCGCTTTTTACGTAAGTACCCGTATTTATTCGAATTACTTCCAAAAAAAGAGCTAGCTGCTTACCTCAATCTATCCCCCGAGACCTTGAGTCGCCTCAAAACTAAGCACAAAGAAGTCTTTATTTAGGCACGAGCCAGCCCAATAAAACTGGGCTTTTCGATGGAAATTGACCCAAGTCAATGATCCATTGCCTCCCCAAGCCTAAGATTCAGTTCTGATGTAGCGGAGACAGTTTTTGTCCTCTAGCATCGTTTATAACTTTAATAATTATTTATGACTACAGATACTCAAAACACCCAGTTAACCGATGGCTTTCATTTGGTTATTGATGCTCTTAAGGCAAACGATCTCAACACGATTTTTGGTCTTGTTGGTATTCCCATCACTGACTTGTGTCGTCTAGCGCAAGCAGAAGGTATGCGTTTTATCGGGTTCCGACATGAGCAGCACGCAGGTAATGCTGCTGCTATTGCAGGCTACATGACTCAACAGCCGGGTATCTGTATGACAGTTTCTGCGCCTGGATTCTTGAATGGTTTGACTGCCTTAGCAAATGCAACTGTCAACTGTTTCCCAATGATTTTGATCAGCGGTTCAAGTGAGCGTGAGATCGTTGACTTGCAGCAAGGTGACTACGAAGAGATGGATCAGCTCAATGCAGCTAAGCCATACGCAAAAGCAGCTTATCGTATCAACCACATTGAGGATATCGGTATTGGCTTTGCTCGCGCGATTCGAGCAGCTGTGTCGGGTCGTCCTGGTGGCGTATATCTGGATTTGCCAGCTCAGTTGCTTGCACAAACCATGCCAGCTGCTGAAGCGAAGAAAACCATCTTCAAGGTAATTGATCCTGTTCCTCGTCAAATTCCTGCTGCTGATGCAGTCGAGCGTGCACTTAATGTTTTAAAGGGCGCTAAGCGTCCATTGATTCTTCTAGGTAAAGGCGCAGCCTATGCACAAGCAGATAGTCAGATTCGTGATTTGATTGAGAAGTCTGGCATCCCATATTTGCCAATGTCAATGGCCAAAGGTTTGTTACCTGATAACCATCCCCAGTCAGCATCTGCAGCTCGCTCATTTGTTTTGGCTGAAGCCGATGCAGTTTTATTAGTTGGCGCACGCTTGAATTGGTTGCTCGCGCACGGTAAGGGTAAGACTTGGGGTAAAGATCCTAAGAAATTTATTCAGATCGATATTCAGGCAAACGAAGTTGATAGCAACGTACAAATTGACGCTCCATTAATTGGCGATATCGGTTCATGCGTTGGCGAACTCTTGAAGGGTATTGCTGCGGTTCCTAAGCCAAGTGCTGAATGGATCAATGCCATCAACGAGAAGAAAGATAAGAACATGGCGAAGATGGCAGAAACACTTGCCAAAGAAGCAACGCCAATGAACTTCCATGGCGCCTTACGAGTGATCCGTGATGTGGTTAAAAAGAATCCAGACATCAACTTGGTAAACGAGGGCGCGAATACTTTGGATTACTGCCGTGCGATCGTGGATATGTATAAGCCACGTAAGCGTTTTGACTCAGGCACTTGGGGCATTATGGGCATTGGTATGGGCTATGCCATTGGCGCAGCCGTGACGAGCGGATTGCCAACGATTGCTGTTGAGGGGGATAGCGCCTTTGGATTTAGTGGCATGGAATTAGAGACCATTTGCCGTTACAACTTGCCAATCACCACGATCGTTTTCAATAACAATGGTGTTTATCGCGGAACCGACGTCAATACCTCTGGTACTGCAGATGTTGCACCTACTGTCTTTGTTAAAGATGCTCGCTATGACAAGATGATTGAAGCCTTTGGCGGAGTTGGTTATTACGTAACCACCCCGGCTGAATTGGAAGCAGCCTTAACTAAAGCGATTGCTGCTGGTAAACCTGCCTTGATCAATGCAGTCATCGATGAAACTGCAGGTACCGAAAGCGGACGTTTAACGAATCTCAACCCATCTAGTGCAGCACCTAAGCACTAAGCCAACAGTAATTGATCAGTAATATTGACTAGCTACATTAAGTAATACTTTAAGGAGAAACAAACATGACTAAACCATTAGACGGCATTCGGATTATCGACTTTACCCACGTACAAGCGGGTCCTGCCTGTACCCAATTGTTAGGCTTTTATGGCGCTGACGTGATTAAGGTTGAGCGTCCAGGGTCTGGCGACGTGACCCGTAGTCAGTTGCGCGACATCCCAGGTGCTGATGCTTTGTATTTCACAATGCTTAACGGTAACAAGCGTTCTTTGACTTTGGATACCAAAACTCCTGAAGGTAAAGAAGTTTTAGAGAAGATGATCAAGACTTCAGATGTGATGGTTGAAAACTTCGGCCCAGGCGCTTTGGATCGCATGGGTTTCTCTTGGAAGCGTATTCAAGAGTTGAACCCAAAGATGATTCTTGCTTCTGTTAAGGGCTTTAGCGATGGTCACTCCTACGAGGACTTGAAGGTATACGAAAACGTTGCTCAATGTGCCGGTGGCGCCGCTTCTACAACCGGTTTCTGGGATGGTCCTCCTACTGTTTCTGCTGCTGCTTTGGGTGACTCCAATACCGGTATGCACTTGGCGATTGGTATTTTGACTGCATTGATGCAGCGTCAGAAGACCGGCAAGGGTCAAAAAGTATCTTGCTCAATGCAAGATGCTGTTCTGAATCTGTGCCGTGTGAAGTTGCGCGATCAACAGCGTTTAGACAAGATTGGTTACTTGGAAGAGTATCCACAGTACCCACACGGTTCATTCTCTGATGTTGTTCCACGCGGCGGTAACGCTGGTGGTGGCGGTCAACCAGGTTGGGTCTTAAAGTGTAAAGGTTGGGAAACTGATCCTAATGCGTACATCTATTTCACCATTCAAGGTCACGCTTGGGAGCCAATTACTAAAGCTTTGGGTAAACCAGAGTGGGCAACTGATCCAGCGTACATGACTGCTGAAGCTCGTCAAGATAAGATTTTTGATATCTTCGGCACCATTGAAGATTGGTTAAAAGATAAAACTAAATATGAAGCAGTGGATATTCTCCGTAAGTTTGATATTCCTTGTGCACCAGTTCTTTCTATGAAAGAGTTGGCTAACTCACCAGACTTGCGTAAGAGTGGTTCGATCGTTGAAGTGGATCACAAAGTACGCGGTAAGTATTTAACTATTGGTAGCCCAATCAAGTTCTCTGATTTAGAGATTGAAGTGAAGCCATCACCAGTTTTAGGTGAGCATACCGATGAGGTATTGGCTGACCTAGGTTACGGTAAGGAAGATATTGCCAAACTGCACGCAGCTAAAGCAGTTTAAGCAGAGTTAACTGGTCTCAGAAGGCGCTCCTAGTGGGCGCCTTTTTTACGCCTAAGGACTCTATCTGCCTAAAAAATAGGCAATATTCCCCCCAGATTCCTCGCTGGTAAAATTGTCAGAATTCAAAATTTCAATCTTCCTAGGACTTTAATCATGGCAAAAGCATTAGACGGGGTCAAAATCCTCGACTTTACGCATGTTCAATCTGGCCCAACCTGCACTCAGTTACTAGCTTGGTTTGGTGCCGACGTTATCAAGGTGGAAAAATCGGGTGAGGGTGACGCTACCCGCGGTCAACTCCGCGATATTCCAGATGCAGACAGTTTGTATTTCACCATGCTCAATCACAACAAGCGATCGATTACTGTCAATACCAAAACCCCAAAGGGTAAAGAAATTCTGGAGCGCTTGATTAAAGAGTGTGACGTATTAGTTGAAAATTTTGCGCCAGGTGCACTCGATCGCATGGGGTTCTCTTGGGAACGCATTCAAGAACTCAACCCGCGCATGATCATGGCCTCGGTTAAAGGGTTTGGCCCTGGACCCTATGAAGACTGCAAAGTCTATGAGAATGTGGCGCAATGTGCTGGCGGCTCTGCTTCTACAACTGGTTTTGATGATGGCCCTCCCATGGTCACTGGTGCGCAGATTGGTGATAGCGGAACTGGTTTACATTTAGCGCTCGGAATTGTGACTGCCTTGTATCAACGTACCCAAACGGGCCGCGGTCAAAAAGTATTGGCAGCGATGCAAGATGCCGTCCTTAATTTATGCCGTGTCAAATTGCGTGACCAACAGCGTTTAGAGCGCAATGGCGAAATGCGCGAATACCCACAGTACCCTAATGGTCAGTTTGGTGATGCTGTACCTCGCGCTGGTAATGCCTCTGGTGGCGGACAACCTGGCTGGATTCTGAAATGTAAAGGTTGGGAAACTGATCCTAACTCCTATATCTATGTGGTAGTTCAAGCCGCTGTTTGGGAAGCCATTTGTAAAGTGATTGGCCGTGAAGATTGGATTACCGATCCTAAATTTGCTTCGCCTACAGCCCGCTTGCCTCATTTGATGGATATTTTTGGTGGTATCGAACAATGGACAATGACCAAAACCAAGTTTGAAGCAATGGATACCCTGAACAAGTACGACGTTCCATGTGGCCCAATTCTGTCCATGAAGGAGTTGGCTGAAGAGCCATCTTTGCGTGAGACGGGTACAGTAGTTGAGGTAGATCATCCAGTGCGTGGCAAGTATCTCACTGTGGGTAATCCAATTAAGTTATCGGATAGCGAAACTGAAGTGACTCGCTCCCCACTGCTGGGCGAGCATACTGATGAAATCTTGAATGAGCTTGGCTATAGCACCGATGAGTTAATTGAACTACGTCACGATAAGGTTATCTGATGCGCGTGGCCTTAATCGGGAGTGCAGATTTTGGTAAAGCTGCATTAGAAGCCTTTTTAGATCGGGGCGATGAGCTCGTAGCAGTTTTCTGTCCGCCTGACAATCCTAAATCAACTAAACCTGAGGCATTGAAAGAGGCTGCTCTAGCGAGAGGTCTCACTCCTTTACAGTTTGCTTCCTTAAAAAGTCCCGAAGCTGCTCAGGCCATGATTGATAGCAATGCTGATATTTGCGTGATGGCTTATGTGTTGCAGTTTGTGCCTCAGGAGCTTGTCAAAATTCCGAAGCACGGCACGATTCAATATCACCCATCTTTATTGCCAAAGTACCGTGGTCCCAGCGCTATCAATTGGGCAATTGCATTAGGCGAAGAGAAAACGGGCTTAACCATATTCCGTCCTTCCGATGGCCTGGATGAGGGCGCGGTGATTTTGCAAAAAGAAGTGGCAATCGGACCAAATGACACTTTGGGTCAAATCTACTTTGACCATCTTTTCCCCTTAGGTCTGAGTGCATTACTGGAGGCTGCTGATCTTGTGGTGGCTGGCAAACATCAAGAAGTTATTCAAGATGAATCCCAAGCTAATTACGAAGGTTGGTTTGATGCCAATGCTGCCAAGATTCATTGGACAACTCATATCAATCAAATCTATAACCTCATTAGGGCTGGCAACCCTGCGCCAGGAGCTTGGACTCGATTTGGTGAGCAAAAAGTACAGATTTATGATGTCCACAAACATATCGCACCTACCTTTGCTTCAGTTAAAGGTAAGCCTGGTGAAATCATTGAGATTAGTCTGAACTCATTCTCAGTGGCTTGTCATGGTGGCCAAATTGAGGTGCTCAAAGCAAAGGGCACCGCAGGTAAGGTGACTGGTGCCGAACTTGCTCAAGAACTCAACCTTACAGTCGGACAATTCTTTGAGCTGTAATTCCAAAGGTTTAGATTTCGAGATTATCGATTAAGCGAGTCTTACCTAGTTTGGCTGCAGTCAGAATGACTAAAGGCTCTTTGGCATCAAGCGCGGTATTGCTAGGAGCGGCTAAATCACTTTGCTGCCGAATCGCAATATAGTCGGGCTGCCAACCCCTTTTTGTGAGAATCTCAAGCGCGTTAGCTTCAATCTTTTTCAATGCTTCAGGACTCTGTTGCTTTAGACCCATCACTTGCTCACGAACCTGTTGCAACAGTTTTTGTAACTCAGGCGCTTCACGACGCTCATCGGTTGATAGATAGCTATTGCGCGAGGAGAGGGCAAGACCGTCTTCAGCGCGAATGGTTTCTGCTGGAACAATATCTACTGGCAACGCAAACTGTTTTGCCATTTGACGAATGATCATGAGTTGCTGATAGTCTTTCTTGCCAAACACTGCCACTTTGGGTTGTACGCAAGAAAAGAGTTTGAGGACTACGGTACAAACGCCTTGGAAGAAGCCAGGCCTAAACTCTCCTTCGAGAATGTTGCCTAGCTGATTTGGAGGCTCTACTCGGTACTCTTGAGGCTGAGGGTAAAGATCTTTCTCGGTAGGCGCAAATAAAACATAGACACCTTCCTTCTCTAGTTTCTCAATATCGGCTTGCATGGTGCGAGGGTAGCTATCGAAGTCTTCATTTGGACCAAACTGCAAGCGATTGACAAAGATACTGGCGACAACCGGATCACCGTGCTGGCGCGCTAAGCGCATGAGAGATAGATGGCCCTCATGAAGATTGCCCATAGTGGGCACAAAAGAGGCTCGGTTTTGGCCGCGCAACTGATCGCGCAACTCTCCAATATCGCTAATAATTTTCATGCGCTAGGGGTATAGGCTAAGCGCACGTAAATAGGAGCGTAGGGCTCAGCTTGGGTAATCTCAATTAAGGCTTCACGAGAGAGTTCAAGCATTGCAATAAAGTTCACAATCACAACGGGTACCCCTTTACCAGAGGCAATAGCATCTTCAAAGAGTTCGCTGAATTCAACGAAGCGAGTATTTTGCAGACGACGCAAAATTCGTGTCATGAAGTCGCGCACAGACAATTCCTCGCGAGTGATGGTGTGATGCTGATTGAGTTTGGCGCGGTGTAGAACATCGCGCCAAGCCATTTGTAAATCATCTAGATTCACCTCTGGCCAGGTGACTGCGACGGTAGTATCCACATGCCCATGCGCGATCTGGAAATCACGACCCTGCTGCGGGATCTGGTCTAGCTCTTGAGCTGCCAGCTTCATACGCTCATATTCCAGTAAGCGACGGACGAGTTCTGCGCGTGGATCTTCAACCTCTTCCTCGCTATCAGCTTTCTTCATCGGCAACAGCATGCGCGATTTGATTTCAATCAACATCGCTGCCATCAATAAGTACTCAGCAGCCAGCTCAAGGTTGTGATGACGAATCTGATCGATATAGCTCAGGTATTGCTGGGTAACCTGAGCCATCGGAATATCTAGCACATTGAAGTTCTGCTTACGAATTAAGTACAGCAATAAATCAAGTGGACCTTCGAACGCCTCTAAGAAAACTTCTAAGGCATCCGGCGGGATATAGAGATCGGTTGGGAGTTTAAAAAGAGGCTCGCCATACAGCTTGGCAAACGCCTCTGACATTCCATCGGTTACTGCGGGTGTGCTGTCCAGTAATCCAGATACTGGTGCTGCGCTAGGTTCAGTCATTCGAATATACGTAAGCGCGCTGTTTTAATTTTGCGGCTTTGGCACGGCGCATATCTTCTACGCTTTGGGGTTCTTTATCCCAAAGCAGGGCGCGTCCTTCCTGCTGTCCTGCTTCAAGCTCAGGCTTCTCAGACTTCATTTCATTTAAGAACTTGGTGAAATCAGATTCGTATCGGGCCATGGTATTTCCTAAATTCTCAATTAAATCAATAACTTAAACTTTTATTGGCCAAGGATTTTTGACCACACAAGCATCATTATTAACGATTTTTACTCGAGTTCGGCCAATTCAATATTTTTAGAGATTGGCTGCTAAAAGACTATCGATCTGGGCGGGCTCGACCCGAGTCATGAGATGTTGATAGGGTTGGATTGGATGCTCACTACTGAGTGGTGTATTGATGTCTTGCCAACGCATTGGCTTGAGAGATAAAAAGGTTTCAACACCTTCCGCAACTTTAGGTAAGACTGGTTTGAGGTACAAACTCAGAGCCCGAAAAGCTTCTAAGGTTACGCTACAGACGCGCTGCAGATCTGCTTCGCGTTCTGGGTCTTTAGCAATTTCCCAAGGCTTATTCTCATCGACAAAAGCATTCACCTTATCAGCAAGCTCCATCACACTACGTAATGCTTTTGCAAACTCTCGCCCTTCATACAAAGCGGCAATTTTTTCACTCGCTCCTCTAATCTCAGTGAGCAGAGGATGATTCATTGCTTCATCAGAAACAACTCCAGCAAATCGTTTCACTAAGAAGCCTGCGCTACGACTTGCAATATTGATGTACTTACCGAGAAGGTCGCTATTGACTCTTGCAACAAAGTCTTGCAAGTTCAGATCCAAGTCTTCCATGCTGTCATTGAGCTTGGTCGCAAAGTAATAACGGAACCACTCTGGGTTAAAGCCTGACTCCATCACGCTGTGAGCAGAAATCAGAGTTCCCCGTGACTTACTCATCTTTTCACCATCGACTGTTAAAAAGCCGTGAGCAAACACATTGGTTGGGGTGCGATAGCCGGCAAAGTGGAGAGTCGCTGGCCAAAAGAGGGTATGGAAATACAGGATATCTTTACCAATGAAGTGGTACTGCTCGGTGGTGGTGTCAGCCTTCACCCACTCCTCGAAATTTAAACCCTTTTGCTGGCAGTAGTTGAGGAAGCTAGCGTAATAGCCGATGGGAGCATCAAGCCAGACATAGAAATATTTACCCGGGGCATCCGGAATTTCAAAACCAAAGTAGGGTGCATCGCGAGAGATATCCCAGTCACCCAGTTTGCTATCGCCGGCTTCGCCCACCCACTCCTTCATTTTATTACGTGCTTCTGTTTGCAGTGGCGTCTTTACTTGAGTCCACTCACGTAAGAAGCTTTCACAACGCGGATCCGATAGTTTGAAGAAGTAGTGATCAGAAACTTTTTTAATGGGCGTGGCACCGCTGACAACAGAGTAGGGGTTCTTTAAGTCAACTGGAGAATAAGTTGCGCCACACTTCTCGCAAGAATCGCCGTATTGATCTTTAGCGCCACACTTAGGGCATTCACCTTTGATGAAGCGATCGGGTAAAAACATTTCTTTAACGGGATCGTACGCTTGCTCGATCGCGCGTTTCTCAATCAGACCGGCATCACGCAGTTTGAGATAAATACTTTGCGAGAGCTTTTCGTTCTCTGGGCTATCGGTGGTGTAGTAGTTATCAAACGAGATTAAGAAATCATCGAAGTCGCGCTTATGCTCTTTCCAAACATTAGCAATCAGTTCTTTAGGAGTGATACCTTCTTTTTCAGCGCGCAGCATGATGGGGGTGCCATGAGTATCGTCAGCCCCTACGTAATGGACTTCATGCCCCCGCATTCTTTGAAAGCGGACCCAGATATCCGTTTGTACATATTCCACCAGATGGCCAATATGAATCTGGCCATTGGCATATGGCAGGGCAGAGGTAACAAGAAGGCGGCGCGGAAGGCTAGTCATGCAAAACAGGCTTGATCAAAATAAGGATGAATATACGATTATGCTGTCTAGGCTTATGGTTCTGCAGTAATTTTAGTCTGCGGTTAAAGTTGAGCCCAATTCTTTATCAATTCGAGAAGGTGTTTTATGGCTGCATCAAGCCCCATCCAGATGTCTCATGCTTGCGTACCGCTTGTGCACGAGGTCGAAATCTTGGACGAAGCTGGACGACTGAAAACGACCTTTATCCCCGGGGAGCGCCCTTTGACGATCTATCTCGATAAGCGCGAGATCGTAACGCTCATGACTCTCGGGAGTGCTCCTGAGG
Organism: Polynucleobacter sp.; assembly: GCA_036821065.1. Taxonomy (GTDB): domain Bacteria; phylum Pseudomonadota; class Gammaproteobacteria; order Burkholderiales; family Burkholderiaceae; genus Polynucleobacter. The sequence continues at coordinate 735 of DAISKI010000028.1, read as the reverse complement.
CCTTGGTTTTGGGTTATCTACGCAATCAGCGCTTGGTGGAGTCTGTTAGCGACATTGAGAGTATTCAGGTGGATTGGGAGACCGATTCCGCAGCAGTCAAAACCCGCCGTAGTTCTGTAGATATCGATGCTCTGACCAGTAAGCGGGTGGTTACCACTGGCTGTGGTCAAGGAACCATGTTTGGGGGCTTGGTGGAGGAGGTTGAGGCAATCCGCTTACCCGATGGCCCTAGCTTGAGCCAAGAAGCGATTGTGGCCTTGATCGACACGATTCGGACGCACGATACGATCTATAAGCAATCCGGCTCGGTCCATGCCTGTGCTGTCTTTGAGCGCGCGGGACCAGACCAGGTTCACTTACTCCATTTTATTGAAGATGTAGGGCGCCATAATGCGGTTGATTCCATCTCTGGACTATTATGGCTTGAGGACAAGCCCGGTAAAGACCTGATCTTTTTTACCACCGGACGCCTTACCTCGGAGATGGTGATCAAAGGGGCTCAAATGGGGATCCCCTTTCTCATGACCCGCTCTGGCATGACCTTGATGGGCTTAGAGGTGGCTCGCAAAACGAATCTCACCCTCTTAGGCCGCTGCTCTGGCAAGCACTTTGAGATCTATAACGCCCCTGAGCGGGTGGTATTGAGCAAAGCTGCCTAAGGCGGTATCAAAACTTGCCCAAAAAGGGTGGGAAATGACTTGCGAAGGTTTTACAATCCCGCCATGACTATTAAAT
>DAISKI010000027.1:4566-14934 GCA_036821065.1 Polynucleobacter sp. | reverse complement strand
CCTTTTCAGTACTTTTAGGCTAATCACAATGGACATGCTTGCACAAATCCTCTCAAGCGGTATCGCGGTGGGGATGATTTACGCGGTTATCGCGTTTGGTTTCCAGCTTACGTTTGCCACTTCCGGCACCTTGAACTTCGGTCAGGGTGAGGCCTTGATGTTGGGCGCCTTGGTGGGCTTGACCTGTGTGGATACCTTAGGCATGAACTACTGGGCGATGATTCCGGTGGTCTGTCTCTTTGGTATGTTGCAAGGTAGCTTTGTTGAGTTAATCGGTGTTCGTCCTGCGATCAAGATTAAATCCGAGTTCGGTTGGATTATGTCTACCATTGCACTGGGAATTATTTTCAAGAACGTTGCTGAGAACGTTTGGGGTCGTGACGCATTGCCATTCCCACCCCCTTTGCCAATGGAGCCAATGAGTTTCTTGGGCGCCAATATTTTGCCAATGGAAATCTTGGTGGTGGTGGGTGCTTTAGTAATGATGTTATTGGTGGAGTTCTTTAACCGCAAAACGATTTACGGTAAAGCAGTGGTTGCGACGGCAAATGATCGTGATGCTGCTGGCCTGATGGGTATCAACACTAGTGTAGTTATTACCTTTTCTTATGCACTTTCATCACTGACTGCGGCATTTGCAGGTGTATTAATTGCACCTTTGACTTTGACAGGCGCCACTATGGGCGGTGCTTTGGGTCTCAAAGCATTTGCAGTGGCCATTATTGGCGGTCTTTCGAGCGGTATGGGCATCATCGTCGGTGGTTTGATTTTGGGAATTGTCGAAACCGCAACCGGTTTCTACTTCTCAACGGGTTACAAAGATGTGCCAGGCTTGATCTTATTGTTGCTGGTCCTCGCGTACAAACCCTCTGGCCTCTTTGGCAAATCTGCGATTAAGAAAGTTTAATGATGAAATTGAAGTCTCACCTTCCTCTATTAGCCGCAATCGTTGGTCTGATTTGCTTGCCGCTGTTTGTTGAGAATCCGTATTACATTCACTTAGCTGAAACGATTCTGATCTACACCATTTTGTTATTTGGTTTGGATATCGTTGTAGGTTATGTTGGACAAGTTTCTCTGGGCCATGCGGGCCTCTTTGGGATTGGCTCATACACTGCGGGTGTTTTGTTCTTTCACCTCGGCTGGCCAGTGTGGGCTACTATTCCTGCCTCAATCATCGTGACTGCCATCTTCGGCGGTATTTTGGCTTTGCCAGCACTCAAAGTCATTGGGCCTTATTTAGCGATGGTCACCTTGGCATTTGGCACGATTGCCCAGATTCTGATCAATGAGATGAGCTGGTTAACAGAGGGTCCCTTAGGCATTAAGTTAACCCGTCCAGAGTTGATGGGCGTACCAATGACTAAGGCAGAATATTTCTGGTTAGTGGCTGCCATCATGATCATTGCCATGATCGTTGTAGATCGTTTTGTTAAATCCCAAATGGGTCGCGCCTTTGAAGCCTTGCGCGATAGCCCAGTTGCTTGCGACTGTATGGGCGTCTCGGTCTACCGCTTTAAGGTAATCGCCTTTGTTATCAGCGCAGGCTTTGCGGGCTTAGCAGGCTGCTTGTATGCCTACTCTGAACAATATATTTCACCCAACACCTATAACAACGAATTAGCCGTCCTCTTTTTGTTGGCGATCATTATGGGCGGTCGTAAATCCCGTCTTGGCGCAGCGATTGGCGCAGCGATTATTGTGTTGTTGCCTAAGTTACTCGATGACATTAATTTATTCCGCATCGTTGCTTCGATTATTGCGATTGTCGTTACGGTAGGCGCAATCATGGCCTTGTCTAAAAAGATTACAACTCCCAAGCGCGTTGCGATTCCGGTGGCTGGTGTAGTTGGCTTAGCGGCTTTCTCATTCTGGCTCAATAGTATTGCTGACTGGCGCCTAAGTATTTTTGGTTTCATGATTTTGCTCGTGGTGTACTACTTGCAAAACGGTATCGTGGGCTTTGCAAAAACTTTCTACATAGCCATCACTGGTAAGACCAAAACTACCGTTGGTGAAGCTACTTCAGAAAATACCGATTCCTCAGTCGACTTCATTAGCGCTGTCGGAAATAAAAATACCGGTGCGGAGTTATTGAAGGTTGATTCTGTTCTGATGCAGTTTGGTGGACTCAAAGCACTCAACAATGTCGATCTGAGTATTAAGCGCGGCACCATTCATGGTTTGATTGGTCCTAACGGATCTGGTAAGAGCACCATGATGAACGTGCTCACTGGTATTTATGTGCCGACCTCAGGGAATGTGTTTTATGCCGACGAGAGCGTAGTGGGTAAAACCTCATCTGAGATTGCTCTCTCAGGGATTGCTCGTACTTTCCAGAACGTACAACTCTTCGGTGAAATGACTGCCCTGCAAAACATTTTGGTAGGTCTGCATCACACCTTCAAGTCCAATATGCTGGATATTGCTTTGCACTTACCCCGCTATTTAAGAGAAGAGCGTGATGCCCGTAATCGCGCTATGGCTCTGTTGAAGTTTGTGGGTCTAGAAAACTTAGCAAATGAAGAAGCTCGTAATTTGCCCTACGGTAAGCAACGCTTGCTCGAGATCGCTCGTGCCTTGGCGCTCGACCCAGAATTGCTCTTACTCGATGAGCCAGCTGCTGGCCTCACTGCACCTGATATCAAAGAATTGCTGCGCATTATTCGCAAGATTCGGGATAACGGTATTACCTTTATCTTGATTGAGCACCATATGGACGTGGTGATGTCCGTTTGCGATACGGTTTCCGTGCTCGACTTTGGTCAGAAGATTGCGGAAGGTAAGCCAGCTGAAGTTCAGGCGGATGAGAAAGTCATTAGCGCCTACTTAGGTACTTAATCAGCATTCATTATTAAAAATTTATTAAATCGGTAAATACCATGTTATCTATTCAGAATCTCGAAGCAGGCTACGGTAAGGTTAAAGTCCTTCATGGCATCAGCATCGATGTGCCAAAAGGCCAAGTGATCACCTTGATCGGATCTAACGGCGCAGGTAAGACCACCACCATGCGTGCAATTACCGGCATGATTAAACCTACCGCAGGTGAAGTTACCCTGAGCGGTCAAAGAATTGACGGTTCGGATTCACACAAGATTGCTCGTCTGGGCTTAGCCCACAGTCCTGAGGGCCGTCGCGTCTTCACGACGATGTCAGTGACGGATAACTTGCTGTTGGGGGCATTTCCCCGTTTTACCGGTAGCCGCCCTAAAGGTGATATCAAAACAGATTTAGAGCATGCCCTAGAAATGTTCCCCCGTCTCAAAGAGCGTCGCAATCAACTGGCTGGTACCTTATCAGGTGGCGAGCAACAAATGTTGGCGATGGCGCGCGCTGTAATGCTCAATCCTGAAATCATTTTGCTCGACGAGCCTTCAATGGGTTTGGCGCCGATTTTGGTGGAAGAGGTCTTCAGAATTATTTCGAATCTGAAGTCAAAGGGAGTGACGATGCTATTAGTGGAGCAGTTTGCCGCAGCAGCACTGAACGTTGCCGACTATGGTTATGTGCTTGAGAATGGCAAGATCGCTACCCATGGCCCCGCCAGCAAACTCAAAGATGATCCCGCTGTAAAGGCTGCCTACCTTGGTGGTAGTGGTCACTAATTTCATTACGCATTCATCTGTTAGCAAATAAGCCCTCAACTGAGGGCTTTTTGTTTACTACTGGCATGAATGCTATGGCTTAAAAAGAAGCTAAAGAAAATGATGCCGATTACCCAGTGTGCCCTGATTGCGTCTTCTCGAAGTTCTGCAGGACCGTAATAGAGGAGAGCAGCAGTGAGGATGAGGATCAGCAGACAAGCAAGCTGACTAAGCCCACTGAAAAGTTGCCGTTTAGCCTTTAATCCTGCCTTGAGATGAACCGTAAGAACGGATCCTAGGGCAATCGAGGCTGCCATTGCAGTAATACCATGCCAGCTCAAAATAGTATGGGGTCTGAAGAAAAATATGGGCAACTGAAAATCCGTTACCAGAAGAAAAATCAGACCCGTTATCGAGCACAAACCAATACTACTGATGACAAAATATTTTTGCCATACTGGCATTTTGCCTAAGCGGGTAGCCATAAAGACTCTGCCCCATAGTTTTGAAAAATTGGATGACGGGTGTCTTGCGATAAAGCCAGTACCTTAGTTAAGGCATCTGCATAGATGCACTCTTTTGCGATCACAGAATACGAACCTTGCACTGGGGTAATACCTTTTTGTGGATCAAAAATAGTGTGATTGCTCGAGGTGGCAATTGCACCTTCTTTTAAGCTCCCAACTTGAATGAGCTCATTCGCTCGCCGAGGACTGCGCAGTAAGACAGTGTGAGATTGTTTTCCAAAGACCCTAAGATCGCCTCCGGCATTAACGACTCCATTTTGAATGCCACAAAGCTTAAGGGCGCGAACAGCCTCATCGACTGCAAAGCCCTTAGCAATGCCACCCAGATCGAGGCAAACTGGCCGGGTCAAACAAATGACTTGATTACCCAGAAATTGGATACTAAGAATACTGCTCTGATCGGAGGGGGCATGGTTTATCTGATGCAGTGGTAATAATTTTTGATAAACGAGTTGTCTCCCCACCCCGCAATCAAATAAACCATGCGACTCCTGGCAAATCAATTGTGCCGTCTTCAGCACTTTCTCTGTCCATGGATGAATTTCTAGAGACCGATTTGGTTCTAGCTGATTCACCATGGAAAGTTCGCTATAGGGATCATGAAATCCCATCAAGCTTTGTACTAAGGAAATAGAAGCAAAAGCTTCATTCATTGCGAGATGGATTTGTCTTGAAGTCAGACCCATTTGTGCTTCATTAATCTGAATCTCGACATAAGTGCCCAGCATAGGCTTACAGCGCATCATTTTTGAGGAAGTTCCTTTAAAGCCAATTCATACAGTACTAAGACACGCTTTACTCCATCAGTGAGATGTTTTGAAGATAAGGTGGCTCCACTAATATTTTGGATATCCTGATTGAGTTTGACTGGATCACCTGCAGTCTTTCCTATGAATTGCTTTCGCCATTGGCTATCTGCGACTTCATAGCCATATGACTCGACGTATTCGAGGATTTCAATACCTTTGACACTGCCATTGGGTGCAATGCCAACCGCATAGGTGATCATTTCGTGTTTGCCTACTACCTCATCAATAATCAGCCAACTTCCATCAGGACCTCGCCAGATTCTTTCTCCGACAAAAGGGTGGCGAATACTCGATGCCACCCGCATTTTTTCTTGGAGTTCCTGAGTGACAATGATGGGGAATTTGATTAAGCGCTGATTCGCAAATAAAAGCTGCTGGGCTTGCTCAATCGAAACATAAATCCTGGCTTGAGCCACGATGGGGTTAGCAATCGTGGCAAGCCCAGCAATACCGAGTAGACTTGGTCGCCAATCCATCATGATTTAGTTGAGTGGAAAACCCACTTTAACGATGTATTCATTGACGGTATGGCTGTCCCACACGCGGGCATTAGAGCATTCTGCCTCGCCACCATTCATACAGTTACCACCCTTGAGTTGATAACGCCAAGCCCCGGTAATCCACCAATCTTTTGCTGCGTAATGAATATTGGGTCCTAAAAATGTCGCGCGTTGTACTTGATTGCGTAAGTTCAGCTCAGAATAATCATTATGAAAGCGAGCCTCTACACCAGCAGACCACTTAGGAGCAAAGCGATAACTGGCGCCTACTAAAAAATCGAGCATCGATTCAGGGACGTTGCCGTTCTCAATAAATTTGAGTCGTTCATTGGCCGCTACGACGTTCCCTGCCAGGATTAAGCGATCATCAATGAAGTTAGACTGTAAAAGTAGCCGCGCTTCAATCTCATCTTTATTGCGCCCCCAGGTTGGCTCTAAATACAAACCTACTCCGACTGGCGAAGTGACTGGATTGGTAATACGGTAAATAGCTTCTAAGGAAGCACCTTCGACACCACCTTTGGTGTATGCAGTTTCAGGGTTATGGCTTGAAGGGACGCCATATCCACCTGTGCAAGTTGGACTCTCACCGCAGGCTTCTGGATTAGTGTAGTTCTGATTAGCATTGGTATACCCAGAATTGATATAGCCCGCAATTTGTAGATCATTAGTTAAGCCATATTCCAATTCAGTGCGAGCAGTCCATTGTTCAAAGGTGCCTGCTGCCTGCTGTTGATTAAGTTGCAGGCGCTGTTCAAATTCCCATTTTTCTTTTGGTTGGAGATCCAGTGTGTAAATCCAGCCAAATACGCCTTCACCTGCATGGGCTAGAGAGAAGTGCAGTGCGGCAGCAATGACGAGAGTAAAAGCAATGAGTCGTTTGATATTTGATTTCATGATGTTGAGGGTTGGTTAGAAAGATGTTATTGAGAACGGTTCTCAATATAAACCAACAGATAAGAATCATTCTCATTTACGAAAATGACCTTATACCCTTTAATGAAGTGGTGATAAATACAAACACGAGCACAAATAACAAACTTGTAAGATGGAGTCTATGAATCCGGAATCTCTAGAAAAACTTGTGACGATGAAGATGCCGTTTGGTAAGCATGCGGGTCGGCGGATTGCTGAGTTACCGGGAAATTATTTAGCGTGGTTCGCACGCGAAGGTTTTCCTAAAGGAGAATTAGGTGAGCTACTTGAGTTGATGCATACCCTAGATCACAATGGCTTGAGTGCATTGCTTAATCCAATAAAAGAAAGACTTGGTGTTGTATCTAGAAGTCCAGAAGACTGAGTCGATTCTGTGTAACTTATGGCTGGTAATTTTTAAAGCCATGAAATGGCCGAGTTGTATTCCAGCGTTCAGGTCGAACATGCATTGGTTTGCTTGACGTTGCAACGCTTGCTGGTAAATGAAAATCAATCCCCGTCTTTAAAGCAAGATCTTGGTAAGAGATCGGCGCCATCATCGGTGCATCATCTGTGTTCTGAATCCAATATGCCCAAGCCAGATTGCGTGATGGGTCATAGATCAGTTTGAAAAGATATTCTGGAACAGTGACATGATTGTTACCAATGCTTCCCACTTTTCCTACTGAGCCGGTATAGACATAAATATCACCATCGATTCTTTTGGCGTATTGACGAGTGGGCTCCTCCACATTTTTAGCCCAAATGCCCTGATTATTTTGCCTAGCTTGCGGCATCATATTGGCCAGAGAAAATGATTGGGCCATCGAACGTTCATCGCTCATATCGCCAGCAGGTGCGTTATGGCCTCGGTCATAGCCACTGCCGCGATAGTCCGATAAGCTCGCTCGCTCGGCAGCAGGCAAGCGCGCCTCTTCATAAAACAGGTTGGTCCGAGCTTGCTTGGGTTTGGTGAGCCTCTCCCGATTGAGCTTTTCAACTACATAGATCGGCTTTTTATCACTTGGGGAGTAATAAACGGCAAAGCCATCGAAACAGAGGTCTCTACCGGGTTGAGCCAGACTGGGGATCTCGCCCCTCGGAAAATACTCGAGACAATCGTCAAAGATCGCTAGCGCCGAGAGGGGTTGGGCCAGACAAACGAGGAGTAAGACTCGGAAGAGGGCTTGCATGGTCAACAGTGTAGGGTGATGCCTACTGAGTTGGGGTTTACCCAGGATTAAGTGAGCGCATTTTGCAAATTGGATAAGCCCCTCAGCCCGAGTTTTATCCTGCCGGGCAACGCAGGGATGAACACTATCTGTAGGAATTTAAGTTCACTGAAATACTAGATGTATGGTCTAAAGCAACATTTTTTCATTTCAAAATGTAAAAAAATGGGTTTCATAGAAAATTTCTATGAAAAAAACTTAGTGAGCCCTAACATTTATAAGTCATTGATCTGAATGATATTTTTATGATATTGGGAGCCCTAGGGGGAATATGACAGAATTGTCATATCTATAAGTTATCGAATCGATCATCCTTATTCTTGACTTGATATAAGAACCTTCATAGCATGGCCCATGTTCTTTATATATTGCATTGCAACATAAACTCGGTTTGTATTGAAGCGAGCTTATGAGGTGCTGCAAAAAGTCTGAATGCGTAAATGCTTAACAAACAACTCAAATGCCACACAGCTTGAGCAATCCTTAATCGGATCAGCCCAAGCAGCCCTGATCCGCTTTATGGATCCTATCTATCGGGGCGTACACGGTCTCATGATCGTGGGAGTTTTTCTCATCGTTGGTTTATGGCTTTCTGGTAATGGTACGAATGCTGGTCCATTTGATTTGGCTCGCGTTCTCGTGCCTGATGAAGCTCGCCAAATGGTTTGGCAGGGCGGATATACCGGCGGCAGCCAATCTGGTTTGGCAGCCTTAGATTCTCAAACCTCAGAACAAGATATCGCCCATATTATTTATGGTCGCGCTTCTTTCCCAATGCTCAAGCAAGAAGCAATTGGACTTCTCAATCCAGAGGTTGCCCGCATTCAGGTGAAATCGATTTCTCATCTAGCCGATCAAATCCCAAGCTCAAAGATTGATCCTCAGGCTTTGGATAGCAATTTGATGACCCCCGTTAAAAACCAGAGAGCGGTTGCAGAGTTCTTTGAGAAAAAGTACAACTTAGATAAAAATAAGATTGAAGAGTACGTCTCGAACGCCGTATTGATTTCTCGTGAAGTCAAAATCGACCCCGTCTTGTTGCTTGCAGTGATCTCGGTGGAATCCAATTTCAATCCCATGACCAAGAGCGAAGCAGGTGCTGAAGGCTTGATGCAAGTGATGACCAATGTGCATAAAGAAAAATATGCACCGTATGGCGGCGTTGCTGGCGCCGTGAAGCCTGAAGTTAATATTCGAATTGGCGCTTATATTCTGAAATACTTGATCGCAACTTCTGGCTCGCTCCGAAACGGCTTGAAGTTCTATGTTGGTGCGGGTAATGCTGACAACGATGGTGGCTACGCTGACAAAGTGATGGCAGAACGTAACCGTATTATTGAGCTATGCAAATCCAGCGCAAATACCAAGCTGGCGTTTAACGGGAAAAAAGAGCGCTCTTAATCCTCGGTCCGCAATAAACAAACAGGCCACTTCTGCATCGCTGCACAAGTGGCCTGAATTTTTTAAGTACGCGTTCTTAATGTACGCCGTGTAACTCGACGTCAAATACCAGAGTCGCATTGGGTGGAATCACACCACCAGCGCCACGCGGCCCATAACCCATCTCAGAGGGAATGATTAAAGTCCGCTTGCCACCAATCTTCATGCCTGCAACGCCATGATCCCAGCCCTGAATCACATGACCGGCGCCGAGTGGGAAGCTGAAGAGTTGGCCGCGGTCGAGCGAGCTATCAAACTTTTGCCCTTTGTGATCCGCTGCTTTCTCGTCGTATAGCCAGCCGGTGTAATGCACATCAACGTGTTTACCGGCAGTCGCTTCTGTACCATCGCCAACGACGGTATCGATTTTCTGGAGTTCGCTCATATTTTGATTCCTTTTAGCTTTATCAGCACGACAGTATATGCGTAGGCTTCAAGAGAGATATTGACTCTGTTTCTTGTCGGTGAAATCCCTTACAAGAGGGTGATAAGCATCTTTATAGGGCAAAAACAGCCTATTTTTGGATAGGCAATGATTTAAAATCAAAGGTTCTGATAGATGACATTAAATCGACATCAGAACGACATCACAAGACGACAAAATAGCTTCGGATCATCAAAATTGAGGAAACAGTAATGGCTGCAGGGAAATCAAAAATTATTTACACGCTGACCGATGAGGCACCACTTTTAGCTACCGGTTCATTTTTACCCATTATTCGCGCATTTACTGCCCCAGCAGGTGTTGAGGTTGCCGAAAGCGATATCTCTGTAGCTGCCAGAATCTTGGCTGAATTTTCTGACTGTTTGTCGCCTGAGCAAAGAGTAAATGACAACCTGGCCGAATTAGGCAAGTTGACCCTATTACCCGATACCAACATTATTAAGTTGCCGAATATCAGTGCTTCGGTGCCGCAACTATTGGCTGCGATCAAAGAGCTGCAAGCTAAGGGCTATGCTTTGCCTAATTTTCCAGAAGATCCTAAAACTGATGCAGAGAAAGCCATTCGAGCGCGCTACTCCAAGTGTTTAGGAAGCGCAGTTAACCCAGTATTGCGTGAAGGTAACTCTGATCGTCGCGCACCAAATGCAGTAAAACAGTTTGCCCGCAAACATCCACATTCAATGGGCGAGTGGAGCCAAGCTTCCCGCACGCATGTTTCACATATGCATGGTGGGGATTTCTATGCCGGTGAAAAATCAATGACGCTCACAAAAGCATGTGAAGTCAAAATGGATTTAGTTAGCAAGAGTGGCAAAACCATTGTCTTGAAATCCAAGATTCCTCTGCAAGCTGGCGAAATTATCGACAGCATGTTCATGAGTAAGAAGGCCTTGTGTGAGTTCTATGAAAAAGA
>DAISKI010000027.1:2005-4466 GCA_036821065.1 Polynucleobacter sp. | reverse complement strand
TTATCGACAGCATGTTCATGAGTAAGAAGGCCTTGTGTGAGTTCTATGAAAAAGAAATCGAAGATGCCTACAAGACGGGGATGATGTTGTCCTTACACGTCAAGGCCACCATGATGAAGGTGTCTCACCCCATCGTGTTTGGTCATGCGGTCAAGATTTTCTATAAAGAAGCTTTTGCAAAACACGCTAAGCTATTTGAGGAGTTGGGCGTCAATGCCAATAACGGCATGAGCAGTCTGTATGACAAGATTAAAACTTTGCCTGAGTCTAAGCGTGAAGAAATTATTCAAGATTTACATGCATGTCATGAGCACCGTCCTGCTTTGGCGATGGTGGACTCAGCAAAAGGAATTACCAATTTACATTCCCCAAGTGATGTGATTGTCGATGCCTCCATGCCAGCAATGATTCGTGTGGGCGGCAAGATGTGGGGTGCTGATGGCCGTTTGCATGATACGAAGGCAGTCATTCCAGAAAGTACTTTTGCCCGCATCTATCAAGAGATTATTAATTTCTGTAAGACCCATGGCAATTTCGATCCCACCACTATGGGAACGGTGCCGAACGTTGGCTTAATGGCTCAGCAAGCAGAAGAATACGGATCACACGATAAGACCTTTGAAATTCCTGAAGCTGGTGTAGCGCGCATTGTGACTGAGGATGGTACTGTCTTGCTCGAGCAAAACGTAGAGGAGGGCGACATCTGGCGCATGTGTCAGGCAAAAGATGCGCCTATACGGGATTGGGTCAAATTGGCTGTGAATCGTGCACGCCTCTCTCATACACCCGCAGTCTTCTGGTTAGATGAGTATCGTCCTCACGAAGCTGAGTTGATTAAGAAAGTCAAAACCTATTTACAAGATTATGACCTGACTGGTTTAGATATCCAGATCATGTCGCAAACCCGTGCAATGCGTTATACCCTAGAGCGCGTTATTCGCGGTAAGGACACCATTTCAGTGACTGGCAACATCTTGCGTGACTACTTAACCGATTTATTCCCCATTATGGAACTCGGTACCAGTGCCAAGATGTTATCGATTGTGCCTTTAATGGCTGGTGGCGGTTTATTTGAAACTGGTGCTGGCGGTTCAGCACCTAAGCACGTTCAACAACTCGTTGAAGAGAATCATTTGCGTTGGGATTCCTTAGGCGAGTTCTTAGCTTTGGCAGTGTCTCTCGAAGATATTAGCGATAAGACAGGCAATACGAAAGCAAAGATATTAGCCAAGACTTTGGACGAGGCGACTGGTAAGTTGCTAGATAACAATAAATCACCTTCTCCGCGTACCGGTGAACTCGATAATCGCGGTAGCCAATTCTATTTGGCGATGTATTGGGCACAGGCACTAGCTGCTCAAACCGAAGATAAAGAGTTGCAAGCGCACTTTGCTCCGATTGCAAAAGCATTGGTTGAGCAAGAGAGCAAAATTATTGATGAACTGAAGGCAGTGCAGGGCAAGCCAGCGGATATTGGCGGTTACTTCAAGCCTGATCCCGTTAAGTTTGCGGCGGTCATGCGCCCAAGCCCTACACTCAATGCCATTATTGATAAGGCGGCAGCGTAGTTATAGAGGTAGAGTTGCACTTTGAATGTAAAAGGCAAGCCGGTGGTTTGCCTTTTTCTTTATCAAAATGGATAACCCTCATGAAATTCCAAATGGGCGCAAAATAGACTAAAGACTGTTTAAAAAGGTGCTAACCATGACTTATCAAGATCCTCACATTCTGCCAAGTGATATCACCCCCCAAGCCGTTTATGAAAAACGTCGCCAGTTGATACAAGCAGCTGCAGCAGGCAGTTTTGGTCTTGCATTGGCTCCATGGTTTTCGAGAGAAGCTTTGGCTGCAAATACACAAACATTAGCAGCTACTCCGAACCCGCTCTATCTTGGTAAGGATGACCTCACACCACTGAAAGATGTCACGGGTTACAACAACTTCTATGAGTTCGGGACCGATAAGCGTGCTCCTGCTGAAAATGCCACCACTCTCCAAACTCGGCCCTGGACTATTACCGTTGAGGGTTTAGTTAAAAAGCCCATGACTTTTGATATCGATGCATTATTAAAACTGGCCCCGATGGAGCAACGCGTCTATCGTCTGCGCTGTGTTGAGGGTTGGTCGATGGTCATTCCTTGGGATGGTTATCCACTCTCCAGTTTGCTGAGTAAAGTAGAGCCTTTGGGCTCTGCCAAGTATGTTGAGTTTGTTTCGCTCGCAGATCGTAAACAAATGCCTGGTGTGAATAGCCCTATCTTGGATTGGCCGTATCGAGAGGGCTTACGTTTAGACGAAGCCATGAATCCACTAACGTTGCTCACTTTTGGTTTATATGGGGAAGTATTGCCTAAGCAAAATGGTGCTCCAGTTAGAGTGGTAGTGCCTTGGAAGTATGGCTTTAAGAGCGCGAAGTCGATAGTCAAGATTCGATTTACAGAAGAGATGCCAATTACGAGTT
>DAISKI010000027.1:0-1905 GCA_036821065.1 Polynucleobacter sp. | reverse complement strand
ATGGATTTGAAAAAGTTTTACTAAATCTTTAGCAATGAAGTTAGTTATCTTCCTCTTGGCTTTATTGCCGCTAGATCGTCTGATCTATCTCGCCTTCACTGATGGTTTAGGGGCTAATCCGATTGAGTTCATTACTAGATCTACAGGTACTTGGGCGCTGGTCTTACTCTGTATTACTTTGGCCATGACTCCCTTACGTTTGCTGACAGGCTCTAGTCTGCCAATCAAGTGCCGCCGCATGCTCGGCCTTTTTTGCTTCTTTTATGCCAGCATCCATTTTGTGATCTGGTTATGGCTTGATCAAAGCTTCGATCTGGTAGCTATGTGGAAAGATGTTGTGAAGCGTCCCTTTATTACGATGGGATTCCTGAGCTTTGTCTTGCTCATTCCTTTGGCGCTGACTTCGACCCATTGGGCACAAAGAAAATTAGGCCGGCGTTGGGCGCTACTGCATAAACTGATTTATGTGATTGCGGTGACAGTAATCTTGCACTACTGGTGGCATAAAGCCGGTAAGAATGACTTACAAACCGTTTCAATTTATGCAGGCGTGGTTTTCATTCTTTTGTGCTGCAGAATTTCGTGGATGAGAGATCAACTCACGAAACTCAAACTGAGTTAACTTATTAGAAATTAAACGAGACTTTGCTATAGACCATCCATTTGTATTGCTGATAGGTTTCTACAACTTGTTTACTAGCGCCGACTGCAAATAAAAAATGGCGATTCACTCGATGGGTCACCATCGCATCTAGCGGCACAAACCAACCGCCAGCTGCAGCGTTGTAATTAATGCCGTTTTCATCCCAAAAACGAATTTGAGTATTCGGTGTTAATTGAATACCGACAGTGGGATACAACTCAAGTCGACGTACCGCTGGGGAAGGGCTGGGATTGCCTGGGCCAGTATTATTTTGCACATCAAAGCCATACATGTATCGTGTTAGCGGTGAAAAGTCAGCCAACCAAGTTTGAGTTCCAAGAGGAGGTTTATATGAAGCCCCTATTTGTGGACCAGCTACCCACTGATTACTTAGGGCAACGGGCAAAATTACTCGGCCACCTGCGCTGCTGCTCCAAGATTGATTGAAGTTGGCAATCGTTCCCCAGGCAGTTAAAAAAGTTGTTCCAGCCCCGTGATGATCGATCCCACTTTCGCTTGGGCTATGTGAGTAGACCGATACATTAGAAGTGTCGAGCCTGAGGGTGCCGCGCCATTGATCAAACTCAAGAGGCTGGTAATAACGCAGTAGTAGGGTGTCTGAATACGTTTCTGTACCCATATAGGCGTGATAGCCCCAAAACTCTAAAATATGCTGATTGTCTGAGTCCGAACTTGAACTGGTTGCGCCAGCAAAAACAGTGGAAGTCACAACCAGGCAAAAACCTACAAAGAGAAAGCGGATTGTGTTCAGGGGCTATGGCCTTAATGAGCGTTAAATTGCTGAAGGCTTTAATATTAATGTAAGCAAATGAAGAAAAGAAGAATATGGAACATACCGTACTAGTTACAGGGGCAACTGCAGGATTTGGTGAGGCCGCTGCGAGACGTTTCTTAAAGCATGGCCATAAAGTCATTGCGGCAGGCAGAAGAATCGACCGACTAGCTGCTCTTAAAAAATCACTACCAAGTGAGCAACAAGATAAATTACTGACTCTTGTGTTAGATGTTTGTGATAGCGATCAAGTTGATCAATTACCCAGTAATTTGCCTGCTAGCTTTGCAAAAGTGAGTATCTTGGTCAATAACGCCGGGCTGGCGCTGGGCCTTGAGCCTGCGCATAAAGCCGATCTCTCGGACTGGGATCGCATGATTGATACCAATATCAAAGGTTTAGTTCATATGACCCGCGCCTTTTTGCCTGGTATGGTGGAGCGTAAGTTAGGGCATGTCATCAATTTAGG
>DAISKI010000026.1:0-14955 GCA_036821065.1 Polynucleobacter sp. | reverse complement strand
CACGATTGCCGCCTTGCAGGTCTTAGCAGCGATGAGCCAGCAAAAGAAGGGCCTATCCGAACTCTTGGATACAGTCACGTTGCTCCCTCAGATTTTGATGAACGTTAAGGTGAAGCCTAATTTTTCATGGCAATCAGACGCCCAATTTACAGCAGCTGTTTCTAAAGTTGAGAAAAATTTAGAGGGCGAGGGTAGGGTCTTAGTTAGAGCTTCGGGAACAGAGCCCGTGTTACGGATTATGGTTGAGGCTCAAACTGAATCAGTGGCTAGAAGAGAGGCACAGTTTTTGGTAGATTCGCTTAATTATTGAGTAGCAAACGTATTTATTCCTCAGCTGATTTTTTGAAGAAGAAGTTTAGGATCTTGCCGGCAATATTTTTACTTGCCTCTTCCAATTTCTTGTTCTTATCCTCACCACTGAGAGATTTCTCATTTTGAGCAACTCTTTCTGCCAATAAATCTGACATATGGTGAATTAACTCAGGATTGGATGCCAATACTGGGGATATATCTTCTTTTTTGATTTCCACCAAAACAGAGTTCCGTTTGGTATAGACATCTGCAGAGCGAGGAGCGCCTGTAAGAAGGGACATTTCACCAACGCAATCGCCCGGCCATAAGGTGGCGACAATAATTGGATTTCCTTCTTTATTTAGCACACTGACCTCTAACGCCCCTTCGGAAATTAAGTACATGCTATCGGCATTTTCATTTTTCTTAATGAGATGATCGCCAGCACGGGAATAAATTGTTTTTGTATTTGTGGCAATACTAATAACTTCATTACGCGCTAAGACCTTGAGGATACCAAGATCATACATATTGAGTAGTCGGTTCGTATTACTGGAAATTTCTTGATCAATCGGCAATACAACACTTGATGAGCTTAGTTTGAAAGAGGCAGCTTTTAAAAATCTTAGCGCCGTCAAAAGCACTAGATTATCGCTATCCGTAATTGGAATTTCAGGACGGCACTCATACTCTAGTTTATAGGTGACATATCCCTCTTCTAATTTAGCCGCGCCGCAGGAGTACCAAGCATAAAAGTCTTTATTGCTCGAGGAAACTTTTTCTAAGGCTAGTTTGAAAATTTCGATTACCTTATCAGCGTTATTATCTGAATCCAGTTGGACGGATACACTGCGCCTTGCGCCGCGGTTTTTACCCTGCTTAGTCAGGTTGATGTAATTAATGGAGAGAAATTTGGTATTAGATATAACCCGTTGATGATCATCAGAGATACTTCTTAGGGTCATTCTTCTCTGCTCCATTCCCATTACCTGATAGGTCTCAACTTTGCCATCTTCACTGAGTTGAAGATAGTCGCCGATATTGACCAGACCATCAGTTTGTAACTGAATGCTACCCATTACATCAGCTAATCGATCTTTAAATAAAAGTAATAAGCCGATACCCATTCCGCTAGTTGCGGCAAGAAGGTTTGAAAAATGCTGATCGTAGAGCAGTATGAAACCAATAAGCGCAAAAAAGCCATAAATAACGACTGTTAAAGCCTGAATAATTAGTTTTGGGACTTTTGTTTGTTCAGAAATGCTATTAAAGTTAATTGCTGTTCTACGGACAATTTGATCCACAGTAGTTGCGAAGAAAATCAACTGTAAAACCGCAAATAGGTCAAATTGATCAAAGCTTAATCCGTCAGATAGATCCCCCTTTGTCCAGCCCCAAAAACTATCTGTGAGATAGTAGATAGTGGCCATTAAGCCAAAATCAATGAAAATCAGGCCAATTACCCCTGTTCTGGGGAGAGCTCGGATTTTTTGATCTGGCTTTTTTGGCATGGAATTACTGGAATTGAATTGGAAGATTTTGATATATTACCGCAATATTTAGAGTAAATTTCTTAATACCTGAGAGGGTTCTGCAGTGTTGTTGTCATTAATTTTCATTGAGTAATCATAAATTTATGATAAAACGAGTTCCATTGCATGAACAGTTATTTTCAATTGTGGCCCACTTATAAAGACTCTTATGGATTTAGCTGCAGATAAACAGAAATGCCTTGACTGTCTAAGAGACTCTTGTAAAAAATTGGGTATCGTTTTAGCTGATGACAAATTAAACCCTATAGCTGACCTCATTATTCAGTCTATGACAGGGCCTTGGAGATCTTTTCACACACCAGACCACATTTTCCAGGTTGGCATGGGTGGAGATGAAATTGAGGTGATCTCTGCTTTATTTCATGACACGGTCTATGTGCAGGTCGACCAAGGTATTAACGTCAATATGGCGAGGTATATATCGCCTTATATTCTTGAGCATAATCAGCAATTGATGATCACCAGTGATCCTGAGCTACTTTTAGATCCCATTTTTAGGCTATGTTTAACAATATTTAGTTTCGAGCAAGGTAAGCCGCTCTTTCCGATGGCTGGCCAAAATGAATTTCTAAGTGCTCTGCTTGCAGGAAAAGTACTTGAGGGAATTCTTCCTCTGAGTATCTTGGCTCAAATTATTGCCTGTATTGAGGCGACTATTCCCTTCAGGGGTCCTGATGCACAGGGTGTTGCCTGCTCTGAAAAGTTATTAACGAACTTAAAGAAAGCGAATGATGACTTTAAGTTCCAATGGTCTGACGAAGATCTTTATAAAATTGTGGAGCGCGGTGTTCGCTTAAGTAACCGTGATGTTGAGAACTTTTCAAGTCAACATGCTGCCCACTTCTTAGATAACACTTGGAATTTAATTCCAGAAACGAATCATGACCTGATGAGGGTCAATACTTATACAGTTCAGGGCTATCGAATATCCTTGCAAAAAATGGAAGGTTTCTTAAATTTTCTTAAAGCAGAAATAGTTTTTAGACAATATCGGTCAGAGCCTTCCGATGTTAATTTTGAATTAATGGTGAGTAGAGCTGCAAGAAATTTAGAAATTGCCCGTTTTTATTTAGGAATGAAGTTAACTTCGATTGCCTTATTAGAGGCAATCTCATTGAGAATAGGCCGGGATGTTCCAGTGGCAATGTTAATGGGGGAGTTGCCCATTGAAAATATCCCCTCTATTGGTTTAGAGCAGCTTTTGCCGCCGGTTCAAAATCCAATCCAACCCACCGGAGATGCCGAGGCTGAGGTTCTTTCCCTATTAGAGCTTGGTAGAACATTTGATTCTGACTACGATGTCAAAAATTCTCCCATTGCCACCTTGATGGCTAAGACTATTGGGTTTGAGGAGATGCAGAAATTATTAGTAAAAGCACGACTATTTTTTAAAGGCGAATTAACGTCAGAAGCATTTTTAGAAGCCTGTCCAAAAAATTTAGTCGATGCCATTGTTGGCTCGATTTTGGAGCTTTTTGCTATTAGGGCGAAAGCACTTCATTAATAAATTAATGTTTTATTGTTAGTTATCATAAATATAGTATTCTATTTTCGATTTGATATCCCCATAACCCAGATCATCTAAGGTGAGATATGTCAGACAATCCAATCCATAAGCTTGCAATTTCTCCTGTTCCAGTCCAGGCCAGTGAGAAGTGTGATCAGGTCATTACCCGAATTCGTAATGATGAGAGCTTAAAGCTACTGGTGGTAGTTGATGAAAATGGAAGGCCAATCGGGGTTGTTGAGCGTCTTGAGATTTTGACTGCAGCTGCCAATCCTTTGGCATATGCTGTCTTTCAGAATCGCCCCATTAGCTCTCGAATGAATACCCATTTTGTAGCCTTTGACATCACAACATCTTTCGATACCTTGGCGAATGAATTGGGTAAAGAGGGCGCAAACCTTAATCAAGGGGGCGTAGTTCTGACTGACAATGGTATCTATTATGGAGTCCTACTTAATTCTGACTTCTTAAAGTTTATGATTGAAGTGGATGCTCAAAAATCAAAAGATTTGGCTCATGAAAAAGAGAAGTCAGACCAGCTGATGCTCAATATTTTGCCAATTTCAATTGCTGATCGTTTGAAAAAAGATGAGAAAAATATATCAGATACTTATCCAAGCGTAAGTATTTTGTTTGGAGATATCGTATCTTTTACCCAAATGTCCTCCAAAAAATCTGCCGATGATTTGGTAAAACTACTTAATGATCTATTTTCTAGATTTGATAAACGTTCAACTGCGCTTGGTGTTGAGAAAATTAAAACAATTGGCGACTGCTACATGGCAGTTGGCGGTTTGCCCATAACCCGAGCAGATCATGCTCAAGCTACAACAGATTTGGCTTTGGGTATGCTTGAAGATGTTAAGCAATTTAATAAAGATCATAATGTGGACTTCCAGATGCGTATCGGCATCAATACTGGGCCAGTAGTTGCAGGTGTGATTGGGCACACGAAGTTTTGTTATGACGTTTGGGGTCATTCAGTCAATACCGCGAGCCGCATGGAATCTACCTCCCTACCTAATCGCATTCAGATTTCTCCAAGTACCGTTCAGGCTTTGCATAATGAGTTTGAGTTGGAAGAGCGCGAATTAGTCGAATGCAAGGGTCTAGGTCCAATCATGACCCATTTTGTAAACAGAAGAAAAGCAGCTTAACCTTCTGCTTGCTGGATCGGCTTGCCAAGCCGAAATTAGAATCACATCAAGCCCAATTGAGGTCGTGTTGGGCTGACCTTTTTTGACTCCTAAGTCATAAATCTGTCATTTATCCCCATTATTGTGTAATTTGTTCTTAACTAAATGGATAAATGAACATGAATTTTTTTAAAAAACTGTTTTTAGTCTCTGGTATTGCCTTAGCCTCTACTGGCATTAATCATTCTGCTCTTGCTTCTGAAATTACCGGTGCTGGCTCATCGTTCATTTATCCAGTTCTATCTAAGTGGGCAGAGGCGTATAAAGCGGCCGGTGGCCCAAATCTGAATTATCAATCAATTGGTTCTTCTGGCGGTATTAAGCAAATCAAAGCTAGAACAGTTGATTTCGGTGCGACTGATGCTCCTCTTTCGGTTGATGATCTTCAAGCTAGCGGTTTAGTTCAGTTCCCTGCAATTATTGGTGGCGTAGTACCAATCGTTAATCTTGACGGCATTAAGCCAGGACAGCTCAAAATGACTGGTGACGTTCTTGCTGATATTTTTCAAGGCAAAATTTTAGTCTGGTCAGATAAACGTATTGCTGCCTTGAATCCTGGCGTTAACTTGCCTACCGCTCCTATCACCGTCGTTCATCGCTCTGATGGCTCGGGTACAACTGCCATCTTCACAGACTATTTGTCTAAAGTCAGCCCTGATTGGAAATCCACTGTTGGTGCAGGTGCTGCTGTAAAGTGGCTCGCTCCATCTGAAGTTGGCGGCAAAGGTAATGAAGGCGTTTCCGCGAACGTTACCCGCCTGAAGGGAACCATTGGTTATGTTGAGTGGGCTTATGCTGATGCAAATAATCTAACTTATTTGCAAATGAAAAATGCAGCTGGAAAGTATATCGAGCCTGATGATGTCAATTTCCAGGCAGCAGCTGCTTCAGTTGACTGGTCCAAAGTTCCTGGTATGAATATTTATTTGACAAATGCAGCCGGCCCTGCAGCATGGCCTATCACTGGAGCTACTTTTGTTCTGATTGCTAAAGAGCCCCAAAATAAAGCTAACATCGCTGAAGTTCTTAAGTTCTTTGATTTCTCCTTCAGTCCTAAGGGCGATAAAATGGCCTTGGAACTCGACTATGCTCCAATGCCTGACGTTGCAACAACCTTCATTAGAAAGAGTGTTTGGAATCAGATCAATCTTAAATAATTGATTTAATCAACATTAGAGATTATTTACTTCGGTAAATAATCTCTAATCTTTTTATATGGCATTAGTTACCTAATCAGGTTTTCATGAACAAGAAGCAAGCTCAAATAGCGAAAACTCAGAGAATTCAGGATTTCGTTTTTCAATACACTACTCAGTTCTGTGCATTTTTTGTTTTATTAGTTTTATTAGGAATTATTATTTCGCTCTGCATTGATGCATGGCCGGCTTTGAGTCAATTTGGCCCTGGATTCTTTTTTTCCACAGAGTGGGACATTATCGGTGGAGAATTTGGTGGATTAGTTGCGATTTATGGAACTTTGGTTACTTCGTTAATCGCCCTCCTTATAGCGGTGCCGCTGAGTTTTGGAATCGCGGTATTTCTAACAGAGATTTGCCCAAATAGTTTACGTAGACCATTTGGAACTGCTGTCGAGTTGCTCGCTGCTGTTCCGTCAATCATTTACGGTATGTTTGGTCTATTTTTCTTCGTCCCACCATTTGCTAAATACATTGAGCCTGCCTTAGCCGCTTCCTTTGGGCAGATTCCAGTCATCGGAATATTATTTTCAGGATCCTTTAATGGAATAGGCATTCTTTGCGCTGGACTGATTTTGGCGATGATGATCTTACCTTTCATTACTTCGATCATGCGGGATGTATTTGAAATTGTTCCTCCGGTATTAAAGGAATCTGCATATGGTATCGGTTGTACGACTTGGGAGGTGATACGCCGAATTGTTTTGCCTTATACAAGCTCAGGAGTGATTGGCGGGATCATGCTAGGCTTGGGTCGAGCTCTCGGTGAAACGATGGCTGTAACCTTTGTTATTGGTAATGCACACAGTATTTCCCCTTCACTTTTCGCTGCTGGCTCCTCTATTGCTTCCACGCTTGCTAATGAATTCGGTGAGGCAGAAGAGGGAGCTCATTTGTCATCCTTATTTGTACTCGGTTTAGCATTATTTGTTATTACTCTCATTATTCTTTCTCTGGCCAAGTTAATGCTGGTGAAAATGGAGAAGGCTAAGGGAGTGAAAACATGATGATCAAAAAAATTGATAAGCACAATAATAGATTGTTTGCAAAACGCAAATTAGTTAATACGATCGGACTCAGCCTTTCCATTTCAGCAATGTTGATTGGTATGGTAATTTTGTTTTGGATTCTGACAGTCCTCTTCATTAAAGGTTTTTCTGAAATCGATTTAGAAATGTTCACGATGAGTGTTCCATCTCCAGGATCCGAAGGTGGAGGTTTATTGAACGCTATTGTTGGCAGTTTATTATTGGTTGGTACCTGCACTCTAATTAGTACACCCATTGGAATTATGGCTGGTTTGTATCTCTCGGAGTATGGTGACCGCAGTAGTATCGCTGGAATTACCCGCTTCATCACTGACATCATGTTGTCAGCCCCTTCAATTGTGATTGGTTTATTTGTCTATGCAATTTTTGTAGCTCAAATTAAGCACTTCTCAGGGTGGGCTGGAACGGTCGCACTAGCACTTATTGCAGTACCAGTGATCGTTAGAACTACTGAAAACATGTTGCGTTTGGTGCCCGGAAGCCTAAGAGAGGCTGCTTATGCATTGGGCGCCCCAAAGTGGAAGGTAGCATTTAAAGTTGTTCTAAAGGCGGCTCAGAGCGGCGTTATTACTGGAGTTTTGTTGGCAATTGCCCGTGTTAGCGGTGAAACGGCACCTCTTTTATTTACTGCACTCAATAATCAATTCTTCTCTTTAAATATGAATGCCCCAATGGCTAATTTACCAGTCACTATTTTCCAATTTGCCATGAGTCCTTATGAAAACTGGAATGGCTTGGCTTGGGGTGGTGCCTTGCTGATTACGATGGCAGTTTTATTGATTAATATTGTCGCTAGGTTAGCGTTTAAAAAAGAAAAGTTGAGTTAATTACCCAATTATGTTTTTACCTAAAAATAGAGAGTTACCAGTTATGAATGATTCCACTCAAAGCCAAGCACATCAAAGTCAGGGTGTTGCTGCTAAAAATGCCATAGAAATTCGGAATATGAATTTTTATTACGGCTCATTTCAAGGCCTGAAAGATATTAATATGGATATCGAAGAGAAGAAGGTCACTGCGTTTATTGGACCCTCTGGTTGTGGTAAGTCTACGTTGCTCCGTACTTTAAATAGAATGTACGACCTTTATCCTGGTCAACGCGCTGAAGGTGAAATAAAGTTTTATGGTCACAATATCTTGAATAAGAAAGAAGACCTTAATTTGTTGCGCTCCAAAATTGGTATGGTTTTTCAGAAGCCAACCCCATTTCCAATGTCTATTTATGACAATATTGCTTTCGGTGTTCGTCTGTACGAGAACCTTTCTAAGTCAGAAATGGATGAGCGAGTAGAGTGGGCACTCAATAAGGCAGCCTTATGGAGTGAGGCCAAAGATAAGTTAAATCAAAGCGGTTTATCTCTCTCTGGTGGTCAGCAACAGCGTTTATGTATTGCACGAGGTGTGGCTGTAAAGCCCTCTGTAATTTTATTAGATGAGCCTACCTCTGCTCTAGACCCTATTTCAACGGGTAAAATTGAGGAATTGATTAGCGAACTCAAAAGCGACTACACAATTGCAATTGTGACTCATAATATGCAACAAGCAGCGCGGGTATCAGACTACAGTGCTTATATGTATCTCGGTAGTTTGGTTGAGTTTGGTAAAACTGATGAATTATTCATTAAACCAAAGCGCAAAGAAACAGAAGACTATATTACCGGTCGTTTTGGTTAATTGGAGATGAATATGCCAGATAAACACCTATCGTCACAGTTTGATGCCGATCTAAATTCATTATGTAGCCGCCTGCTCGAAATGGGTGGTTTAGTGGAGTCCCAAATTGCGACTGCGATGCGCGGCTTCACACAAATGGATGTCGAAATTTGTAATACCGTCATTCAGAACGAAAAACTTGTGAATGATATGGAGATACAAATTGACTCTGATTGTGCAGAATTAATTGCGCGCCGTCAGCCAATTGCTCGAGATCTCCGTTTGGTCATGGCTGTATCTAAAGCAATTACTAATCTTGAAAGAGCTGGCGATGAGGCCGAACGCGTTGCTAAGCGAACTATAAAACTCATTGAGGCTGGTGCATCTCATAATATTAATGTTGCTGAAATTCGTCTATCTGGTCAAATGGCCATCTCACTATTGCGTCGCAGCCTAGATGCATTTGCTAGATTGGATACAGTTGCTGCTGCTGAAGTTGTAGAAGAAGATCGTCAAATCGATGAAGAGTTTAGGGGTTTTGTCCGGAAATTGATCTCTTACATGATGGAAGATCCCCACACTATTTCAATTGGCCTAGACATGTTGACGATTGCGAAGGCTATTGAACGAATTGGTGACCACTCAAAAAATATCGCTGAATTTGTTATTTATATTGCCAAAGGTGAAGATGTTCGTCATATTCCCCATGAAGAACTGCTTCGAGCGGCTAAAGAATAAACAATAAAGACCTGTCATGACTCACCGCATATTAGTTGTTGAGGATGAGCCTTCGATTGCAGAATTAATTGCAGTTAACTTATCCCATGCTGGTTACGATGTAGAAAAAGCAATGCAAACGGATCTTGCCATGAATGCTATGCGCGAGAGCCTGCCGAGCTTAATTGTGTTGGATTGGATGTTGCCTGGCAAATCGGGTGTCCAGTTCGCGAAAGAATTGCGTGCCAATGAGCGAACCCGTTCATTACCAATTTTGATGCTCACAGCCAAGAGTGAAGAGTCGGATAAGGTCATGGGACTTGATTCAGGGGCGGATGATTACGTCACTAAGCCATTCTCTCCTAAAGAGCTAGTCGCTCGCGTGCGAGCCTTATTGCGTCGCCAGTCACCTGTACAAGATACAGGGCCATTAAGTGTAGGCCCCTTAAAGCTAGATCCGATTTCGCATCGGGTGTTAGCAGCCAGACCCAATGAGGAATCTAAGCCTATCCCGCTTGGTCCTACCGAATACCGACTCCTACAATTCTTCATGGCTAACCCAGAGCGCGTGCATTCTCGTGCAAACCTCTTGGATAAAGTCTGGGGTAGTGAGGTGTACATCGAGGAGCGTACCGTAGACGTGCATATTAAGCGTCTGCGGGCGGCTTTAGCCCCCTTAGACTGCGATCGCTTTATCGAAACGGTACGGGGCAGTGGCTACCGTATTACCAAGACCCCAACAGAAACCTAAATTCCATTTGTGAGCCCAATTAAGCCCTTTTTAGGGCTTTTTTGTTGGATGCAATAACATAGCTAGATGACCGCCGCCTTTCTTCGTTTTACCCTCATTCTACTATTGGCTCTTATTGCCTCCTATTTAGCCTTGAGCTTTTTGGGTCCCAATTTCGCCATAGCCGCAGCGATTCTTGTGTTTTCAGTGCCACTCATCTACTCCTACATTAATCTCAGTCGATTGGGTAAATACCTGCTGGAGGATAACGTTGAGAATATGCCGCTTCCCAGCGGCTTTTGGCAAGAGGTATTTTATCGACTACAGCGCCTAGTTAAGGGCCTTAAATCGAGAGCTCAAGCAATTGACCAACAGCACAACCGCTTTATTGAGGCCTTTCAGGCATCTCCTAATGGCATTGTGATGCTCGACGATGAGGATCAAATCGAATGGTGCAACTCCTTGGCAGAATTATTCTTTAGCCTTAATTTTCGACGCGATGCTCGTCAGCACATCACATTTTTGATTAGAAGACCTGAATTTGTTCAGTACCTAAGTAAAAGACAGTTCGAAGAGTCGATCATTATCGAAAGAATGGGACCAGATAGTAATTTAAGTTTATTGATTCAGGCTTTCCCTTATGGGGAGAAGAGGCATTTACTCCTCATACAAGATGTTACTGATTTACAAAAAGCAGATGCGATGCGACGTGACTTTGTTGCTAACGTGTCACATGAGATGAGAACTCCGATTACCGTATTGATGGGCTTTCTAGAAACAGTTCAATCAATTGAACTTGATAAGACTCAACAAGATCATTACTTTGATTTGATGATGCTACAAGCACAGCGCATGAAGAGCTTGGTTGAAGATCTCTTAGCCCTGGCTAATCTTGAAGCGAATGCGATGCCTGCATCCATGCAGGCGGTGCAGCTCAATACTTTGATAGCCCTCATTAAGAATGATGCAGAAGCACTCTCGCAGGGTAGCCATAGCTTTAGCTTTGAGCAAAAGACGACTCAAAATCTCTTTGGTGATGAGCGCGAATTACTTTCTGCGTTTAGTAATTTGGTATCGAATGCCATTCGCTACACACCGAATGACGGTTCAATTACTGTGCAGTGGGGATTAAATGAACAGGGACAAGGCGAGTTCTCTGTAACTGATACAGGTCCCGGAATTGCTTCAGAACATTTGCCGCGATTAACCGAGCGTTTTTATAGAGTAGATCGGAGTCGTTCACGTGATACCGGCGGTACGGGATTGGGTTTGGCGATTGTCAAGCACATTGCTAGTCGACATCAAGCACAGCTTTTAATTGAAAGTACGCCAGGCAAGGGCAGTACATTTACATTGCGCTTCCCTAAGGACCGGGTCGCCAATACTGAGACAGATTTGTTCTCAGCAATTCAAGCCTGATCTCAGGCTTAGTCCTTCTTCTTTTTCTTCTTTTTCTTAGATTCTTTTGCGAGCTTTTCTGGCTTCCCATTAGCGTAAAGACACCAAACTTTGATTTCTTCAAGCAATTCAACCAAATCCTCATAGGAGAGTTGCTTCAAATCGACTAGACCGATGGCCCCAGATTCTTGCAACTGCTTAACTGCATCTTCGTACTTATATTGGCTCATAAATTGAATAAGAAAAAGCTTACATGATTGAGGATGCTTGGATCGTATCAAACTAATATGACAAAACCCCAATTTTTGACCTAGAAAGCCTAAAAATCGGGGTTTTTAGGTAAATCATCGTCCTTATCTACCGTAATTTCGGAGCTTCGTTTGATCCCCGTTAAACGACTGGTTAATCGTTCGAAAGGGCCTCCCAAGAGAAGGGCAATCAAAATCGCGCCAAGGGCCAAGAAGCCTATGGCAAATTGACCTGCTCCAAAGGTAGCGCCTATCAAGGCGCATGACCAAATACTGGCTGCGGTGGTGAGGCCATGAATCTTGCCAGAGCTGCCGCCTTGGATGATGACTCCCGCCCCCAAAAACCCCAAGCCAGTAATTAAACCCTGTAGAACGCGACTAACACTTTGACTATCAAAATTGGGGAGTGCCGTCAGCAGGATGATGGCAGTTGCTGCGCCAATAGAGACTAGGGCGTGCGTACGCATGCCAGCTGATTTGTGATGCATCCAGCGATTAAGCCCTAGAACGCTCCCTACAATCAAGGCTAAGCCTAAGCGAAGAACATAATCCCAAGAAAAATCCCAATGCGCCATTTTCTTCCTAACCCAAGGTGTCGATTAAATACCGCTCAAATTGAGTTTAGCCTAAGTTAATTGCTGACTTTACTGATTAAGACATTCGAGTCATCAAATTGCCATGCCCATGTCATGGCAAGTGGTCAGAATGGGCACTAGTTCAACCCAGCAGGAGATTGTGATGAAAAAAATGATCTTGAAGTACTGGCAAGCTTGGTACGAGGCCCGCATTAATTACGCTAACCGTTTTTTGCAGCATCGCTTAGGTAGTTAATTGCTCAAATTAAGGGTTCAAGTTTTCTTGAACTAAAAGAGGCCTGAAGCTAAAGGGGCTTGATTTGCTGTCGTCGACTATCACCTCGACAGCCTGTACTTCATCGGCCCCCATGACTTCGAGGCGATAGACATTCTCGAGCACTCGCCTCTTACTATCGAGAAGCGGTTGATCAATTTTGAGGCGATGGCTATCTCCATGGATCAATAGAATGGGTAGAGTCGTTTTCTCGGCAAAAGATCGAAACTGGTTGAGCGTATCTACAAAGCCACTGTTCATGCTGTTGACTTCACCTGGCGGTGAGTAAAACATATCCGCCTGGAATGCAAACACAATACCTGCAGAATTTTTCTTTTGCGCTAACTGAAAAGCATATTCAATCCAGGCTAAATTTGCAGTGTTGCGCTCAAGGTACTCTTGGGTTGATGCAGGGGTTCTCTCATAATTATTGTTTGAGCCAGGAATATGCAGACTCACGAATACAAATTTTCCCTTCACCCAAAGTGAGTTCTCTACAAACTTGGCGAACTGGGGCATGACATCTGCTTGGCGGGTCAGACTGATACGACGTTTACCAAAACTATTTTGATCAACAAATTGTGTTTTACGAATACGTTCGAGTCGCTCGATGGGGTCATAGCTACCTGCTAAGGTGCGATGGCAATCGGTCCACTCGTTATCACCGATGCTATAAATCAGCGGGGCATCAAAGGAGTTGAAGTAGCGCGTAGTTTTCTCCATGAACTCATCACTGCATGGCGTATCACCAGACTTAGTGTCGCCCACAAAAATACTGAATGCAGGCTTTTCGGTATTAATAGCCTTAATTAGTCGTTCATAGCGAAGCAAGTCCTTGGGCAGGGAATAGGGCATATCGCCAAGAGCAATAAAGCGAGTGGATTCTGCATGGGCTCCAAAAGCTAAAACAATCAAGGGTAAAAGCATATTTTTGGAAAGGCTAGTGCGCATACAGAAATCCTATTCAAGATATAGCATTACCATAATGCAATCTCAGGGCTTTTGCAGAAATTGTCTTACTTGTCATGTAACTGTCACGCTAGGCATTTACATTGAAATGGTCGGGCAGTCGGCTGCTCGGCACATGCTTGTTCCTATGCAATTTTGCCCAGAGAAATCTGGGCATTTTTTTAATCTGTTGAATCGTAAAGTGGCTGAATGAAACGTTTGTTGTATGAATTATTAATTGCATCGACTTTGATTGCCCTGGGGTGGTCTCAAGTTGCTACAGCACAAACTACTCCACCCGACTTTGATTTGAAGGTATCTGTTCAAAAGGCGGGCGATGCCTTCCAAGTTAACGCAAGCTTTCTGATACCGGCTACTGAATGCCAAACCTACGCCATGCTGACAGATTACGAAAGTGCAGCCAAGATCCCGGGTATCAAAAAATCCCTTGTGATTAGCCGTGAGGCTAACAAAGTTAGGGTTGAGCGAGATGTAAAAGAGCGAATCCTGTTTTTCCCAATTAATCTGCATTCGATTGTGGAGTACGAAGAGACCCCCACAAATTTGCTGACCTTTCACCAGATCTCAGGGGATGTGGAGTACTACCGAGGCACGTGGAAGATTCAGCCCGAGGAGGGTGGGGCAAGATTACAGTACCAAAGCGAGTTTGCGATTGACACCTTAATCCCATCCTTCGTAGCGCAATACTTTATTAAAAACAATATCCGCAGTCGCTTTGAAGCTATGGCGACTAATTTTTCCCGCAAGAAAGATACCCTCGGGCAGTTAGCCTGTAATTAATCTGAAATATGCCCTTTGTACGATCCAGAGAATCGATAAAAAAGAGGGCATCATGGATCAATCAAGCACTCCCAATCTCAATTCAGGCCTTGAGAAACACGAGGCGATTTTGGGTGTTTCTAGCCAAGATGTTAAAGAACAAATGCTCCAGGCTCGCTCCCAATTACTTAAAGAAAAACTCGTTTCTTTTTTAGTAGACAGCCGTTATGCTTTGAAGCTTGACGAAATCATTTAATCATCACAGTCTATGAAAAATTACAACGTCCTGTTTTTATGCACCGGTAACTCAGCCCGCTCTATCTTGGGTGAGGCCCTAGTAACTACTCTCAGCCATGGCCAATTCATTGGCTATTCTGCTGGCTCAAAGCCGATGGGAACCGTGAATCCGATTGCGCTACAAATAGTCAAAGAAATGGGCTATCCCCTCAATCTATTGCGTAGTAAAAGTTGGGATGAATTTGGTAGAGAGGGTGCCCCTCACATGGATTTCATCATCACAGTGTGTGACGAAGCTGCTGGTGAAGAGTGCCCTTATTGGCCTGGTCATCCTTCTACAGCGCATTGGGGTTTTCCTGACCCCTCAAAAGTGGAGGGTCACGATGCCCAGTTAGAAGTCTTCAGGAAAGTCGAGATGGGTTTGCGTAACCGGATTGAGCATTTGATTAACTTACCAGTCGATAAGCTCGATCATCTCGAGATCAAAGATCACCTGCATCGCATTCATCAGCAATTCCAATAAGACTGTTCTAGGCTACTGAATTAGCAGTATGATGGGCAAAACCCATCTATTGGAGTCCGCATGTCAGTGGTGAAGAAGGC
>DAISKI010000025.1:0-15172 GCA_036821065.1 Polynucleobacter sp. | reverse complement strand
AGGAGTTTTGTGGCACCACTTCGTAAGGGCTATCTGGTGTTGGGTTGGTAGAAACTAGCTTACCACCACCATTTTTACCACCGAATTCCTTGAACTCAATTGGTCGATATGTTGCGTTAGAGCAGTTGAATTCATTTAAGCCAATAATTGAATTGACTGGCTCTTTAGTTTGTTTGTTTTCACCAGGCTTCTTGAAATTCAACATCGACATGATTTGGGCTTTATCACCACTACGTTGCAATGTATCGACATCTACTGAAACACTCATCAGTTCGTTATAACCGAGCTCTTGCCAAGCAGCTAGAGCGCTCATCATTGGCAAAAGTGAGAGGGCGGTGCAGATCGTAACAAATGATAGTTTTTTCATGGCGATTTCTAGTAATGAACAGTGATATGGCTATTCTAAACAGGCTCGATGACGCTCAACGCATTTTTAGCGATGATTCAGTTCAAGCTGGCGATCGATCTTTTCTGGTTTCATCTGCAGAGGTAGGTACTGCCCATTGGCCCAAAGCGCCTGCATATTACGATATCGCTGGCTTTGGACCCAGCCCGATTGACCGGTCTGATAGATAAAGAGGGACTTTTCCAGATCCGATAAATCATAAATTGCTTTCAGGCTGGGAGCTTGCTTGGTCTCATAAGGGTTGACTGATTTGATCAGCTCCAAGCGCCCAACATTAACGGTGTAGTTGTCACCTGGAACGGGAACTTCAAGATCAAATATTTTGGCTAAGAATGGCACTTGGCTAAACGGGCGGTGCTCAGAGACGGCGATATGGGCTTTGCCCCATACCCAATTCTTGGGATCATTACCAAATTGCTTGCTGAGCTGATCTAGGGCTTTATCAAAGGCAAGGTTGGCGGTATCTGCACAGGTCTCGACTTTCTCAGTCTTGGAGTTATCACACCAAGGACTCTCGGGATTTTGGAGTTGTAATAGTAGGGCTTGCCTAAAGCTACGTGGACCGTAGTATTCGGTAAATAAATTCCCTAGGCGCCCAAAAAGTTGTCGAGTAAGTTGATCCGCCCAAGCGCTAAAAACGAGTGCGCCAATACTATCTTTTTTCATATCACCGTCAAAATCTTTAGTGAGTGCTTGTACTTGCGCTGCGAGTGGATGATTGGATTGAATTGATTTAAATAAGCCGAGCATTGGTGTATTACCCAGCGAAAGTGTATCGGCCTGCATGGTTTTCATGCTTTCCATATTGTGGATATCTTTTGCTTTGATCAGCTGAACGATGCGGTCATAGCGTGCTGGAAAATCCCAGTCAGCAGTGAGAGGGTTGGGATTGTTGCTCGCAATAATTTCTTGGTTAGCAGTAGCAATCCACCCTTGCTCGGGATTGGTGCTGGCGGGAAGCTGCTCAAAGGGTATATAGCCAGTCCAGTCATATTGCTTTTCCCAACCGGGAGCTGGTGCAACACCGTAAAGACCTTGATACAAAATTCTCTTTGGAGCCATGCCTGCTGCTTGGTATGCAATATTGCCATCGAGATCAGCTAATACTACGTTCTGCATCGGTGCATAATTTTTGCGTAAGGCTTTTCTGAATTCTTCAATGCTGGTGGCGCGATTCATTTCAAGCAAGCCGGCGACAGATTGATTGTCATCATCGAGCGCTGTCCAGCGTAAAGCGATTGCAAACTTATCGGTATTGATGAGGTTCTTCAGCTTGGAAAAACTATCTGAAATCACTGGACCGTGGCGTGTCTCTTTGACTAAGAAGCGCACTGGCTCAGTGCCTTTAACATCGATGATCTCTTGGCGGACTTTAAAGGGGAGTTGCTTATCTGGACCGCGATACATCACGGGATTTTTTTCATCAATCTGCTCAATGTACAAATCTTGAACATCGGGATTGGTATTGGTAAAGCTCCACGCCAGCTTGTCTGTTCTACCCAAAATCACTGCTGGAATGCCGGGGAGTGTGCCACCAATGATATTCAGGCCAGGCGCCTCAAGATGGGCAAAGTACCAGACAGAGGGTACGGATAAGCCAAGGTGAGGATCATTTGCGAGGAAGGGTTTGCCGGTGTCTGTATGTTTACCAGCAATGGCCCAGTTATTTGAACCAATCCCTTCCTTGCCGCCTGGAAAATATTCCATCGCCATTTTCATGGCTGAGTTGATTGGGGCTTTGCTTTGCTGATCGGGCTGATTTTGCTTATAGATACCCATGTCTTGATACAGCTTGGCAAAGTCCATTTTGGTGACTTGTTCGCCGGAGTCATAGGGCGGCATGACTTCCCAGATCTGTTTGGTGCTGAGATATTGTGAGAGCTCAAAGCGTTGCACCTCTCGTTGCCAATTTCCGCCCAAATCCAAATCCATCATCAGCATCCAGGCCAGACTATCGCTTGGGGTCCAATAACCTGGTTTAGATCCCGTCAGAAAATATTCAATAGGTAAAGCCCAGCCTAATTGCGCATTGCCAGTATTGACGCCATCAGCGTATGCTTGCAATAGCCGTTTAGCTTCAACTGGGTAGCGATCGAATTGTCTCTCAGCGGCATGTTTAATGCCTAGGGTTCGAATAAAGCGATCAACTGGAACGGTTTCGCTACCGAGGATTTCTGAAAGGCGGCCGCTCGCAATACGGCGATTCATTTCCATCTGCCAGGAACGTTCAGTCGCATGCAAATACCCAAGTGCAAATACAGCATCAGCTGCATTATTGGCTTTGATGTGGGGGATATCTACTTCATCAAAAGTAATTACGACTTTATCGTCTACACCTCTGAAGCTGCGTTTACCAGAGACGTTAGACTGTGCTGAGACTAGATAAAACACAATCGCAAATGAGGCAATTGCTAGAGTTGCACCCAAAATCATGAGGGCGACTCTCAAGAAGGGGGCGAACCCCTTAAATTCCAAAATGCGTTTCATGCTGATAGTTTAGTGGTTTTAAAACTGCTCTCCCTTGCAAGAAGCCTTCTAGACGGGGCTCTAAGAAGGAAAACCCCTTTCGCATGCTAAAATTCGCAGGTCTTGATTTATTAGCGCGGCAGTTTCTGCTAGTGCGAGCCCGAGTGGTGAAATCGGTAGACACAGCAGATTTAAAATCTGCCGACTCAAAAAAGTCGTGCCGGTTCGATTCCGGCCTCGGGCACCACGGTTGGATATGAGCTTACAAAAGCGCACAATTAACTTCGTAATACAAATCGGCTTGATCAGCTTGGTCAGTGCCTTTGGAATCGTTAAAGCTGAAACGATTGCATTTACATGCGTTCGCTCTGAGGGGGCCTACTCTGAAGAGTACGATCTGAAAATCGTATTACCTGATCCCAAAAATCCTAAAGCAAAAGCCAAAGTCTATTTGGATGAGCGCGATCTCGATCAGCGTGACGAGCAAGGCTATCAAGAAGTCAAAAATATTCAGGTCAGTAAAAGTACCGTGTCTTTTTTAACGGATACGTATTTTGAGTCTGAAGTATTTGATGGGGTGAAATATCCGCCTGGAACAGTCGTCGCAACGACAACGATCCAACGAGAAACTGGTCAGCTAAAAAGAGTTGAAACGATTAAGGCGGGAATTCTGGCTAAAACTTTGGGTGAGGGTACCAAGACCTATACCGAAAAATGTGGCCCCATCATTAATCCGGCTCAGTAATAAAGCCCAGTTTTGTGAGCCCCGCTCTTTTAGAGGCAGCCAATACCTTGGCAACATAATCGTATTGCACTGATTTATCGGCCCGTAAATTAATTTCAGGTTGTGGATCCTCTTGCGACGCTTTATCAGCATTTTCGTTATAGGCCTTCAGAGTAACTGGAGTGCTATTCCAATAGATTTGACCCTTGGCATCAATTGATACCTGAACTGATTCAGGCTTCACTTCATTACGCACACTATTCGCTTTTGGTAAATCCACCTTTACTGCCTGCTGAATTACGGGGAGTGTAATGATGAAGATGATCAAGAGTACCAACATGACGTCCACCATCGGAGTCATGTTGATCTCCGACATGATGTTGTCTTCGTTTTGATCGTTCTGAACGTTAAAAGACATGCTTATTCTCCGGACTTCACGCGAGCACCAGTCACAAAATAGGCTAAGAGGTCATTACCAAAGCGGTTCAGATCGGCAATTTGCAATTTATTGGCGCGATTGATCGCGTTAAAGCTCAACACTGCTGGGATCGCTACTGATAAACCGAGCGCAGTCATGATCAAAGCTTCGCCAATCGGGCCGGCAACTTGATCGATCTGCGCACTGCCTGAGCTACTGATCGAAATCAAAGCGTGATAGATACCCCATACCGTACCAAACAAGCCTACGAATGGCGCGATCGCACCAGTTGATCCCAGGAAAGTTAAACCCTTCTGAAATTGCGCCGCTACACCATCAATGCTATTTTTGATGCTGCGAGCCATCCACTCTGAGTAGTTCAAGGTTTGGAGTAACTCGCGATGATTGGTAGATTGGCTTTGATGATGGATGGATGCGGAGGATGCTTCCTTAGCAATTTTGTAATAGGGATTAAAGCTGCCATTGCTAAAGCTATGGAGACCATCCTCATAAGAGGTGGCGCGCCAAAAGCGCTCTACCTCAGGCATGAGCTTGCGCAGTTTGCGCAAATCCCAGAGGTGATTAAAAAGAATGACCCAGGTGACGATTGAGCACGTCAACAGAATGATTGCAACAAAGCGGGTAGCGAGGTCACCTGTGATCCAAAGATTAGCGATGCCAAATGGAGTATGCATAAGATTAATTTTTCAGATTGAATTTGATTAAAAGGTTGGTAGAAATTCTGCTGGGTACACCATTGACTAAATACGGCTTGAAACGATAACGCTGCCCGATCTCTTCTGCAGCTCGATCTAGACGTGGAAAATTACTAGAGCGCAGCAGGGCGACATCTTCTACATTTCCTGCTTGATCAATGATCAGACGGACCACTACAGCCCCTTGCTCTCCTGAACGTTTAGAGAAGGAGGGGTAGTAAGCATCAGCATCAGGCTCATAAACGACTTCGAGTTTACCAATGTCAGTTTGAATCGGAGTGCCAGTTGCTCCTGGCGCAGAGGCAGGCGCTACAGCAGCATTGGGAGGGGCATTGCTTGGCGCCTGTTGACTGCTTTGCGGTGCAGGAGGAGTACTTTGTTGCTGAGTCTGCGGTGGCTTAGGTGCCTGACTAGATTTATCTTGCGTCGTTTTCTCTTTGGGCTGTGGCTTAGGCGTTGGCGGGGTTGGAGGCGTAGCAGGTTTTGGGGGTGGCGTTACGGGTTTTGAGGCAGCAGGAGGCGCCGCCGCTGGCGATACTAAGTTCACTGCGACACGTTCTTCATCTGGTTTATCTGCGGTGAAATGAAATTTCAGCAAACTGAGCAATGGCAAGCTATGCATCAACAGCACAATCAAGATGATCGTACGTTCCGTTTTATTAAACGGCAGATGTGCATCGAGGCGATTGAGCAGGGTTCCCATTAAGACCTTAGGTCACTCAAGAAAGCAGCACTGAGGCGATGAGCTTGTAAATCAGTTGACATCAATTCTTTTGCCATTTTCAATAGTTTTGTTTCATCTTTACTGCTTATAAAACAGACTGAGCCAGCATCCGTATTAGCGCAATCCTGCTTTTGAGGATATTTTGCCTCAAGCTGCCGCTTGAGCTGGCGAACTACTGCTTCACTAGTATCAATCAGCGTAATCGAGTCACCTAAGAGCATTCGAATCGATTGTCGTAGAAAGGGATAATGGGTACAACCTAAAACCAGAGTGTCAGCACCCGCTTCTTGAATCGGTAGTAAATGGGTAGCCAAAAGTTCAAGCGTTTCAGAATCATCTGCAGAGCCCGCTTCAATTAGGGGCACTAAACCAGCCCCAGCTTGTTTAATGATTTGACAGTGCGCTGGAAGGGTAGCAAGCAGGGCATTGAACTTATCGCTATTGAGAGTGGCTTCAGTAGCTAATACACCAACAACCCCATTTTGAGTTTGCATCGCAGCGGGTTTGATGCCTGGCTCAACGCCAATGATGGGGATTTCATGAAGTTCTGCTCGAATCTGGGCAATCGCTTCTGCGGTGGCGGTATTGCAAGCCACGACGATCGCATCACAACCTTCTCGCACTAAGTGACGACATAACGCAAGGCTTCTGGCACTAATCCACTCGCTGGATTTTTCACCATAAGGCGCGTTAGCGGAGTCTGCTAAATAGATATAGTCATGCTCGGGTAATTGATGGAGGGCTTCATCCAAAATGGATAAGCCTCCTACACCAGAATCAAATACGCCGATGAGTGCCAAGTCATTGATCCAAAGAGATTGCGTACTTAAGCAATCGTGACCGGAATGTTGCCGATCTTGGCTGACCACTCCTTAGGTCCCTCGATATGCATCGATAGACCATGAGAATCGACTGCGACAGTAACAGGCATATCTTTAACTTCGAACTCATAAATGGCTTCCATACCTAAATCAGCAAAAGCAAGCACTCGTGATTTTTGAATCGCCTTTGAGACCAAGTAAGCTGCGCCACCCACGGCCATCAGATAAGCAGACTGATGCTTCTTAATGGCTTCAATTGCTACAGGACCGCGTTCGGCTTTACCAATCATCGCAATAAGCCCGGTCTTAGCAAGCATCATCTCGGTAAATTTATCCATACGAGTTGAAGTGGTTGGACCAGCCGGACCAACGACCTCATCTCGGACGGGATCCACTGGACCAACGTAATAGATCACACGATTCTTGAAGCTCACAGGAAGTTCTTCTCCCTTGGAGAGCATATCTTGAATACGTTTGTGAGCAGCATCACGACCGGTCAAAATTTTGCCATTCAATAACAGGGTGTCACCAAGTTTCCAGCCAGCTACTTCTTCAGGCGTTAAGGTGTCGAGATTGACGCGTTTAGACTTCTGCGCATCCGGGGTCCAAGTCACAGCAGGCCAATCAGATAAAGATGGCTTCTCAAATACTGCAGGGCCATCACCATGTAAGTGGAAATGAATATGGCGAGTTGCTGCACAGTTTGGGATCATGGCTACTGGTAATGAAGCAGCATGCGTTGGGTAATCCATGATTTTCACATCCAGTACTGTTGCAAGACCACCCAAGCCTTGAGCGCCAATGCCGAGTTTATTGACCTTCTCATAGAGCTCAAGACGGAGTTCATCAACCCGGTTCTTTGGACCGCTGGCGATGAGTTCTTGAATATCAACCGGCCCCATCAAAGATTCTTTGGCGAGTAACATCGCTTTTTCTGGAGTGCCGCCAATACCAATTCCTAAAATACCGGGAGGGCACCAACCGGCACCCATGGTTGGAACAGTTTTTAAAACCCAGTCAACGATTGAGTCAGAAGGATTGAGCATTACCATTTTGGCTTTGTTCTCAGAGCCACCACCTTTGGCTGCACAAATCACTTCAACGCCATCACCGGGAACGATTTCATAATGAATCACTGCTGGCGTGTTGTCGCCAGTATTGCGACGTTTACCAGCAGGATCTGCTAACACAGAGGCGCGCAAGGTGTTGTCGGGGTTGAGATAGGCGCGACGCACACCTTCGTTCACCATATCGCTTACGCTCATATTGGCGTCATCCCATTGAACATTCATGCCAATTTTGAGAAAGACTACGGCAATACCGGTGTCTTGACACATTGGGCGATGGCCTTCGGCACACATCCGGCTATTAGTCAGAATCTGAGCAATCGCGTCTTTGGCGGCAGCCCCTTGCTCAAGCTCATAAGCGCGGCCCATAGCCTGAATAAAGTCCTTGGGATGGTAGTAGGAGATGAACTGGAAGGCGTCCGCGATGCTCTGGATGAGGTCGTTTTGTTTGATCTTAGTCATGGTTTTTCACTCAAAATTGTCAGGTTTGCCATATTTTAAGGGTTTGCCATAGAGCAAATCCCCCGTTTTTTCACTTATCTTCTAGGGTCTAGAGGATACATCCCCCCAGAGGCTAATTAGAGTTAATTCATAGAGGGCATTGAGCATGGAATCATTAATGCACGAAAACCGTGTTTTTCACCCACCCGAGGATTTTGTTAAGGGTGCCGCCATCCCTGGCATGGAGGCTTACAACAAGCTATGCGCCGAAGCCGAGAAAGATTATGAAGGTTTTTGGGGGCGCCTAGCCAAAGAAAATATCTATTGGAAAAAGCCCTTTACCAAAGTTCTAGATGAATCCAAGCCACCTTTTTACAAGTGGTTTGAAGACGGCTTAACCAATGCCTCTTATAACTGTTTGGATATCAATATCCAAAAAGGCAATGGCGCCAAAAAGGCGATCATTTTTGAAGCTGACGATGGCACCGTCACTGAGGCCACTTATCAAGACTTACTCGATCGTGTTTGCAAAATGGCAAACGCTTTGCGTAAGATGGGCATCAAGTCTGGTGATCGAGTCATTATTTATATGTCGATGTCGATCGAAGGCATTGTTGCTATGCAAGCCTGCGCACGTATCGGTGCGACTCACTCAGTCGTCTTCGGTGGCTTCTCTGCCAAATCTTTGCAAGAACGAATTGTGGACGTTGGCGCAGTTGCGGTGATTACTGCTGACGAACAATTGCGTGGTGGTAAAGCACTGCCGCTCAAAGTGATTGTGGATGAGGCATTGGCTTTGGGCGAGTGCGAGAAAGTGAAGAACGTCATTGTTTATAAGCGCACCGGGGGCAATATTCCGATGGTCGCTGGGCGCGACTCCTGGATGCATGATGTGGTTGCCAATGAATCTACCACCTGTGAACCAGAGTGGGTGAGTGCAGAGCATCCTTTGTTTGTGCTTTACACCTCAGGCTCAACCGGTAAACCAAAGGGAGTGCAACACTCCACTGGTGGTTACTTATTGTGGGCGATTCTCACGATGAAGTGGACCTTTGACATTAAGCCCAGTGACATCTTCTGGTGCACGGCAGATATTGGCTGGGTTACTGGCCACTCTTATATTACCTATGGCCCCTTAGCGGTTGGCTGTACTGAAATCGTGTTCGAGGGCGTACCAACCTATCCGAATGCTGGTCGCTTCTGGGACATGATTGCGAAACATCAAGCAACGATTTTCTATACCGCACCCACAGCAATTCGATCATTGATTAAAGCAGCCAGTGGTGATGAGACAGTACATCCTAAGAACTACGACTTGTCATCATTGCGCCTCTTGGGATCAGTGGGTGAGCCAATCAATCCCGAAGCGTGGATGTGGTACTACGAACATGTTGGTGGATCGCGCTGTCCGATTGCAGATACCTTCTGGCAAACCGAAACTGGTGGTCATATGATTTCTCCAATGCCTGGTGCAACACCAATGATTCCGGGTTCATGCACCTTGCCATTGCCTGGCATCATGGCTGCGATTGTTGATGAAGCAGGTCACGATGTGCCTAATGGTAGCGGCGGTATCTTGGTAGTCAAACGCCCATGGCCCTCCATGATTCGTACGATTTGGAATGATGCCGATCGTTTTGTAAAGTCCTACTTCCCAGAAGAGTTGGGCGGCACTTTATATCTCGCTGGTGATGGTGCGATCCGTAATAAAGATACGGGCTACTTCACTATCACTGGTCGTATCGATGATGTCTTGAACGTTTCTGGACATCGTATGGGTACGATGGAAATCGAATCTTGCTTAGTGGCTAATCCATTGGTTGCTGAAGCAGCAGTGGTGGGCCGTCCTGACGATATGACTGGGGAAGCGATTTGTGCTTTCGTGGTTCTCAAGGGTGGTAGACCAACTGGTGATGAAGCTAAGAAGATCGCAACAGACTTGCGTAACTGGGTTGGTAAAGAGATTGGCCCAATCGCTAAACCAAAAGATGTGCGCTTTGGTGATAACTTACCTAAGACCCGTTCTGGGAAGATCATGCGCCGTCTCTTGCGAGTCATCGCCAAAGGGGAAGAGGTCACTCAAGACACTTCTACCCTTGAGAATCCAGCGATCCTAGACCAGCTCAAGCAGTCTTTATAAGGCTTTCTAAGACACACCCTTTCGGGAACCGTATAATCGTGGGTTCCGGAAGGGTGGATGAGCGGTTTAAGTCACACGCCTGGAAAGCGTGCGTAGGTTAATAGCCTACCGCGGGTTCGAATCCCGCCCCTTCCGCCATATTCAATACTCAGACCTCTTAAGCTTCCATGAAATCTTTTTCGATCGGCAAGTGCTTTGGGGTTTTATCTTTTTGGTTTCTGCTCAGCAGCTCCACATCTGCACAAACGACTTCAGTAGCGGTTGCAGCGAATATGAAAGACGCTTTCACTGCGATTAATAGCGCATTCATAGCGAGCGGTAAACCAGAGATGCGAATTGTCTATGGTTCATCCGGTAACTTCGCATCCCAAATCATGAATGGCGCTCCATTCAATCTACTGATCTCTGCAGATGAGCATTACCCACTTGAGTTATTTAAGAATGGCAAGACAGTTGATGCCGGCAAAGTCTATGCAATTGGAAGCTTAGCAATCCTGACTAAGAACTCTAGCGGCATCAAGCTGAGCTCAGATAAAGCAGAGCTAGCAAGAGTGATTGCCAAGGCCAACAAGATTGCCATTGCTAAACCGGAACTCGCACCTTATGGCAGGGCAGCAGTGGAGTATCTCAAAGCTATTAGATTGTGGGATCTGGCTAAAGACAAATTGGTCTATGCAGACAATGTGGGCATGGCAACGATGTATGTTTCAACCGGTGGGGCCGATCTGGGGTTTACTGCCTTATCACTCGCCAAGTCTCCTGAGACTGCAAAAGACATGAGCTATGTAGAGCTAGACCGTGCCTTATACGAGCCGATTAAACAAAGGATGGTCTTAATAAAAGGGGCATCCCTCGAGGCAAACGATTTATACCAATTTATGCAATCTCCGAAAGCGAAGCAGATTTTGACCCAATATGGCTATGGTTTGCCCAATCATCAACAGTAAGCCCCAATCAATGGCAGCATGATTTATGGATATAAGGGTATATGCAAAGGGGCATGAAACACCTCTCAATTTATAGTAAAGTCAATTTTTAGAATTTGTTACCTGGAGATCGTATGTCCCTCAGAATTAATGATATTGCCCCAAACTTTAAAGCCAAAACCACCCATGGCGAGATCGACTTTCATAGTTGGGTCGGCGATTCTTATGCGATTTTGTTTTCGCATCCGAAAGATTTCACACCCGTGTGTACCACCGAGTTGGGTTACATGGCCAAGATCGAAGAAGAGTTCACCAAACGCAATACCAAGCTGATTGGTTTGTCGATTGATCCAGTAGAGAATCATAGTGGCTGGGCAAAAGATATTGAAGAGACTCAGGGTCACCCAGTCAAGTACCCCATGATTGGTGATACCGACTTAGCTGTTGCAAAGCTCTACAACATGTTGCCTGCTGGTGAAGTGGCTTCTGATGGCAGAACGGCTGCAACGAATGCTACTGTGCGCTCGGTATTCATCGTCGGTCCAGATAAGAAAATTAAACTAACCATGACTTACCCAATGACGACTGGTCGTAACTTCAATGAGATCTTACGTGCGCTCGATTCAATTCAGCTGACCGCAAAACATAAAGTGGCTACGCCTGTAAATTGGAATCATGGTGAGGATGTGATCATCGCTGGCTCTGTTTCAGATGAGGACGCGAAGACCCTATTCCCTGAGGGATGGAAAGCACCAAAGCCTTATTTGCGAATTGTGAAGCAACCTAAGTAAGCAACAAATAACAGCCCACTTTTGGGCTGTTTTACTATCTAGACGGATCTCATGACCCAAAGTAAACCTTATACCCAGATTCGAGTCGGCGCAGTATTGCTGGCTGCAGGCGAGGGTAGTCGGATGGGCCATATTCCGAAGTGCCTCATTCAAATTCATGGTCAATCCCTTCTACAAAGACAATTGCTGGCTTTAAAAGAGGCTGGCGTTGATGAGGTAGTACTGGTGACTGGTTATCACCATATTGTTGTGGAGCAAGAGTTGGAGAAAATAAAACCACTCTATCCCATCCGTGTAATACACAATGAGTATGCGCATGAGGGTCAAGCTAGTTCAGTGCGACTCGGAATAGAAAATCTTGGTAGTGGCTTTGATGCAGTAATCATGGCGCTGTCAGATCAACCTCTTATTGATTCCCAAGATATCAAAGCACTGATCGCTGCCTTCAAGAAAAGAACTGTTGGTGAAATTATTCTGCCGATGTTTAATGGGCAAAGAGGCAATCCCATTATTTTGAGTGGCTCAGTCATCAAAACCATTTTGGGATCAGGAAAAGAAATGGTCTGTCGTAACTTTATGGATCAACATCCTGAGTTCGTTCACCAATGGCAAACGCAAAACGATCACTATGTGGTGGATATCGATACGCCCAAAGATCTCGAGACAATCGCAGCTCAGAAGGGCTGGACCTTTAACCTACCAAATTGCAATAGCCTCTAGGAATCGGATTATTATTTCCTTCTATGGAAAACCTCGACCTCATCGTATTGAGAGCGCTACTTGATTGGAGAAGCGCTGGTAAAAAAGCACTACTAGCTACTGTAGTGAGAACTTGGGGTTCATCTCCTCGGCCGGTGGGATCCATTATGGCTTTGTGTGAGGACGGTAGCGTGGTCGGTAGCGTCTCAGGTGGCTGCATTGAAGATGATCTGATTCGGAACTTCAGTGGGCTCAAGGATTTTCCACTCGACAAACAAAGCGCACCTCAGTTTCTTAAATATGGTGTCACTGCGGATGAAGCCCATCGCTTTGGGCTGCCGTGTGGTGGCACTTTAGAGATCTTGCTCGAGTTCAATGTTGCTATAGAGCCATTGACTCAACTCATCAGCGAGTTGAGTAATGGCAAGCTTATTACACGTCACACTGACCTTAAAACTGGTGTGGTTACTTTGAAAGTGGTTGGTAAGCCTGAGGCACTGCTAATCAATGACACTCAGCTGAGCAATACCTTCGGCCCGGAATACCGCATGCTCATTATTGGGGCAGGACAGTTATCAGAATATCTAGCAACCATGGCTCTATTTAATGGCTTCAGTGTGACGGTTTGCGATCCTCGTGAAGAGTACCGCGGGAACTGGAAGGTTGCTGGTGTTACCCTCAGTTCACAAATGCCTGATGATCTAGTGCAAGAGATGAAACTCGATAGCCGCAGCTGCGTTGTGGCACTGACCCATGACCCCAAGTTGGATGATCTCGCTTTATTAGACGCACTGCAGACCAAGGCTTTTTATGTGGGCGCAATTGGATCACGCCGAAATAGCGAAGCGCGACGCCAAAGAATGATTGAGCATTTTGGGCATACCGAGGAGTCGATTGCTAAACTCAAAGGCCCAGTTGGAATTTATATAGGTAGTAAGACGCCCCCAGAAGTGGCAGTGAGTGTCATGGCTGAAATACTCGCTGTCAAGAATGGAATCACTCTGCCACAGTCCGCACAAGTGAGTTACGCAAAGGAGCTACTATGAAACTCTTGAGTAAAGCACTTTTGATCATGTTGGCTGGCTTTGCCTCTGTTGCTGTGCATGCTGACGAACCATGGCCCAATCACCCTGTGAAATTTATCGTTGGCTTTGGCCCTGGTGGTGCAAATGATCTTGTAGCCCGTGTCGTTGCTGAAGGGGTATCCAAACAATTGAATCAGACAGTGATTGTTGAGAACAAGCCGGGCGCAGGATCTACCTTGGGCGCGGATATCGTTGCCAAGAGCGCCCCCGATGGTTATACCTTTTTCGTTAGTGCTGGCGGCATCATCACCAATCCTATGATCAAGTCTTCGATGCCATACAAAGAGGGCGACTTGCTACCTGTGGGCTTACTGACGATTAGTCCCTCGATTATCGTGGTTTCAAGCGATTCAAAGATGAATAATATTAAGGACTTATTTGCTCAAGCTAAAGAACCTAAGGGCC
The DNA here is from genome assembly GCA_036821065.1 of Polynucleobacter sp. GTDB lineage: Bacteria > Pseudomonadota > Gammaproteobacteria > Burkholderiales > Burkholderiaceae > Polynucleobacter. The sequence continues at coordinate 1,343 of DAISKI010000025.1, read as the reverse complement.
TGAATTTTTCGACAGCAGGTACTGGCAGTACGCCGCACTTTGTCGCTGAGATGCTCGCCATCAAAGGAGGTGGCAAGTATGAAATCATTCCTTACAAGAGCGGTTCCGAAGGTATGGTGGCTGTGATTTCGAATCAAGTCGATGCCACTTCCGAAGCCAGTGTGGTGGTTATTCCGCAAATTCAGGGTGGCAAATTAAAACCAATTGCTTCTACTTGGAATAAACGTATTACCGCGTTACCTAATGTTGCTACTGCCAAAGAGCAAGGCTACCCAGAAATTTTTATTGGGCACTGGGCTGGCGTCTTTGCTCCTAAAGGGACACCCGATGCCATCTTAGACAAAATGAATCAAGCGATTAATGCAGCATTGAAGACGCCAGCTGTTCAGAGTCGACTCATTCCTCAGGGTATCGAGCCTGCACCTGGAAGTCGTGCTACCTTTGCCAAGTTTTTGGCTGATGAGAAGGCTCGACTCGAGCCGATCGTCAAGCGCGCGAATATGAAAGAAGATTAATTACAGAGGCTTGATCTGTAGTTTTCTGAATTTAACAACACCGCCTGCCGATTGCAGGGCAATCGGACCTTCGCTAAATTTAGAGTCTTGCCCATCGGCTACGGTGACTTCGCCGTTCATCACAACCTTAAAGTGAGAGCCATTTGCGGTGATCTCAAAAGTATTCCATTTGCCAGCTGCTTTCGGTACGGGGCTCACTTTAGCGACATCCACGATGGCACCAGTCGCATAGTTTTGATCAGGGCGTTTATCAAAAATATTGACTTCATATGCATTGTCCGAGGTGACCTTGGTGCGATCTTGGCAGCGTAAGAAAATGCCACTATTTGCATCTTCATTTGCCCAAAATTCAGCCCGGATGATAAAGTTTTTGTAGGATTGATCGCTGACCAGGAAGCCCATGGCTTTGTTGCCCTCAACCATTCCATTTCCAATTACCCAGTTTCCGTTGCCGATGATGCTCCAGCCATTGAGGCTTTGACCGTCGATCAGATTGATAAAACCATCTTTGTCTACTTTCGATTGGGCTAAGGCCCCAGTGGTGAGCAATAAGGTGAGGCCAAAAAAGACCAGAGTGCTCCGTAAATTATTTAGCAACATGACAGCCTCCATTTTTAATAATTTAATATGCTTTAGAGATAGCTTATGTTCCTTAGCTTTAGCTATGCAAGCAATTAGGCCTTACGCTAGGTTCCCTAATTCTGAACGGCCCTTGAGAATCGAGTAGACTTCACTTATGAAGAATTTCCACCCATTACTATTGACCACACTTACTGTGTGCCTTTCTTTAAGCGCTTGTGGCACCGTTGAATCTGCCGCTCGGGATGA
>DAISKI010000024.1:0-15919 GCA_036821065.1 Polynucleobacter sp. | reverse complement strand
CGATTTTGATGACCGTCATTGGTACTGCAATCTTGCATCAGTGGCAATTTTTTGCGCTCGGCTGTGCTTCTCTTGCCCTTATCTTAGTAGCCAATCAGTTCGGCTTAATCAAAGACAATACCGATCAATCTAAGAAATAAGACCCAGAGATCTGGGCCTTATCCTTTGATGTATGGCTAATTACAAGCTGGGGTAATCGGTATACCCTGCCTCACCACCGCCGTAGAAAGTCTTACGGTTATAGGGATTGAGTGGTGCATTCTGTTTGAAGCGCTCCACCAAATCCGGGTTTGCAATATAAATTCGGCCATATGCGACTGCATCAGCTAAGCCATCTTCCAATACTTTTTCACCTAAGGCCTGGTCATATCCGCCAGCAGTAATGAATTTGCCTTTAAACAAGGCTCTGAATAACTCAGAAGTTACTGGAGCAGCCTCATCATGTTTATCGTTTCCGCCTGCAGAGGTAGAACGGGGCTCAATCATATGCAGATAAGCCAATCCATAGGTGTTGAGCTTGTTTATCACCGCTGTAAATAAAGTCACTGGATCGCTATCTGCAATATCGTTAAAGCTACCGTAAGGAGATAGGCGAACACCAATGCGATCACTCGAGTAAACAGTAGAAACCGCCTCAATGACCTCACCAAGTAAACGAATCCGATTTTCAACTGAGCCGCCGTATTGATCATTACGGTGATTAGTCTTGTCCTGCAAGAATTGATCTAATAAATAGCCATTAGCCGAATGAATCTCTATCCCATCAAATCCAGCAGCCTTTGCATTCTGAGCGGCTTGCTTGAACTCTTTTAAAAGACGAGCAATATCGGTCTCAGTCATCGCTTTTGGCGTTTCATAGTCATGTAACTTCCAATCAGCGCCATAGGTTTGTCCTGCGGGAGCAATGGCTGAGGGTGCCTCTGGAAGACCCTCTTGAGGATGCAAAGAAGAATGAGAAATTCTTCCCACATGCCATAGCTGCGCCACAATTACTCCCCCCTTAGCATGGACCGCATCCACAATATCTTTCCATGCAGCAGTTTGTTCAGCAGAATAAATACCAGGGGTCGCGGGATAGCCCATGCCTAGAGCAGAAATTTGAGTAGCCTCAGTAATAATCAGGCCAGCACTGGCTCTTTGGCTGTAGTAAGTCTTCGCCAAAGGATTGGGTACATCGCCAGCTATAGCGCGCATCCTTGTGAGTGGCGCCATGACTAAACGATTTTTAATACCAATCGCACCAAGTTGTGTTGGGGTGAACATAATTTCTTTTCCGGACATGGTGTTCTTTCTAATGAGGTTGAACTGAGGCTAACAGAGTAGCAAACATCGATCAATCTTGCTGGGATGACCTAGCTTACAGATAGATTGTGTCGATATAAATAGAAAGGCCCGCAATGCGGGCCTCTTCTAAAATCATTTACTGATTAGGAAATTACTACCAACCAAACTCTGCTCCATGACTGTGCAACCATCAAGAACAACATTGGGATCGAAAGTAAAGTATTGATACGGGATGTCAGCATAGCAACACGAGCGGATTTAGCCTTGACATCTGCTTCAACAGCCACAATACCCAGAGCACGCTTCTGGTTTGGCCAGATAATGAACCAAACATTAAAGGCCATAAGCAATGCAATCCACATACCTAGGCCAATGGCACGGAATGGAGGCTGTAAGGTAAAGGCTTGATGGATATAGCCATTCAAAGCCGCGAGAATGATGCCAGTTAAGACTGTAAATAGTGCTGCCCAACGAAACCAGAACAAAGCAGCAGGAGCAATGACTTTGCCAATCGCTGGTTTTTGCTCATCAGGAATCTTTGGCATGGAAGGAATTTGCACAAAGTTGAAGTACCAGAGCAAACCAATCCACATAATTGAGCACATCACGTGCAACCAACGGAAGACGAATGGCAACTCCGGTGCGCTAAAGTTTGCGCCCAAGGCCAAAAGAATCAAAAGCAGGAGCACAAAGCCTGCAAATACAGTGCGTCCGAGAGAGGTCAAAATTGAAGCCATGTCAGGATCTCCTTTAATAATCTGAATGCGTGCTAACTATAAACTATTCTTTAGCGCTGGAATTCGGGATGGGTGTAAGCGTTTTGCAATACATTTTTTATGATGTAAAACAAGTACTTATGCCATCTAATGGCGCCCTGCTTACTGGGCTGTCCAACCGCCATCCATATTCCAAGCTGCACCGCGCACTTCCGAAGCATCTGGGCCGCATAAAAATACTGCTAGTGCCGCCAACTGGGCAGGATCAACAAAATTACCTGAAGGTTGCTTCTCCGCAACCAAGCCATGCTTGGCTTCTTCATTCGAGATCTTTTCGCGCTCTGCTCTCGCATCTACCTGTTTTTGAACCAAGGGTGTCAAAACCCAGCCAGGGCAAATAGCATTACAAGTAATTCCAGTTTGGGCATTTTCAAGTGCAACTACTTTTGTCAAACCCACAATGCCATGCTTGGCGGCTACATAAGCTGACTTTTGGGCCGAGCCAACCAAACCATGCACTGAGGCGATGTTGATAATTCTGCCCCAATTGCGTTTCTTCATACCAGGCAGAGCATGGTGCGTTGTATGAAATGCGGAGCTGAGATTAATCGCAATAATGGCATCCCATTGAGCTGCAGGAAAGTCTTCAACCGTCGCAGTATGTTGAATACCGGCATTGTTCACCAAGATGTCTAGTGAGCCAAAACGCTTTTCTGTCTGACTGACCAAATCGGCAATCTCAGCAGGCTTACTCATATCAGCTCCGTGATAGTCAACCTCAACGCCACACGCTTTAATTTGGGCAATAGCATCATCTTTTTCACCAAAGCCATTGACCATGATGTTGACACCCTGCTTTGCTAAGCCGATGGCCATGGCTAAGCCAATACCGCTCGTTGAACCTGTGACTAAAGCCGTCTTACCTTTTAATTGGGACATATGGATACTCGCAATAAATAAAGTACTAAGAAGAAATTGGAGGATACAGGAATTGCATTTAGATTCTGTAAATGAAATGCCCTAACTGCTCCCAAAAAGACTGTGGGATTAGGGTTAGCAACCATGTAATGGTTACATAGCGCAAAAATTTACCGATCGCCATGTAAATCAAACAAGGTAACCAAGGGAGGCGCAACCAGCCTGCGGCTAAACAAAGGGGGTCACCAACACCAGGCAGCCAAGACAACAAGAGCATTTTTGGTCCACGAGCCTCGAGCCAGCTTTGTACCCGACTATTAATAGGTCCCTTCAGGGATTCAACACCCTTTCGACTAATGAGCCCAAGCCACCAATCCAATAAGCCACCGAGCGAATTTCCTATCGTAGCTACCGCAATCGCAAGCCAATATAAGTGTGGATTAACGGCAATATAGCCGAACAACACGGGCTCAGAACCGATAGGAAGCAATGTTGCAGAAACAAAGGCGGTGATAAACACCATGGGTAGCCCAACCGAAGGCATGCCGAACCAGTGAAAAAAAGAATGAAGAAGATCTTCCATCAGAGCAAGGGCGACATCAGTTGCACTACGTTTTCCAGAATGAGATGCCAACGTGAACGTTTGGCCCAGCTGACGGGGTTTACCAAGTTTGATTGCTGTAAATAGCTCTCGATGAGTTTTTGAAGATTTGCGCAGAAGGTCTCGTTATAGACGATAAGACTGATCTCGAAATTGAGACGCAAGCTACGTTGGTCTAAATTCACTGACCCAAAGACCGCGATACGCCGATCTACTAACATCGACTTGGTGTGCAGCAAACCCCCATGAAACTCAGCAATGTTGACGCCGCCATTCATTAAGTCGCCATAAAAACTGCGGCTACTTAATGCAACCAGCGTTGAGTCATTGTGCTTTGGAACAATCAAAGTCACATTGACACCACGCCTTGCTGCAGCGATGAGCGCCTGAATCAAGCCTTCATCTGGTCCAAAATACGGTGTCGTGATGGTCAACTCTTCACGTGCATCCATGATGGTGGAAAGCAGCATTTGATACAGAATGTCATCACGATATACAGGACCTGAGGCACAACACTGCGCTAATACATGTCCCTCTTCTGGTGATCCTAGTGGCTCAGGATCAGAAAATTGAGTGATAGCCGTGTTATCCACACTCCAGTCAAATAAAAAAGTCAGTTCGAACTGGGAAGCGATAGGCCCCTCCACTCTCACCATGGCATCAACCCACTCGCCTACTCCGGCACTTTGTTTAAATGTCCGCGGGTCAACTAAATTCATGCTACCCGTCCACACTGCTGCACCATCAACGACAAAGATCTTGCGATGTAGGCGTAGATCAGCGCGACGGAACTGGAAGCGCCCCAATTGAATTGGAAGCGCTTCTGTTAATTCAATGCCTGCAGCTTTAAATCTGGCTGGCCAATCCGACTTAAACCATTCCTTACTGCCCAATGAATCAAGCAAAACACGACAAGCTACTCCGCGTTTGCAGGCTGCAATGAGGGCTTCGCAGACACTGTCTGCTTGACCACCCACGGCCCAGATATAGAACTCTAGATGTAATGATTTTTTAGCGCTCTCAATATCAACAATCATTCCTTGCAAAATTGATAAGGAATTTGTGTGCAGTGTCACACGATTACCAGCAACAGCCGGAGTGCCGTTATTCGCCTCGATGAGAAGACTTAAGGCTTTAGCCTCTTGAGGCAAAAACTGCTTATCTCCAGCATAACGTGTGCGCATGGTTTGGGTAATCTGCGCATAGTGTTTTTCCATTCGCGTAATTTTTTTGCGTAGCGCTCGACCGACTGGACGCTCACCAATCATAAAGAACAAGAGGATTCCAAAGAGCGGTAAAGTCGCCACGATAAAAAGCCAAGCAAAAGCAACGGCGACCGGTCTTCTAACCAATAGCAATTGGATAGCAAAAATCCCGACTACCAATAAATGAAGCAAGGTAATCCAAAGCGAGGTGATACCCAGCATTGATTGGAGCAAGTAGTTCCAGAGGTTATTCATAGGCACTCCAATTCAGCTGTAATACCAAGGTGATCTGATAAGCGTAACCAATCGTGCAAGATTTGCGCAGAATGAATTTTCATACCACGCACATAGATTCGATCCATTGCTAGCATGGGCTTAATGCTGGGAAAAGTTTTGGCTGGCGACCCTGTTAAAACTTCAAATACCTCGCTAAATCCTGCTTCTAGCATTGGGCTGCTGACACGTTTGCGCCAATCATTGAAGTCACCCGCCACAATTGTGGGCTCATGATGGGCTAACTGACCGATGTAATGAATGATCTCCGTTAACTGTCGCTCCCTTCCCTTCTGAAAGAGTGCAAGATGAACACAAAAGCAGTGAATTGCCTGTTCATTACCTGGTAGTTTAATTACGCTATGCAATAAGCCACGTTTCTCAAAGCGGTACGCAGAGATATCGTAATTCTTACCCTTTTGCAAAGGGTGCTTTGATAGAATCGCATTACCGTGATGACCATTGGCATACTCTGCATTTTTACCGTAATGCCAATCATGCCAAAAATCCTCTGATAAAAAATGAGTGAGTTCCTTCTCGGGCCAATGACGAAATCGACTCACACGAGTGCGATGCTCTTGTTGTAGTTCTTGTAAAAATAATAAGTCAGGGTGCTGTATCCGAATTTTCTGCCGCAATTGATGAACGGTAGCATGACGATGTAATGGAGAAACACCCTTATGCATATTGATACTAAGTACAGTAAATCGCTGAGATGAGGTCATGATTTGGATGCCTCTGCACTTTGTCGCCGGATTCGAGCAGAATAGATTTCTGCTTCAACCAACTCCTGGCACTGCATGCATTTATTACAAATAGAAGCAGCCTCTCGCAACTCATCAATTGAATTGATATTGTGGCTATCGAGGTAGTCTCGGAGATCTAAATCCAAGATCTCATTACAAAGACAAATGATTTGAGCCATTTACCGGAATTGTGAAATCGATCGCATTAAAGCCATTTTGCCACCCCCTTGATAGAATCGAGCCATGTTTAATGCATTTCAAGGCGCTTTTGCCCTTCTCGCCCACCAGGATCAAGCCCTGCTGGGTATCGTATGGGTATCTCTTCAGGTGAGTTTGACTGCCCTTTTCATAGGCGCCCTGATTGGTCTGCCCTTAGGAGCCATCCTTGCAGTGGAAGAATTTAAGGGTAAAAAAATTGTTGTGATCTTATTAAACACCCTGATGGGAGTTCCTACTGTCATTGTGGGCGTTTTGGTCTATTTGTTGCTATCACGCTCTGGTCCCCTTGGTACATTGGGTTGGCTGTTTACCGTGCCTGGAATGATCGTGGCTCAGATTTTGCTAACAACACCTTTAATCGCAGCCCTAAGTCGTCAAATATTAGAAGATGCTTGGCGCATTCACCGTGACTCTTTTTTAGCGCTTAAGCTACCCTACTCATCAACCCTAAAGTGGCTCAGCTGGGACTGTCGCTTCTCACTCACCATTGCACTATTAGCTGGCTTAGCGAGAGCGATATCCGAAGTGGGTGCAGTCATGATTGTGGGTGGCAACATTGATCATTCCACGCGCACCATGACCACCGCTATCGCACTAGAGACTAGTAAGGGAGATTTACCTTTAGCTTTAGCACTCGGAATCATTCTGATGGGCGTAGTTTTATTAGCCAATCTCCTCACATTTATGGTTCGCCAGATTGCGGAGCGTCGCTATGCATAATTCATCCGCACACACTCAACAATGGATTGAGCTGAATCAAATTTTGGTTAAGGATGAAGGAAAGATCATTCTGAATATTCCGCATACAAAGATTCATTTTGATCAGATGACGGCATTGGTTGGCCCTAATGGCGCAGGTAAAACCACCCTACTCAAGCTCTTACATGGCTTGATTGAGCCTGATAGCGGGACTATTCATTTTTCTAATCCCGCTCTTCGTAAAGCTTTAGTTTTACATCACACTGCGATGATTAAAGCATCTGCCAGAACCAATCTAGCTTTAGTTCAGGATAGTGATCCTTCAATATCCAATCAAGATATCGAGCAGGCTTTAAAACATGCGGGGTTAGCTCATTTGGCTGATTCGCCGGCTCAGAAACTCTCAGCGGGTGAGAGACAAAAACTGTGTTTAGTTAGAGCGCTTTTGCAGTCACCTAATTTAGTATTACTAGATGAGCCTACCGCTAATTTAGATCCGAATACTACTGAGCAAGTAGAAGCAATGATGCGGCAATATCAGCAGGACGGTATTGAGCTACTATTTTCTTCACACCAATTAGCGCAGGTCAGAAGGCTAGCCGAACAAGTGATCTTTATTGCTGAAGGTCAAATTCAAGAGATAGCAAAGACTGATGAGTTTTTCTCGAACCCAAAAACGCTAGCAGCCCAACGCTTCTTGTCTCAAGAGCTTATTCAAGCCTAAGTATTCTGAATCACAATATTGGGAAATTTACTGCTCATATCTTTCGCAAGACCTGAAATCCGGATAGCAACTTGCCGGGCAATTTGCTTATAAACCTGACTGATCGCTCCATTTGGCTCAGCAACAACCGTTGGACAGCCAGCATCTGATTGTTCCCGAATCGATAGATTTAATGGTAAAGACCCCAAGAAATCCACGCCATAGTCACTGCACATTTTTTGTCCGCCGCCAGAACCAAATACATGCTCCTCATGTCCACAGCTTGGGCAGATATAGGTACTCATGTTTTCTACGATGCCAATGATCGGAACGCCAACCTTCTCAAACATTTTGAGGCCTTTGCGCGCATCTAATAAAGCAATATCCTGAGGTGTAGTCACAATGACCGCTCCTGTTACAGGTACTTTTTGGCTGAGCGTTAACTGAATATCCCCTGTACCTGGGGGCATATCGACAATTAAATAATCTAAATCTCGCCAACGGGTTTGGCGCAGCAACTGCTCTAAAGCAGAAGTTACCATCGGACCACGCCACACCATAGGACTATCTTGATCAACCAGAAAGCCGATCGAACTGGCTTGCAGACCATGACCTTCCATGGGCTCAATAGTGTTCTCTTCCTTAGTTTCGGGGCGACCACTGATCCCCAGCATCATCGGCAGACTAGGGCCATAGATGTCTGCATCCAAAATACCAACACGAGCTCCTTCAGCAGAAAGGGCTAAAGCTAAATTAGCTGCAGTTGTCGACTTTCCAACGCCACCCTTACCGCTAGCAACTGCAATAATATTTTTAACACCGGGTAATAATTTCACCCCCCTTTGAACGGTATGAGCGACGATGTCGCTACTGACATTCACTTGAATATTTTTGACATCAGCTATCTTTTTGAGAGCAGCGATCACTAAATCCTGAATAGCCTGAAATTGGCTTTTAGCAGGATAGCCCAGCACCACTTCTAATTGAATATTGTTATCGCTTACGCTCAGATTTTTAATTGAGCCAGAGGAGATCAAATCGATTTTGGTATCGGGATTAATAATACTTCTTAGTACTGTCTGAACGTTTTCAACTGTAACTGCCAAAATACTCTCCTATGGGTCTTACTCATGCGAGCAAACTGATTTATCTAGGATATCTTAATGCTTGTGCACTATTTACGTATTAACTCAATATCACCATAGAAGGCACGAGTTTCCGATTGAGTATTATCAGTATCCGTAAGCAAGGCAACACCAATAATCTTGCCAGGCGCCTCACCATAAGCCTTTTGGTAATCGGCTGATAAGTCACGCTCATGCAGGCGCCATTCACCGATATGCGCTTGACCAGAGTCCACCACAATCATTTTGACTCGGGTCGTACGGGGATTATCTAGAGTTGTATCTACCGGCGTTTTACCTGACCAGATATACATTAAGGTGGCATACGGCATTTCTTGACCACTAATTAAATTGGCTAATTCAAAATTCATTTTCTCCTTTAGGGAGAGTTTTGATTTATTACCATCAAAAGCGACCATAATTCTGAGCGGGGCATCATCATTTTGTTGATCGGCATTATCAGCTGCAGGAATTATCCCCGTAGCCTTCCATTCCCAACGTAGCCATAAATTTTGAGCTGATCGTGGTACTAACTTAATAGCTAAGCCTGAGGCCGCTGTTTTTGAACTCGCACTCAGAACGGTTTTACCCTGATATTTTTCTAAGTGATACACCGTATTCTTTTTAAACGGAGCAATTCGATAAAAAGTCCACCCCGTAGGCATGGTTGCCCCACTGCTTTGATTAGAGAACTTCGGTAAGTTCCCCTGGACTGTTAGAGCTTCAGCTGGAGTTGCGCTTGAAGAATCGTCATTCACACTTGCGCATGCGGAAATGAGCATCACCAAGACGATTAATGAAAACCGGATAGGCTTATCAAAAGCCTTCCTGAGGGTAGATGCAGAGAACATAAGATGAATTGTCCCAAATATTGAGCTGACTGAGTCTAAAATCGACGAAGCTTAATCTGAGTCCAACACCATGCGCCAATACCCCCCTTCTGCCTGGGCAATCTTTAGCATCTTGATCGCTGCGCTGGTTCACTTTGGCTTGGGCTTTGCAATTGAATTCTCGGTTGATGAGGCGCACTACGCTCTATATGCCCAGCACTTAGCCTTGAGCTATTTTGATCACCCACCCCTAGTCGGATGGATACAGTGGCCCTTAATCAGTCTGACTTCAAACGAAGGAATCATTCGCTTAGTTCCGGAGTTATTGTGGGTGCTATCTTGCTATGGTGTATTTCTAGTTTCTAAAGAACTGCATCGCCTGATTCAAGGTCGCAATTCAGGCTATCTCACCAGCGCACTACCATCTGCTAATACCTGCAGTTTGATGGCCGTACTTTGTATTATTGCTGCGCCACTACCCCATGTTCTCGCGATTGGCTTGCTTCCAGATAGCATTCTGATTCCACTCAGTCTAGGCATCATGCTGATGTCCATTCGATGGATCCGCAAAGATACTTATGCCACGAGTGATTGGATTGTGCTTGGTATTCTTTTGGGATTAGCGGGATTGAGCAAATACACTGCCTGCTTTACTGCCTTAGCCCTCTTAATTGTCTTTCTGCTGCACCCAAGAAAAACTTGGATCCGCCAAGGTGGATTTTGGCTGGCTTTGCTTATTGCTATTGCTCTGATTAGCCCGGTCTTGTATTGGAATATGACCCATGACTGGATTTCTTTCCGATATCAAATCGCTCATGGTAGTGGCTCTTCGTGGGCATGGCGCAGAGTTGCTGCATTCCTAGGCCTGCAAGTTCTCTGTTTTGGCCCCCTCATTATCTTGGGTGCTTTTTTATTCTGTAAAGATTGTTTGCATTCAAGTCGTCGCTCCATGATCGCGCTCCTGGGTTTCTTTGGAATTCCCTTTGTGATTTTTGCTGCGCTATCTGGCGGCGGGGGTTTACCGCATTGGACCAGTCCGGCCTGGTTTTGTCTGGCACCTTTTTCTGGGATTGGTTTAGCAAAAGCCTGGTCGATGCGACACCGCTTCTGGATTAAGCTGCTATTCATATTGCAGATTACGCTTTGTCTGGTGGGTTTTGCTTATGTTTTATCTGGTGGCATCAATACTGCCGCGATTAAGAGTAATCCGATTGCCGATCTTTACGGCTGGAAACTGGCCGGCCAAAAAGCAGCGGAGCTTGCGCAAGCAAATCAAGCGCAAGGAATTGCTGTTCAGAATTGGACGCTCGGCAGCCGCATTGCGTGGTATGCCCATCCTTTGCCAGTATTTATCCTTGATCAACGCCAAGACCAGTTTGATCTCTGGTTTGGGGAGCTCCCTTTAGATAGCTCAGTTCTCCTAGTCAACTGGACTGGTATGCCATTTAATCAACCCACCTTAGATAAGCCCATTGATGGTCCTTCAGGCGAGAAATTTGCCTTTAGTGAATGTAAGCCCATAGAGCAAATTACTATTGAGCGGTTTGGGCAAAATTTATCGGGTTTTGAATTTAGCCTTTGTACTCATTGGCAAAAAACGGGTTTAAGGTAGTAATTCTTTAAATTCAAGGGCTAGGCAGCCTAAAGCATTATCCTTAAGCCTATGAATCCTCAATCCTCAGCCGCCCCCAGCCCAAGCCCTGGGTGGAAGTCTCTACTGAAGAAAGCCTGGCCTACGATCCGGATTCTGCTATCAATAGCCCTGCTATGGAAAGCAACTAGTGGCATCAATTGGGATGCCCTCATCCACTCCGAGATCAAAATGCAGCCCTTATGGTTTGCAGCAGCAGGTGGAGCAATCCTGTTGGCTTTTATTTGCGGTGGCTTACGATGGGGAATGCTCATGCGACAAGTTGGCTTTCGAGCAAGTCTCAAAGATTATGTAGCCCTGTACTTTGCTGGCGGTCTGATCAACCAGGGTTTACCGAGTACTTTAGGTGGCGATAGCTATAGGGCAATCACAGCCAGTCATCTAGATGGTCAAGGCCACTTTACCGAGAAGAAGGTCTTAGATGAAGAACTTCATCATGCAGTGGATCTTGAGCACGCTAAACCTAAACTGCGTTTGAGTTTTTCAATGGTTTTTGTCGATCGGCTGCTCGGCCTTGCAGGCAACAATCTATTAGGCGCCCTTGGATTAATTGTGGGTGGAGCAACCTTAGCCAGCTGGGGCACAAGCTTGGGCTATGTCCTTATGGCGGCAATGATTTTCTCGGGTCTATTGATTGCTTTTATTTTGGCCTGGACCCCTGCTCGCAATCTTTTGCAAAAGTTTCTAGTGAAATTGAATTTAGGTGAAGCTCTGCCCGGCATCCGCTTTGCCTTTTCATGGCCAATCAATATTGGGCAAGCGGCTGTTGCCATGAGCATTCATTTCTTCACTATCCTGGCTCTGGGTTTTTGTCTTAAGGCATATGGCGCTCAAGCCCCCTTGGAAGGACTCATGATTGGCTTGCCAGCCCTCAGCTTGTTGTTAATGCTCCCAATTAGTATTTCTGGATGGGGCTTACGAGAAGCCACTCTCTCTTCTGTACTAACCCTCTGGGCAGTTAATCCTTCGGTAACGGTACTAGCTTCGATTAGCTATGGTGCATTGACCGTTTTATGCGTTTTGCCCGGTGCATTTATTCTATTAAAACGAAAGTCTTCTCTTTAGAGCCCAACTATGAGTATTAGTGTGAATACCATGCGCGCCATCGACCACTGGGTTGGCGTTCCCTTGTGTGCCTTAGTAAGTCCTCTTGTCGCATTAGTCGACCGCATTAAGAGCATCTTTACGCCATCGCTTGAGGCTCCCAAGAAATTACTGTTTATAGAATTGTCTGAAATGGGTAGCGCTATTTTGGTGGACCCAGCAATGCGTAACGCTCAGGCTCGTGGTGCAGAACTATTTTTCTTGATCTTTAAGAGTAATCGCGCCAGCTTATCTTTACTCAACACAGTCAAGCCCGAAAATATTTTTACTATCGATTCCTCTAGCTTAGGTGGCTTAATTAAAGATACGCTGCGGTTTTTATGGATCGCGCGTTGCCACAAAATTGATACGGTTATTGACCTCGAGCTCTTCTCCCGCTTCACAGCCCTGCTCACCGGCCTGTGTGGTGCGCAGCGTCGAGTCGGTTATCACATCTTTCATGGTGAAGGCTTGTGGCGTGGCACGATGTTGACACGCAAGGTCCATTACAACCCGCATATTCATATTACTAAGAATTTTCTTTCTCTGATACACGCGGCTTACGCCAAAGAGATTGAAGTCCCTTTTAGCAAGATTCAGATTCCAGATTCAGAAGTTCGACTTGAACAGGCAGTCATTGATCCTCAGGTTAAGAATGCGGTGCTCGAGCGAATTGTAAAACTGGCTAACTCTGCTGGCATTCCTTTTGCTCATGGTAAACAACGTCTGATTCTGATTAATCCCAATGCCAGTGATTTACTCCCGCAACGTCGCTGGGCTCAAGCCCGTTTCTCTGAATTGATTCAATCTATCGCCAAGCATTACCCTGATGATTTAATTCTGATTACGGGTTCTCCTGCCGAGATTGCCTATGTAGAAACTGTACGGTCGGTTGCCAATGTTACGCATGCCCTCAATTTTGCTGGGCAAGTTAGCTTCTCAGAGTTACCTGCCCTCTACACTCTTTCGGATGTCATGGTGACCAATGACTCCGGTCCTGGGCATTTTTCTGCAGTAACACCTTTGAGAACGATCGTATTGTTTGGACCTGAAACACCTGCTCTGTATGGCTCATTAGGAAACTCGATTTCAATTACAGCAAACTTGGCTTGCTCGCCATGCGTCAGCGCTGCTAACCACCGTAAAACGCCCTGTCATAACAATGTCTGTATGCAAGCCATTGGCGTTAAGCAAGTGATGGAAAAAGTGGAATTGCAGTTACAAGCAGCTGATCTAGCCAAACAAGCCTGATTCCATGACATATCAACGCCCTTCTTTGTTGATATGTTGTGCACCTGCTCTACCCTTTGCATTAGGTTTGCTGATCTACTTTGGTGATATCCAGAGCAGTAGTTTTCTATTCATCAATCAAATCACTCAAAATATTCCCGATCGAATTTGGGCTGGCCTGACCTTTTTAGGCAACGGCTGGGGCACATTTGCGCTTGCCTTTCCTTTAGTATTGTTAGCCCCACGCTTACTCAGTGCCGGCATCTTTGCGGGGTTATTGGGCGGCTTAGCTATTGCTATTCTTAAACCACTGGTGAACTTACCTAGACCCGCAAGTGTTTTGGCTAGTGGTGACTTTCATCAAATTGGTGAAGTCCTACTTTATAACTCCATGCCATCAGGTCACACCTTAACGGCCTTCGCTGTAGCAAGTGGTCTTTACTTTGCTTGTGAAATCGATAAGCGTAAGCCTTTGCTCTGCTTGTTTGCCTTAGCATCTCTAGTTGGCTTATCTCGCAGCGCAGTAGGTGCCCACTGGTTGAGTGATGAATTCGTGGCAGCTGCAATTGGTCTATGGTGTGGAATCCTTGGATCTTTTCTGGCAAGCTTAATACCCGATAGTCAACTGCTCTTGAGTAAGTGGTGGCCCCGTTTTATTGCCTTGTGTGGCTTATTTGCCATCTACCCGTTGCTCACCCAAACCATGGATTCGGAGTTAAATCACCCTTTGCAATATGCCTGCGCCCTGCTGATCGCAATTACCTTAGCGCTCTATGTGCAGGCACAGCGTACTCAGTCTAGTCGCTAATTCATGTTTAGTTATCGACACGCCTTTCATGCAGGCAGCCATGCTGACATCCTTAAGCACATTGTTTTAATTCAACTAGTGAGCTATCTTCAAGAAAAAGAGGGCGCCTTAACGATCATTGATACTCATGCTGGAGCTGGCATCTATAGTCTTAGCGATGGCTTTGCTGCCGTAAGTAAAGAAGCTGAGGGTGGTATCTTTCGCTTAAATCAATACCTGCAATCCCCTGATAGTCCAACAGTCACAAGTAGCATTAATCAATATATTCAGGCGATTGCCTCTGAAAATCCAAACAATGAGATTGTCTTTTATCCCGGCTCCCCTTTTATCCTGGCAAAAATGTTGCGCCCACAGGATCGCTTAAAGCTCTTTGAGCTTCATCCAAAAGAAATTGATTTACTTCGACATAATGTGCAGCAGCTCCCACAATCTAAACAAATTGATATTTATCATGAAGATAGCTTTAGTCGATTAAAAGGTTTAGTTCCACCACCAAGTCGCCGCGGACTCGTTCTGATTGATCCATCTTATGAAGATAAGCAAGACTATCGATATCTAGAATCCGCCCTAGAAGAGGCCTTAAGTCGCTTTGCTACAGGTTGTTATGCCATTTGGTATCCGATTCTCTCCAGAAGAGAGGCGACCGCCCTACCCGATAGATTGAAGAAAATAGCCGCTGCTCATAAACGGTCTTGGCTTCAAGCTGAGTTAAGAGTCGAGAACTCTCCAGGAGAGCGACGTCTTCAGGCTAGCGGAATGTTTGTTCTTAATCCGCCCTGGACTCTTGAGGGCCATCTTAAGGAGGCCTTGCCCACCCTAGTTAAAGTCTTGGGTCAAAACTCAGGGGCTGAGTTTATTTTGAAGAACGTAGAAATTTAAAGATCACTTCGACTCTGGCCGATAGTCAAACATGATTTCACTGCGGCGCAAGAAAGGTGGGGTCCATGGTGGGTTGTAACGCGCAAACTGGGCTGGCCCAATAGGCATGAGACGTTTTTCTGCCATCCAATCTTTGAGCTCATTCGTCTTCGTCTCTACTTTGCTATAAGTACTAAAACCAGAGAAAGTAATCACAGCTTTATTTTCTGCTGGAATTTTTTTAAGTTGGACTTGCTCATCTACTGGTGTAGGCAAAGTGCTCAGCTCAAAAGAGCTTGGCATTACAAAGGCTACTAGCCACTCATTGGTTCCCTCGTTGATTAAGACTGGCGAACCCATCGCAGCAGATTCATTTTTAGGTTCTACTATGACTGGAATGGTCATCTCAATTTTTTCTTTAGACTGATTTTTTCCAAAGATGTAAGCAGCAATGAGTCTAAAACCGGCACTCGAGGCCTCGCTCATATCACCCTTCACCCTCACCTCAGCAATGATCTTTGGCTCATAGGCTCGCAGCTCAAATGGACCAGACTGCTCAAGCACACTATATTTTGGCTCTTCAATTGCCATAACTGCTCCTGAGAAAAGGATTAATCCAGCTAAACAGGTTTGGAGTAACTTTTTAGTTTGACTCATTGGGAACTCGCTTACCATTTGGACTGCAATGTAAAGCCAGAGGAGTTGTAACTTAATTTACCACTGGCTCCAACTGGTAAAGTTACTTTATTTACTTGATGGCCAAACGGTAAATCCGTTAAGAGCGGAATACCTTCAGGCAGACGCTTGCGCAGATGCTCAAAGACCATATTAAGATCATATCCTTGATCATGGTCAAAAAGACGATAAGCAGAAAATCCGCCTAATAAGATAGCGCTTTGGGAGCCCAGAATACCTGCATCGAGTAATTGCATCAAATTACGTTCGATTCGATAAGGATGCTCATTCACATC
>DAISKI010000023.1:0-17337 GCA_036821065.1 Polynucleobacter sp. | reverse complement strand
CTATATATTGAGAGAGAAAACGGACACGGATCGACATGATGCGAGAGTTTAGCAACGAATTGATTTATGTGTTGAAGTGATGTAGGTGCAATAAAAAAGCCGCCCAAAGGCGGCTTATTTTGAGGGCTGGTAACTTAGCCCAAGGTGAACTTCAATTCACCCAGCTTCTCAACCACGCTGACTACTACATCGCCTTTCTTGAGCCACACTTGTTTATCTTTTGGATAGCCCAAGATCACGCCTTGTGGTGTACCTGTAAAGACAATATCGCCTGGCTCTAAAGCCCAATAGGTGCTGATATACGACAACATCTTTTGGGTATTGTGAATAAAGTCAGCGGTATTGGAGTTCTGACGAATCTGGCCGTTTACATAAGTTTGTATTTGCAGCTTGTTAGGATCACCTACTCGATCAGCACTCACAAAGTAAGGCCCAATCGGTGCATATTGATCAAGAGTCTTACCAATCATCCACTGCACGCTAGGTGTTTCTAATTGCAGATCACGTGAAGAAAAGTCATTAGAGGTGCAATATCCAGCAACGTAGTTCAGCGTCTCAGCTTCTGGAACATTACGCATGCGTTTACCAATCACAATCAAGAGCTCCGTCTCGTAATCCAACTTATATGAAACTTCTGGCGGAGGAATTCTGAGGATGCAATTGTGTGAGGTCAAACTATTATTATATTTATTAAAAAGTGGTGGCACACGTGGATGGGCCATGCCAATTTCGTTTGCATGCTCACGATAATTAAGACCAACGCAAACTATCTTGCCAGGATTCACAAATAAACGCCCATAAGTAATCTTGGATTCATTTAGGTATGGAACGCCAGACTTGTCTGCACCTGCCACTACTTTATTGAATGCTGCAGCATTACCTTCTTGTAATAGTTGATCGAGCGTTATTGGTGCAGCAATGTTGAGCTTCTTAGCTACCGCACGCACATCGATGACGCCCTTGGGTGTAACTACACCCATGCTTTCGGTGCCATCGGCATTCATCATGGTGAGAATCTTGCAATTTTTTACCATTTCGTGAGGTCCGTTATAGATTTCTCCGCCCCACTGTGAGGTTGGGTGTGCTGAAGCCTCTTGCATTAAACCTATTGTGGAAGCCGCTACGATTCCTGCGCCTGAGGCAGAAACGGTCTTCATAAATTGACGACGTGAACTCATACTATCTCCTGTAATGTATTTTTATTATTTACTGCGATACATCAGCAAATATCTTACCCTAGACTTGGCTTAAAAATCAGGGTAAATCAGGTAGATCAGGGTTTAACCTAGACCAAAGAATAAGGCGATTCGGTAGGTAATGAAAGAAGCCAGATAAGCTAGGAAGAAAAGATAGCTCAGCATGATGATGGGGATTTTCCACCCTCCTGTCTCACGCTTAACGGTCGCAATGGTAGAGAGGCACTGGGGAGCAAATACAAACCAGGCTAATAAAGACAACGCCGTAGCCAAGCTCCACGTAGAAGAAATTAAGGGCACAAGCGCACTGGCTGCATCGGCACCATTACTGGATAAAGCGTATACGGTTGCGAGTGAACTCACTACAACCTCACGAGCGGCCATACCTGGAACTAAGGCAATACTGATTTGCCAGTTAAATCCAATTGGCGCAAAGATGATAGATAAAGCATGACCCAACATACCCGCGATACTGTATTGAATCGGTGCCCCTGTCGCACCCTCAGGAGGTAGAGGAAAGCTCGATAGCGCCCATAAGGCAACAGTCATCAGCAAGATGATTCCGCCAACGCGTCTCAGAAAGATCTCCGCACGTTGCCACAGACTAATTGCGAGATTAGTCACTCTGGGTAAGTGATAGCTGGGTAGCTCCATCATCAAGGCGTTGATCTTGTATTGCTTACTCGTGAAGTGCTTGAGCAACCATGCTACTGCCATCGCGCCCAAGATCCCAGCCAAATAAAGAATGAATAAAACCAGTCCCTGAAGATCTAAATCAAACCAGAGCTTAGTATGCGGAATAAATGCAGAGATCAGTAAAGCATATACCGGTAGACGGGCCGAGCAAGTCATCATGGGTGCAATCAAGATGGTAATCAGTCGATCACGTGCGTTTGAAATGCTGCGTGTAGCCATGATGCCCGGAATCGCACAGGCAAAACTCGAGAGCAAGGGAATAAAGGATCGACCTGATAAACCTGCTCTACCCATCAAGCGGTCTAATAAATAGGCAGCTCGGGGTAAATAGCCGGACTCCTCCAAAGCCAAAATGAAGAAGAACAGAATCAAAATCTGCGGCAAGAAAGTGAGTACACCACCCACCCCTGCCAGAACGCCATCAATCAATAAGCTTCTAAACCAATTGTCTGGCAAGAATTGGGTGATTAATCCACCCAACCAGTCGAGCGAGTCTTTGATTAGCTCCATTGGATAGACAGCCCAAGCAAAGACGGCTTGGAAGATAAAGAACAGTAAAACGGTCAAAATGATTGGCCCAATCACAGGATGCAATAGGACTGCATCTAAGCGATCACTAAGCTGATCTGGAATGACATGATCCAGATTGAGATTTTTCAAAATGCGGTGTACCTGAATATTGTCAGATTCGATATGCTCAGAATGAGCAGTAAGCGTCTCATCACCTTCATCAATTGAGGCTTGCGTAAGCTGTGCTAAATTGCGCCAATCCAGTGCGGCTAGATAGGCCTTGAGATCATCAGCGCCCCTCGACTGAATACCGACTGTAGAGATCACCGGCATACCCAGTTCTTTTGCTAAGGCCGCTTCATCAATCTTTAGCCCTTGGCGTTTGGCAATATCCACCATATTCAGTACAACGACACAAGGCAAACCCAACCTCTTGGCTGCCAAGACTAAACGTAGATTGGCACGCAAGTTCATGGCATTGAGCACACATAGAATCAAGTCGGGTCTTTTTTCTCCAGCAGCTCTACCATGCAGCACATCGCAAGTCACTCGCTCATCTAATGAACGGGGATAGAGGCTGTAAGCGCCGGGTAAATCCAAGATCCGAATCACCTTGTCAGAGGCAAGAGTCAAATTACCTTCTTTACGCTCAACTGTCACCCCGGAATAATTGGCAACCTTCTGACGACTCCCAGTCAGTAAATTAAATAGCGCAGTCTTACCGCAATTGGGATTACCCAATAGTGCAACTAGAGGTTCTTTGGCAAAGAAATGAACCTTGGATTCAGTCATGACGCAATCGCCTCTAATTGAATCAACTTGGCTTCGTTCTCACGTAAGGCAAAAGTGGAAGAGCCAACCCGGACCAGAATGGGCCCTTTTCCAAAGAGACCTTTCCGCAAGACGGTGACCTGCTCACCAGTCAAAAAGCCAATATCTTCTAATTGACCTTTCACTTCTGGGCTAGTTTCTGAAGCGAGAACGCCCTTAACCCTAAAGAGGGTATCTAAGGAAGCCTGATCTAGAAACATGAATATGGCACTTTTGTTATTTAATGGGAATGGTTCTCATTATAGCGATAAAGTGAGAATTATTCTCATCTGAGACGCTTGGCCGTGCCACCCCTGTTTGAAGTAATACACTGTCAGAAATACTAATAGCAACGAGATATTTATGTACCTACCCAAGCATTTCTTAGTCGAGGACCGCGGGATCTTATTAAAGGTCATGGGTGAACACCCCCTTGCCACTCTGATTGCCAATACCGATGGTGAACTCGAAATCAATCACATCCCATTAGTGGCAAGTAAAGATGGTCAATATTTACATGGCCACATTGCCAGAATGAATCCCTTAGCCAAATTAGCCCAAGCTGGTGAGGTAAAAGTGACTGCAATCTTTCATGGGCCACATGCTTACATTACCCCTGCCTGGTATCCATCAAAATATGAAACCGGCAAAGTAGTTCCCACCTGGAATTACGCCGTAGTTCATGTGCAAGGAATTCTGAATCTTAAGGAAGATCCTCAATGGCTTCGTCAGCACGTATCGCAACTGACCGATACTCATGAGCCTATCTATCAATCTACCTGGAAGCTCGATGATGCCCCAGAAGACTATGTACAAATGATGCTCAAAGCCATCGTTGGAATTGAAATCAAAGTCAGCAGTCTTGTTGGCAAATTTAAACTAAGCCAGAATCGCACTCCTTCTGAATACGGTGGTGTGATTAAGAATCTCAAGCAATCCTCGCTAGAAGATTTACAGGCAATGCTTAAGCTCATGAAAGAAGAATAAAAAAAACGGCTCACTAGGAGCCGTTCTTTCATTTAAGCCAAATACTTACGCAAATAGCTTCATCGCGCTCAATACAGTCTTATAAACACCCCAAGACAATGGGATAGCTACGGCAATCCATGCCAATAGAACTGTAAATGAAGCAGTATTCTCGGTACCGCCACTACCAGTAACTACCGCACTGAGGGATTTTTCATGAGCCAAGCGCTTCTCTTCAGCCAACTCAGCATCAGTCATAAACCACTTATCAGCTACAGGACGAATCAGTAAATTACAGATCAATCCAACCACTAACATACCAGTCAAAATGTACATGGTTTGGTTGTACACCTGAGCACGAGGCAAGCCCAAGCTTAATTGGTAGTCACGCATGTAGTTCACCACAACTGGGCCCAAGATACCTGCAGTAGCCCAAGCTGTTAACAAACGACCATGAATCGCGCCAACCATCTGCGTACCAAACAAGTCGGCAAGATAAGCAGGAACAGTAGCAAATCCACCACCATACATACTCAAGATGATGCAGAAGGCACCTACGAACAGAGCCAAATTACCTGCCTGTGCACTACTTGGCACGCTGAAGTACATTGCGGCGCCGAGCACAAAGAAAATAATGTAGGTTACTTTGCGACCCAACTTATCTGACAAGCTAGCCCAGAAGAAACGGCCGCCAATGTTAAATAAGCTCAAAAGCGCAGTAAAGCCGGCAGCAATACCAGCAATGGCAGTGAGTTGAGTTTTGTCGAGTTCAGTAAAGGTTTGTTGGACACCAATCAAACTACCTGCAAATACTTCTTGCAACATGGGTGATGCCATACCAATCACGCCGATACCGGCAGAGACGTTCATACACAGAACCATCCACACCAACCAGAACTGAGGAATACCCCAAACTCTTTTTACATTGACGCTTCGCTTGGCAATCATGGCGTTGTTAGTTTGGTTAGCAGGAGGAGTCCAACCCGCTGGTTTCCAATCACTCGCAGGGATGCGATAACCAAAAGCACCGCACATCATGTAAACAAAATATCCGCAAGCCATTACAACGAAAGTTTGAGCAACACCAACACTGGTAGGCGTTGCAAAGTTTTTCATCAATAACGCTGCCAATGGTGAGCCAATCATCGCGCCGCCGCCAAAGCCCATAATGGCCATGCCGGTTGCCATACCGCGACGGTCTGGGAACCACTTAATCAATGTCGATACTGGGGAGATGTAACCTAATCCCAATCCAATACCACCAATCACGCCTGAGCCAAGGATCATCATCCAGAACTGGTGAAGATAAACACCCAGAGCTGAGAACAGCATTCCACCACACCAGCAGAATGCAGACACAACACCAGCCTTACGAGGACCAGCGCGCTCTAACCAGCCGCCCCAAATCGCAGCAGCTCCGCCCAAGAATACGAAGAACAAGGTGTACATCCAACCCAAGGTGGAGATTTGCCAATCGCAGGTGGTTGTAAAGAGTTGTCCAATAAAGCCAACATCTGCTGGACATTTAATGGCTTCTATTCCGCCCTGAGAAACACCCAGTGCTTTTGAAAGAGGCAACCAGAAAACGGAGAAGCCGTAAGCCATACCGATACACAGGTGAATAGCCAATGCTGCTGGTGGAACCAGCCAACGATTAAAACCGGAACCTGCAATGGTTCTTTCTTTATCTAATAGATGGAACATCTTGTCTCCTTGTTATTCAATACTCCCTGTTTATACTTCGAAATTAAAAAGTTTGCATTTAGTACTAACATCAACTCCTTAATTTATAAGGGTTTTCCCGCACATGAACATCATCAAGACATTTTTTCTCGTTGTTCTTATAAGTTTTGCCAATTGTGGTTTTACTCAAGAGAAAAGCATCGTGATGTCATCAACAACCTCTACGGAGCAGTCGGGTCTGTTTAATTATCTATTGCCGATTTTCAAGAGTAAGAGTGGCATTGATGTCAAAGTCGTGGCGGTGGGGACAGGCCAGGCATTAGACATTGGCCGCCGGGGTGATGCCGATGTAGTCTTTGTGCATGACAAACCCGCTGAAGAACAGTTTGTAGCAGAGGGTTTTGCTACGAAGCGATATGAAGTGATGTACAACGATTTCATTCTCATCGGACCCAAAAATGATCCAGCCAAGATTTCGGGCGGTAAAGATATTAATGAGGCCTTTCAGAAAATCGCTATTTCTCAGTCACCGTTTATTTCTAGAGGGGATAAGAGCGGAACTAATGCAGCAGAAATTCGCTACTGGAAGAGTGCTGGCATCAATCCTACTGGTGAAGCTTGGTATAAAGAAACGGGCTCAGGGATGGGTTCTGCGCTTAACACGGCTTCGGCAATGAATGCCTACATCTTGGCTGATCGCGGCACTTGGCTCAGCTTTAAAAATCGTGGCGATCTCATGATTGTGGTTGAGGGTGATCGGAAACTCTTTAATCAATATGGCGTGATGCTAGTCAACCCAGAGCGCTTTCCTCAGGTAAAGAAAGTCTTAGGTCAAACTTTTATCGCCTGGTTGATCTCTAAGGATGGGCAGTCGGCAATTGCCTCATACAAAATAGATGGGGAGCAACTCTTCTTCCCGAATGCAAAATCGAGTGGTAAGTAGATAAAGAAAAAGCCCATCGATTGATGGGCTTTTTTTACTGAGTACGCCTAATTATTTCTTAGGTGTTACGAAACCGATCGCAGTGTCGTCCACGAACTCAACCATAACGTCATCACCTGCTTTGAATTTCTCAAGACCCAAAACACTTGGAGCTACTTTTACTTTTTGCTTCTCACCAGATGGAAGTGTGAAAGTGACAACACGGTTGTTGTAATCAATTGTAGAAATCTTCACAGTTGCATAAACCGTATCTTGGGTTTCTTCAAATGGCTTTGCAGATCCTTTGCCAGAAATTACTACAGAATGCACACCAGATGCACCTGGCTTCTGACCTTTACCAGCAGCAGTCAAGCCAACTGCAATCGCTTGCGCATGCTCAACCATGAAAATATCGCCCTTCTTCACTTTGTCTAAATCATTCACAGATTTAGCAACGTTCATCTGAGCCAGATTACCGTTAGCATCTTTTAAAGTCACGATACGGTTTTTCAGGTCAACAGAATCCACAGTTGCAGTCAAAACAACGACGTCAGCTGCCAAGGGCATCATTTTGGTTGGCATTTGAGCAAACGCAGAAGCAGATACAGCTAGGCCAAGAGAGGCCAGCAAAGCATAGACAGATTTCTTCAAAATAACTCCTAGATAGATACGGGGTTTAAAAAGGCAAGAACGCTAATAAAGCGTTTTTCATTGTAACCATGATCCTTGAGGTATTTAAGACAAAAAAGTCTTAATTGGTGTTCTATATTGGTGGTAGTACTGAGTTGGGCAGAATTTTTGGAGGATATCTCATGATTCTCATTAAGAGTTGGGCTGAAGCGGAGGCAGATGCCTACCGTATTCGAAAAACGGTCTTCATTGAAGAACAAGCCGTCCCAGAGGAAATGGAGCTTGATCTATACGATGCGCAAGCCCAACACGCCCTGCTCTATCAAAACTCTCAATGCATTGGTACTGCGCGACTGGTTGTGCAAAGCGACGGTGTAGGAAAGATTGGTCGGATGGCGATACTGAGCCCCTACCGAAGACACGGTTATGGTGGTGAGCTACTGGGGGCTTTAATTAGTTTTGGCAAGTCACAAGGCATTGCGCGATTTGTTCTCAATGCCCAAATGGTCGCCATTCCTTTCTATGAGAAATTCGGGTTTCAGGCACATGGCCCTGTTTATGATGAAGCAGGAATTCCACATCGCTCTATGATGTTGGTATTGAATCCTACTGCCCCTTAAATGACTACATCTCCTTATACCTTTCGCGTTTGCTATTCCGATACCGATACTGCGGGCTTTGTTTACCATGCCCGTTATCTAGAAATTTTTGAGCGCAGCCGCGCTGCCTGGCTTCACGGCCTGGGTATTGGCCCCTTAAGACTGGTAGAAGAATTTGGGATTCTGTTTCCTGTGCGCGAGCTCACCATGAACTTTCATCGACCAGGTCGATTGGATGACCTCTTAGTAATTGATCAAATAATTGAACATCGCGGCCGTACCCAAATCGCCATTAAACAAACTGCTAAGAAGATCAATGAGGCAAACCCTTCTGAGGAGCCGACTTTACTGGCCAGTGCGCTAATTCATTTGGTAGCAGTAGATACCAAAACACTTAAGCCGAAGGGTCTTCCAGAGTGGCTATTTCCTTTAGTGGATTCAGCAGATCCCCAAAAGTAAAAAACCTAGCCTCATGAGCTAGGTTTTTAATCTACAGAGAGAACTGAAGAAGATTATTTCTTCGCTTCCATTGCTTCTTTATGAGCAGTAATTTCTTTACGACGCTCTTTGCATGCACCAGCAATTTCTTGCAATGCTTTGCGAGCACGAGCAGCGGATGCCTTAATACCCTTACCAATGAATTTTTCGTTTTCAGCGATGTAATTCTCGAAAGCGGCTAGCAATGTATCGTGTTGTGACATCTTGTCTCCTAATATTTAAAAATTGATTCCTTACCCACTACGCAAGCAAGTATATATCTATAAAAAGTAGAGTTATTGACAGTCTAAATAGGGGAAAACTCTTATGGAGTCACACCCCTTAAATCCTCGTAACTTATTGAAAAATAACCATTTTTTATATTACTGAGGCTATTACGCAATCGTATTTCGGATAATTCCGATACCTGTTACCTCAGTCTCCATGACATCGCCAGGCTTTAAAAACTCGGGAGGATTTCTGCTGTAACCCACTCCTGAGGGTGTGCCAGTGGCAATGATGTCACCTGGGAGCAGTGTGAGACCGCGCGATAACTCTGCAATGATCGCAGGGATTTTGAAATACATTTGCGAGTAACTGGCGTTTTGTTTTTCAACCCCATTAACCCGACAAATCACACGCACGTCTTTCAGATCCACGCCACCAGCAGTAACTACCCAAGGACCCATTGGTCCATGACCATCGAAACTCTTCCCTTTAAACCACTGACCAGATTGTCGCTTCTGCTGAACATCTCGTGCAGTTGTGTCGTTGTATGTAGAGTAGCCAAAAACGTATTCCATGGCGTTCTCTTCGGAAATGTTCTTACCCTTTTTACCAATTACTAAGGCTAGCTCTGCCTCCCAATCAATCATGGTGGAAAGACCGCCATCGTATGGAATTTTGTCAAAAGGACCATTCATGGTCTGAGTGCCTTTGGTGAAAAGTACAGGCACCTTTGGGTACTCTTTAATGCTTTTATCTTCGCGATTTTTTAGACCTTCTTCGAAGTGATCAAGATAATTCCAGCCTACGCAGTAAATATTACTTTGGGGTTTTGGTATTGGTGAAAGCAAAATAATTTGATTCACGTTTTGAGTGGCTTGCCCCCTACCCTTAAAAAGTTTGGCTAAATCCAGGAGTCCCTGATTGCCAGAGCCTGCTAAGGAGATCATAGAGGTGGGATCAAAGGACAGCGTTAGTTTTTGACGGGCTGACTCGGCAGGAATATCAATCACCATGCCTTCATTAGTTACCAATCCTAGACGGGATGTCGCGCCCATGCGTGGCAAGTAGTTTGCTACTCGGTAACCCGCTTTACCAGTCAATGGTTCAACGACTACTGGAAAATTACCACTAGCCGCCTCAGCAGCACCAGAGAGCATCAAGCTACTCAGAGCAGCGCTGCCACCCATCTTCAGAATATCGCGACGATTCGTATCCATACTGTCTCCTTTACGGTTTTATCTATTTTTATATCTTTCTAGGTAAATCTTAATACGAAACACAAATTCCTCAGAATTTCGCTATGCTTTGCCTATGCGTTCTTTGCTTAGACTCCCAATCCCTCTCATCAGCGTTTGCTGGGCTTTTTGCCTATCCGCTTGTGGCCGTGTTGACTACACAACCTGGAAGTGCCAGGATACCGACGGGCAGAAGTTTTCGATGATTCTCAAGCAAGCCCAAATGATTTTGCCCGATACCACTTATACGCATTGTGGCGCTCTCGGAGAGGTCACTTATTTCGCTAATCAATGTCCTGCCCTCACCCAAGATGCGCAAGTACGCTTCATTCCTAGTCAGGGTAAGCTCACCATTGCCAATAAAGACTATCAATGCACAGCACTTTGAGGGTCTAGGTAGATGAACCCACTTAGCCCCAAGAAACTCCTGCTGAGCAAATGGACCGCAGTGCAGCCACTAAATAAAGAAAAGCATTTTTTAGTGTCTAAAGTAATCTACTCGGATCCCGAACAGGAACTAATAGCGGAGTCGGTAGAACTTGAGGCGGTCTATAGCAAAAAGATTCGGATCATCCCCTGGCGAGAGCTGACTGATAGTGATTACTGGTTGCAAGGCTGGAAATAAAAAAGCCACCGCAAAGGATGGCTTTTATTGAGACTCGCTACTACTTATTCTGAGCTACCCGAGGTATCTTTTGCGGCAGCTTTGGATTTCTTGCCAGAAGAAGCTTTTTTGACTAGCTCATCGAGATTCTTCTCAGCTGAGTCAGCAACCTGATTCACAATGCGACGGCCTTCCTGAAACATCTGCTGACCAGTAGTGGACATTTCATGAACAACCTTAGATAACTTATCAGCATGAGATGGCATTTTGCTTTCGGCATCTTCAAGCCAGCTAACCAATGAATGGCGCACTTTCTCTAAATGCTTTTCTGTTTCGTCAGCTGCGTTCTCACCCAAATCTTTGAGCAAGGATTTGACTTTCTTCTGATAAGTTGCTGCACGCTTAGCAGCTTCTTTTGTTGCTTCTTCTTGCAAATCTTTTAATTTGCTGAGGTCATTCTTAGCCGCTGACTTTGCAGTAGCCATCGCATTTTTCATGCTGTACTCAACTTCAGCAAGATGATGATCGCCAATTTCCTTAGCGGTTTCGAGTAATTTGTGTGAGAAAGCAAATAGCTCTTTGGCTTTTTCTCTTTGCCAATCCTGAAAATCTTTTGGGTTCATGATGGTTTCCTTTTGTTGATGGTTTACCAGTGAAGTAATGACATTTCAATATCTATCCTAAACCCAAATTGCGGCGTGGGCAATCACCCTGCTGACTATCGGTAAAATAGGGCTCAATCCATCGGTTTATCGAAGCTCAACCCCTACCATCCCCTTTCATGCTTGAACTACTTGTCAATCCCAGCGCTTGGGCTGCCTTCCTTACTTTAGCCGCCCTAGAAATCGTTCTCGGCATCGATAACATTATTTTTATCAGTGTCATAGCTGGTCGCTTGCCAGCCAGTATTCGTGAACAGGTCAGAAGAATTGGTCTACTTTTTGCACTGGTCACCCGCATTTTGCTTTTACTCAGCCTGACATGGGTGATGGGTTTAACTGAAGCACTTTTTAGCATTGCCAATCACGCTGTTTCTGGTCGCGATCTGATCTTATTGCTCGGCGGCTTCTTTTTGATTTGGAAGGCTTCAAAAGAAATCTATACCGAAGTAGAACTCCATCACGATTCAGATGTCCCATTAGAGGCTGAGCAAATCACTCCCACAGAATCTACCCAGAAGCTCTTCATTGCTTCGGTAGGACAAATTGCACTACTCGATATGATTTTCTCTTTGGATAGCGTAATTACTGCAGTTGGCATGGTCGATGAGATTGCGATCATGATTGCTGCTGTCATTGTTTCAGTTTTGATCATGCTCCTTGCTGCTAAACCCATTGGAGACTTTGTTGGCCGTCACGCTTCTATCAAAGTATTAGCGCTTTCTTTTCTGACAGTTGTGGGGGTGGTTCTTATTGCTGAAGGTATGGGATTACATATCCCCAAGGGATATATCTACGTAGCGATGGCTTTTTCTCTGGTAGTGGAGTTACTCAATATCAGAGCTCGTGCTAAAAAGATTGTGCGCAAGCAAAACCACTAGCCCAAGCCCACTGAAAATTGTGGCCGCCCAGGTGGCCAGTGACATCAACGCATTCACCAATGAAATACAAACCGGGATGTGATTTCGCCATCATGGTTTGACCATCCAGCTCTTTGGTATCAACCCCTCCCAACATCACCTCCGCCTTTTTCCAACCCAGAGTTCCTGCAGGCTTAACCGACCAATTGGTGATTAATTCTTTTAGAGCATGACGGTCTTTTTTAGAGACTTCTGCCCACTTCCGTCCCACTAGATTTTTCTGTTCAGCAAAGGCTTTGGCAAGGCGTTGCGGGAGAACGGAGGCCAGAATTGTCTCGGCGGTTTTTAAGCGATTCTCTTCATCATTAAACAAAGCATCACAATTAAAGCCGCCTGCTACTTCAACTGAGCCAAGCCAGTCAATATGAATACCCTCACCTTCGGTCCAATAGCTACTAGCCTGCAGAACAGCAGGTCCAGAAAGGCCTTTATGCGTTAGTAATAAATCTTCCTGAAAACGGCAAGCACCATAACGATCACCTTTAGATCCCGAGCTAATTCGAACAGGCAAACTTAGTCCAGCTAATTCATTCAGATGATGAAAAGAGTCAGCGGTAAAGGAGAGAGGTACTAAACCAGGGCGAGGCTCTACAACATTCAGATTGAATTGTTTAGCAATGTCGAGCGCATAAGCAGTTGCGCCAATGGCAGGGACAGGCAAACCACCTGTTGCCATGACAATCGCTTTAGTCTTTTCTGGTCCTGTACTGGTGTTCACTATCCAAGCGCCCGCCTCTTGAGTGATACTCAGCACCGATACGGGATGACGTATTTCTACTTTGCCTTTAGCGCATTCAGTAAAGAGCATTTGAATGATGTCTTGCGCTGAGTGATCGCAAAACAGTTGACCCTGATGCTTCTCATGGTAGTCAATGCCATAAGACTCTACTAGTTTGATAAAAGCTTGAGCAGGATAACGTGCGAGTGCACTTTTTACGAAATGGGGATTAAGCGATAAGAAATTGGCTGGGCTACTATGCTGGTTCGTGAAATTACAGCGACCGCCTCCACTAATTCGAATCTTTTCGCCCAAGACATCAGCGTGATCTAGGACGAGGACTTTCTTATTCAGCTGCCCTGCTACCCCAGCACAGAATAGACCTGCTGCACCACCTCCAATAATGATGGCATCCCATTGAGTACTCATAGATTATTCAAACCGATCGATAATCTCTTGGGGTAAATCGAGTTTATGCATATGCATGCGCGTATATGCCTTCCGAAAACTTCTTGTCATTGAAATCATGACGGAGGCTGTCCAGGCAAAAGAAAATAAGCCTGAAAATGCGATGATTACCGCCAGCATTCGCCAGCCTTCTGGCAAGCTGTCATCCATAAAACCAATTGCCGTATATGCGCTACCACTGAATAAAACACTCTGCGACCAATGCGCTATCAACCCAAAGCCATAAATAAACAAGCCCCAAATCAAAATCTCAAAGAGGTGCGTCATCAAGAGCAAAAGAATGGATAAGTAAAAGACTTTACTGACTTCGGCATATTTTTTCTCTGCCAAATAAAGATAAGCTTTGACTTCATACCGTTTAGCAATCTGGAGAAGACAAACTCCATGCAAAATCATGACTAACATCAATATGACAATACCGAAGGTATAGGCGGGTATGTCGAGTTGTACTATGAGAGAGTCAGCTGGAATTTGCATTATCTTGTATCTAGAGGTTTAGGATAGCTGATACCACTGTTGAATGATCTGCCAGGTTTCCTCTGCAGTCTCGGTGAAATGAATTAGCTTCATATCTGCTCGCTCAATCACTCCGTACTCCATCATGAGATTGAAGTTAATTGCATTCTCCCAGAAAGCTTTACCAACCAAGATGATTGGAAGCTGGGCTACCTTATGTGTTTGCATTAAGGTCAATACTTCAAAGAGCTCATCAAAGGAACCAAATCCTCCAGGAAAGGCCACAATGGCTCTCGCACGCAACATAAAATGCATTTTGCGTAGAGCAAAGTAATGAAAGCGAAAACTCAGACCTTCGGTGAGATAGGGGTTGGGTTTTTGTTCTCGAGGCAAGCTGATATTAAAGCCAATAGTCTGATCGCCGTTTTCAAAAGCACCTCGACTAGCTGCCTCCATAATTCCAGGGCCGCCCCCAGTACAAATATGCAGCTTGTTATTGCTATTCGATTGGCTAAAGTTGTAATGGGCCACAAGAGCACCAAACTTGCGGGCCTCCTCATAAAAGTGGCTGTTATCGAGAGCGCGTTTAGCCTCAAACTGCTCTTCAGGAGTCTTGGCTTCTGCTGCTCGTTTCTCCGCTTCAGCTTGACTAATAAAGCGCGTTGAACCAAAGACCGTAATGGTGTGTTCAATGCCGTGCTCTCTGAGAAGAATGTCGGGCTTGAGAAGCTCTAACTCAAACCGAATACCCATCGTCTCTTTACGAGCTAAAAAGGCTTCATCAGCAAAAGCGAACTTATAAGACTCTTCCGTTGTGGCTTCATGAAGATCCTCTTTATGAAGATTGAAGAACTCGGTAATCGTCTGAGAATTATTAACGGGGAGCTTAGGGCTCATTGATGGCCTTTACATATCTGGTATGTCCATCTTAATGCCTTTATTTGACGGCTTGGTAGTAACATCTACTCATACCCTCTCACATGATTGATATCCATCAAAAACTGTTCATGCCGCAAGCTTCTACCCCTAAAACTTTGAATTGCTTTGGGTATATCCAGCGACTCAAACGCGATCCGGCTGAGAGTAAAGCGGATGCTGGAAAAGTAGTACTCGTTGGTGGTGCTCCCGGCATGGCCGGAGCTATTGTCTTGGCTGGAAAAGCCTGCCTGCATCTGGGTGCAGGTTGGACCATATTAGAAATGCTGGATCCGACTTCTGCGCATCTAGTTCCAGAGCAAGCGGAGCTGATGGTTCACCCAGCTAAGTCTGATGCTGCTAGTCAACTGACTCAACTTAAACCGGACTGTATTGCGATTGGTCCTGGCCTCGGAAACTCTTCCATTGCACAGGATTGGCTCTCAGCAGTATTAGCCTACCCTTCTATTCCGCTGATCATTGATGCAGATGCACTCAATCTCATTAGTCAAAATCAGACCTTATTACAGCAATTACGTAATCGTAATCAAGCGTTTCCGCTCTTAACAGTATTAACGCCTCATCCTGGAGAGGCCGCCAGACTCTTGAAGTCAACCAGTACACAAGTACAAGAGGATCGGATCGGATCTATCAACGCCTTGGTAGAACTGACTCAGTCGATTGTGATTCTGAAAGGTCAGCACACGCTGATTGCTTCTCCTGCTCACACACCTTTGCAATGCTTGCAGGGTAACGCGGGTATGGCAACTGGCGGGATGGGTGATGTACTCACAGGAAGCATCGCTGCCCTTGCAGCACAAGGCATTCGACACGAACTGGACTTATGGGAAGCGAGCTGCCTAGGGGTTGAGTTACACGCTAGAGCAGCTGATGCTTTAGTTGATCAAGGTGTTGGACCGATTGGCCTGACACCGTCCGAACTCATTTTAGAAATGAGAACGGTGCTCAATCAAAATTACTGAGCAGCGGCTTCTGCTGCTTTAGCTTTTTTCTTAGCCTTCTTCGCTTTCTTTTCTGCTTTCTTCTTAGCCTTCTTCGCTTTCTTTTCTGCTTTAGCAGCAGCCTTATCTTGCGCTGGCGTTGTTGCTGCAGGCATTGCTACTGGTGCTGCAGCTGGAGCCGCTGCAGGCGCAGGAGCTGGCGCTGGATCTGCTGCCAAGACCATCATTGGGGTTAAACCAATTGAGGCAGAAACTAAAGTAGCTAAGGCTAGGCGAAAAGTGCGAGTCATGAGAAATCTCCAAACAAGTAAGCGATGAATCAATCATACCTAATAAATCAACAAATATGCCAATTTAAGGGTTTTGGCTGGGTCTGGGTTCTTGCGATAGAGGATGGCAAATAAAAAGGGCCATCCTCGGATGACCCTTTTATCTTTGCTAGCAGCCCTTAAGCAGGAACTGCCTCGGCTTCGACAATCCTCTCTAAAGCTTTCTCGAGGTGCTGAACTGTCCGATCAACATGCTCCAACTTCTCGAGACCAAACAAGCCGATGCGGAAGGTACGGAAATCTGGGCGCTCGTCACATTGCAAAGGAACACCTGCAGCAGTTTGTAATCCCAGGGCAATAAATTTCTTGCCCGACTGAATCTCTGGATCTTTGGTGTAGCTAACTACCACGCCAGGCGCTTGGAAACCTTTAGCCGCAACCGAAGGGTAACCTTTTGACTCCATCAAAGCACGGACCTTAGTTCCTAATTCAACTTGTTTGGCTTTCAGCGAATCAAAGCCTAGATCTTGAGTTTCTTTCATGACATTGCGCAGAATCTTCAGTGCGTCAGTTGGCATGGTGGTGTGATAAACGTGAGCACCTTTTTCATAGGTCTCTATGATCTGTAACCACTTCTTAAGATCCATTGAAAAACTACTA
Source organism: Polynucleobacter sp. (assembly GCA_036821065.1). Lineage (GTDB taxonomy): Bacteria > Pseudomonadota > Gammaproteobacteria > Burkholderiales > Burkholderiaceae > Polynucleobacter. Next base: position 754 of record DAISKI010000023.1, on the reverse strand, counting down.
CTCTGTGTGCTCTCAATTTTTTCACGGGCACGATCACTCATCGCTACCATCGCGCAACAAGGTGAACTACTCCACCCTTTTTGTGGTGCAGTAATCAAGAGATCAACATTGCAGGCTTTCATATCAACCCACATTGCGCCAGAGGCAATGCAATCCAGTACAAATAATCCGCCAACAGATCTCACTGCTTCACCAACCGCTTTTAAGTAATCATCTGGAAGAATAATTCCAGCAGAGGTTTCTACATGGGGAGCGAAGACAACTGCTGGCTTATGCGCTTTAATATGCGCCACCACCTCTTCGATAGGTGCTGGAGCAAAAACACCTTGGGTGGAATTGTCTAACTGCCGACCTTTAATTACGGTGATGTCATTGGTAATATTGGCTAAATCAAAAATTTGAGTCCAGCGGTAGCTAAAGTAGCCATTCCGTAAAACCACGCATTTTTGATTACCGGCGAATTGGCGAGCTACAGCTTCCATGCCATAAGTGCCGCTGCCAGGAACGATTACGGCTGAACTGGCGTTGTAAGCATCTTTCAAGATGCTCGAGATATCCACGATCACCTTCTTGAACTCGTTTGACATGTGATTCAAGGAACGATCGGTGTAAACCACCGAGAACTCTAAAAGACCATCGGGGTCAACATTGGGCAATAGGCCTGGCATATTCTTATCCTAGCAATTCTGTGTTTAGCCCTAAATGATACCGATTCTTGGCTTTATTGCACTGCAATCCCATTTTGCTTGATCAA